>JAGQHJ010000008.1 GCA_020431915.1 Cyanobacteria bacterium HKST-UBA04 | reverse complement strand
CCGATGTATGAAACGGTCTCGTCGAGAATTTGTTGGCTTAAAACACTTGCTCAGTGCCCAGTCGGCACTGGCCGTAGATGCTACTGAAGCGGACCAGGATCTTCGCCTGACCCCGCCCCGGCCCAATAAAACCGCCCAGCCGGTTCGCCCACCCCAAGGCGAGCCGTTGCCGCCAGTCCCGAACATTCAAACTGAACCACAGGCTGAACCCAACAGTGGAATCCAAACCGAATCCCCGCCACCCGCCACCGATACGGTTGCCGTCTCCAGCCCCCCTCAAGCCAACAGTGACCGAACGGACGTCGACACCTACGACAGCAGCCCCAAGCTGCCGCAAAAATACACCAAAACCGTACGAAGCAAAAAGGCCCGTGATTTGAAACGCCGAAGCCCCAAAGCCGACGCAGACATTAAACCCACCACACCGCCCCTCCCTGCCACGGACACCGTTTTGCCCGAAGCAACGGCCAGCAAGCCCACACCCCGCTTTGCACCCGATACCGACGCGACCGGCCCGGTGTCACTGCATGCCATGCGTACCCTTCGAAGCCTACGGGCCGCGATTACCGAGGCTGTGCAAACCATGCGCGACACCAGGCCCATTAACAACGCGTCCTCTGCCACCAAGCTCTTGCCCCGCCAGACCGTTTCGTCGGCGCTGCTCGTCTCGAGTCTGCTGATTGGCATCGTGGGACTGCTCACCTTTTGTATCAGCCTGCCGCCAACCCTGCCCACCATTAACCAGTTGTTAATGGCACTAGGCCTGAGCATGGGGCTGTTTGCCCTGCGGTACCTGCTACACACCGCCCCGGAGTCTGAGACCCATAAGCCCGGCGCCTAGCCCCTCTGTTTCTGCCAAACAACCGCCTTGCCCGCCATGATTCTTTACCCAAGAGATTTTTCGCTCTTCATCAACCAGACCTTCGGCATTTCCGTCCCCATTCAGCTGAAGCTGTTGACGTCGTTCGTCATTGTCTTTGGGCTGTGGATCACCCTGCTGTTTGTGCGGCGGTTTGTCCTGCGCCATACCGAAGATGCCACCGTGGCCTACCGGTGGAACAAGTCGCTCAGCCATGTGTTTTTTATCCTGGGCGCCCTGCTGGTCGCCCGAACATGGTTTAGCGGTATCGAATCGGTGGCCACCTTCCTCGGCCTGTTTTCGGCCGGTATGGCCGTTGCCTTGCAACAACCCATTACCGATTTGGCCGGTTGGGCCTTCATTGCCTGGCGCAAACCCTTTGAAGTAGGGGATCGCGTGGAAATCGGTGCCCACCGCGGAGACGTCATCGACCAGCGCTTTTTTATGTTTACCCTGATGGAGGTAGGAAACTGGGTCGACGCCGATCAAAGCACGGGCCGCATCATCCATGTGCCCAACGGCTCCGTGTTCAGCCTGCCCCTGGCCAACTACACCCAGGGGTTCCAGTACATCTGGGACGAACTCGGCGTACTCGTCACCTTTGAAAGCGATTGGCAAAAGGCTCAGGGCCTGCTTGAAGCCATGGCCAAGGAACACACCCTGCATTTAAGCACCCAGGCCGAACGCAGCGTAAAGCAGGCCGCCCGCAAGATGTTGATCTTCTACAACAACCTCTCGCCGCGGGTGTATGTCTCGGTTAAGGACAGCGGGGTGATGCTGACCATTCGCTACCTGACCGAACCCAGAAAACGGCGCGGCGATAAGGAGCTGTTGTGGAAAGACATCCTGCTGGCCTTTGCCCAGCACGACGATATTGATTTTGCCTACCCCAGCCAACGCGTCTTTTTGAACCACTTGGAAGGCAAACCCGGGACCCGCCCTGAGGCGGTTAACGTGTTACCCTAGCCCCAATTAGCTGGCTGCAAGCAGGGATTGTATGGCCGCCATCAGCCCGGCTTCGCTGGTAATGCCACCAGACGGAGCAACCACAGGCGCTTGGGTCGGTGGCACGGTGGTGGTGTTCGGCTGAGGCTGGGGTTGCTGCTGGACGGTAACCGGGGGCATTGCGCCCTGAATTGCGCCCTGAACGCCAGCCTGCCCCCCTTGGGCCAGGGCCACAAACTGCTGGTGCAATTGCTGTTGCTGCAAGCTTTGCTGTTGTTCCATGGCCTGAATCTGCTGCAGGCGGGCCGTCACGCTGGCCGCTTCGGCCGAGCTGGGATCAAGGCCACCGAGTATGGTGTAGTTCGTGCCCAGCAAATTCAGCAGGCTCATGCGGGTGCTGTTGACCATGCTGTTCTGGGTCTGGATTTGGGCCAACTGGGCCGCCATCGGGCTGTTGCGAAGCGAGGCGATGGCGTTTTCCTTGGCCATGTCGGCCTGAAGGTTGGCTGAAACCACCTGTTTGATGGTATTGATATGTGCAATCTGGTTCTGGCTGGACAAGCCCAGTTGGTTAATCGTATTAAGACGTTCCTGCAGGGCCTTGGCCTGATCGGAGCCGGGATCCAGCGTGGCCAGTTGAGCCTGGAGGGAGACAACCACCCCACCCATCTGAGCCCCGTTCTGGTTGACGAGCCGAACCTGATCGTCCAGGCGAGCCAGGTAGGCAATGGAGGAAGCCAAACCCATTTGGCGCAAAATATCGCCCTGGGTGGCGTATTCGGGAGGCGCAACACCCGGCAGCATCTGACCGAGCTGCATCTGGATTTGCTGACGCTCCAGCTCCAGCTGGGAATACTGGGCATCGGTCTGGGCCGCCAGTTGCATCAGCTGGTTGTCTTCAGGCGAACCGGGGGCCACGTCCGACTGGATGGACGCGGCATTGCCAAGCTGGCTTCTGAGCTCGGCGCGCGACGTCAGGTTCATGGCGTAGGCCGAAGCCAGCTGCATGGCCTGCTGGGCCATGGGGTTCTGTGGCTGACCGTTAATCACATTGAGCAGCGATCCCAGGTAATTGTAATCGTTGGCCAACTCCTGCCGGTCGTACTCGGCATAGTGGGTGTTGATTTTCTGGGTGGTCATGCCCACCATCACGGCGGTAATCTGGGCACCAATCGCCTGGGCCTGGGCCGAACCGGGTTCGACCCCCAAATTTTGTTGCTGCAACTGGGTCAGCTGGGTTTGTATCTGGAACTGCCCTTGGGTGGCCTGCTGGATTTGAGCCGATCGCTGCTGGATAAGGCTTTGCAGTTCGTACATGGTAGCCGTGGGATCACCGGCTGCAGCCGCTGAACCGCCACCGCCGCCGCCGGACATACTGGGATACCCAGCCCCAAAATCGGCCCCCACTTGGGCACCGGGCACCATGTTGTTGAGCATATCCAGCTGCAGCGCCGATTGCTGGGAAAAGCCGCCCAGCAGGCTGTCGACAAAGGACAACCCGGTCGACCGGCCATAGCCTGTGGCACTGCTGGGGGCACCAAACCCGGTTGGTGACCCGTAAGGGGATTGCTGTGAAGGGTACATGCCCGTTGATGCCGTTGGAAACATTGGTGTCTGGTGTCGCCTTAACTATCCTGTCAGTCGCTGAAGGGATAACGAATCTGCCTATCCACAAAAAGATCTTAATAAAATAAAAACATCCAGTTGATATAAATTTTCTTTAAGAGGGCAATATTTAATATTTCTTTACATCAAAGCCCCCACAAGACTGATAGCTTGCTGACACTGGACTATCCTCAGGGCAATTCGGCTTAAAACGGTCCTTACAGATTGTCGGTCTTCAGGGCGTCACCCAGAATATCGGTAATACCTTGTTCAGCAGCTTCATTGGCTGGTTTTAACTGGCCATCGAGCAACTGAACCATGGTAATCATCTGCTGCAGCAGGGCAGCCTGCGGATCATCCTGATCCAGCTTGGAGAGAGCCTGGAAGAACTGGTTGACCAGCTTGGCATATTGCAGCCGCTGCGGGGCAATGGATTCGATCTTGTCATAATACCGGTTCAGCTGGGCAGCCTGGGGATGGTCACTGTACAACAGCTTTTTGAGGTTAATGGCTTCCAATTCGGCCTGCCACTGCAGATCCTTGTCGGTCGTTTGCAAGTCGGCAATCTGAGCCTGAAGGGCTCTGGCCTCAGACGATTCGGGATCAAGCTTAGACCCTTGCTCAAGCAGGCTGACGCTTTGTTTGGCAATTTCCAAGCGCTTATCGCCCAACGCATCGGTGCGTTTACGACTGGTCGCAATCTCGTCAGCCTGAGGATGATCGGCAAATTTAATACCAATAAACGTGCTGTTAAGTTTACCCAACTCGTTTTTCAACCCTTGGTCCTGGGTCGCCAGCTTGGCAACCGCAGCCTGGGCAGCCAAAGCCTCTGGGCTGGCTTCCTCGTAGTCCAAGGACTTTAGGAAAGTTTGAGCTGATTTTTGGGCCAAGGCCAGGCGTTGCTTAGCAAGGGCATCGCTTTTGTCCAACAGGGCGTCAATCTCGTCGGCCTGCGGATGATTGCCGAAGGACAAGCGCTTAAGCTGGTTGCCTACCAACTGGCGTTTGTAGGCCAATTGCTTCTGCTGCAAGTCCAGCTTTAGCACGCTGGTCACATCGGCCTTGTCTAGGCCGGCATTCGGGTTACCGAAATAGGGGCGGCCACCGGCCGTTTCAATTTGTTTGTCCAGTGCTTCAATCTGGCTGTCCAGCGAATCACCCAGCTGCGTCAGCTCGGCCTCGCTTTTGCCGGCCAGTTCGGTTGCCGCAGTGGTTGTGGTGGCCGTATCAATCAGGGAGCCACCACCCAACAGGGCCATGATGGCCTGCATGGGTTTCAGAACATCGGCACTGGCGTTATCACCCAAGGCGCCCATGACCATGCCCATCATCATCACCATCATCGTCACCATCATTTGCTCGGAGGACGTCATGGCCGGCTGACTCGACGGGCTAACCTGCTGGGTCGAAGCCACCCCGGTACCACCCAGGGCCGACAGGCTGCTTAACGAAGTAAACTGGGGCTGGGCAGCGGCCAACGGGTTGGCCATACCATTAAACACCCACGGCGACAAGAAAATGGGTTGCGCAGTGGCGATGCCGGCCGAAGCGGCAGGCGACGGCAGTACAAACGGGTTGGTGGTCGAGGGGGTCAATCCAGATAACAAATTCGTCGGAAACATCTCGAATGGGGCTCTCTCTCTGTGATAGGGGGCTCTTACGCTTTTCTAATGCGTTGACGCATGGACACGCATCCACCAGGTACACGGTGATGGGTCAGGGGCAACACGAAACGGGACGGGCGCTGATGGGAAATACCCAATGAACAGACCCAATGGTCTAATCTCTTTTAAATATAAAAACAATATAAAGTCGACTTGTACCAGGTCGGCCCACAAGGTTTTACGTTCCGTAACAATCAAGCCAAATCGGGAATTCAGACGAGGGCCGCCCGACCCTAGTAGGGCATGGGGGTGAAGCTGTTTTGCTCCTTAACGGTCGTCCCATCGAGGGTCATTGAAAACGGTACGTAGGGACTCACCAACAGGGCAGCTTTTAGTGCCATGTCTATACCACCGGCCAGCAACTCAGCCCCTTCCTGTTCATTGGCCATGATCTGGTTTAACAGGTATAAGCCGGTAACATTCTGCCCTTCGGGCTGTTGAACCAGCTGAATTTTTAGTTGGTCGGAAAGCAGGCCGTAACGATCCATTTCGGGAACAAGGGCTTCCATTTCGTCAAAAAGCTTAAACAACTCACCAGCCTGAGGATGGTTGGCATGAACAATCCGTTGCAGCGCGATGTTATTTTTCTGTTGGGCCGACTCCAACCGACTGTCCTGACTGTTTAACTGGTAATGCAGGATTGTCAGCGCCCTCCGTTGCTGCTTGGGCAAACCTACAATCTGGTTGGCCACAGCCAGCATTTGGTTTATCAAGGCTTGGCGACCTTGGCTTAGCTGGATATCATAATCCATCACCTGGTTTATGGATGCCGACTGTGGATGCACGGAAAACACTGCTTTCAGGTATTGGCTGTTAAGCTCGTCGATTTGCTGATTGGCCAGAAGTTGCTGCAGCAGCTCAATCCCAGACAAATCACTTAGGACAACGTTCTTATTGGGTTGGTTGGTATTTATCGCCTGTTGCATCTGCCACTTCGAGACGGCCAACCTTTCAAGGCTCTGCTCACGAATCTGATCCTTGGCATCGACCAACTGGGTAATAGTAGCAGCGTTGGGATGGTTGGCAAAAAAGTTCTTGGTGAACTGGCTTACCACCCGTTTTTGAAGATTGTTCAAGCTGTCGCTTTCAATAGCCATCAAACTCACGGGGTACCATGCAGCCAGACGCTCCGACGATCCGACGGGAAAGGCAGACAAGGTACTGAGCAAGCTGGTAGCTTTTTGGGCGCCTTCCTCGAAGCGGACTTGCAAGGCTTCGGCGTTACTGCGCAGCTGGTCTTGGCTGAGCTGGTCGAGGTTGGTGGCATATTGCTGGGTTAAGGCCTGATTTAGTGCCCGCGCCTGGTTCAACTCAAATTGAGCCAATGCCGAGGCTTGGTTAACTTGACTGGTGGTGGCAAGGGGCTGGGCCTGGTTCAGGGCAAATGCCTGCGGCAAGGCTTGTGGAACAGCTTGCGTGGCACCAACATTCGGTAGAGACAGGGCGTATTGAGGCGGGGCAAAAAAGAAGGGTGCCGATGGGAAAGAAGAAGGCTGTGCGGCAATAAATGCCTGCTGGTTGAACCCAGCACCTGGACCGGTAGGAAGCATAAGCAAATTCTCGCTATCAACTCAAAGCTATATCAGTATTTAATATAATAAACAAATAATTAGTATATAATTGCTTCCGAACACCAAAGCATTACCAAGTTGTTACAAAGGAAGGACGTTTGATTGAAGTCCACTGGCTAGGGGGTGGCCTAACCGGTAAAACCGCATACACTGTGCTTTATGACTGCCGAATTATGGTCCGACATTACCGGAGTAGCGCTGCCCAAATGCAACATGCAGGGCTGCTGCTGCCGAGGGGCATCGCCGAGCGTGCCCTACTTCAAGCTGCTGGAAAAAGCCGCCAACGGCGAAACCTTTGCCCGCGACTTCTTCACGATTTTTTTGCCCTACGACAGCCATGAATCAGCCCGGGCGGTAGAAGCCGGCCTGGTGGAACGTACCCTGCGGGCCGCCGAAAAGGACAGCGGCTTTAGGGGACCCGACGACGTGGTGTTTTACAAGTGCCGCTACATTGGCCAAGACAACAAGTGCCAGATTTGGGAGGACCGACCCGAACTCTGCCGCGCCTACCCCGATACGCCCTTTGTGGTGTTCGCCCCAAACTGCGCCTTTGAACCCTGGGCAACCCAGGTTCGGGCAGGGTATAGCGCCCTGAAGGACAATTTAAAACTTCTTAACGAAAAAAAACAAGCATTAGAAGCCCTCAAACACGCTCAGCAAGCCAGCGGCGCCGGTGCCTGGGGAAACAGCGATACACCGTTTGAAGGGGGTAGTGACTACACTAAGATTGACGCACTGCTTGACAGCGATCATAATGATCTTGAGGGCTTAAACGTGGTAATGCCCTTGCTTCCGCTGTTTCTCGTGTCGCCCTTGTCGTCGACACTGGACACCCTTTAAGTGTTGCGACTCCCGATACCCCTAGACCACCATCAAGCCACGCAGAACCACCGCACACTTAGTTGATAGAGGGAAGCCCCACTTCTTCAGTGAACACACGGTATGGGCGTCTTTAGACGACACAGGCCACTCGCCACTCGCCATTTTCTCCTTATCTGTCAGAGGGCCTTACACCATCCCCAATCGGCACAAACGGCAGCCGGGGCACCACGACAACCGTCTCTATCGCGACCCAGGCCTACCATCGTAGGCGCCTCGCCGAAGAGACCGGCATAGGTAATCCTTCTTACCCCTTCCCCAAAAAACCGCGTCACCCTAACAAAGGTGCTACAGAGATGACGATATTTAAGCAATTGCGGCAATTCGAACACGAAAACGTCGTTTTTTGCCACGACAAGGAAACCGGCCTACGGGCCATTATTGCCATTCACAACACCACCCTGGGCCCAGCCCTGGGCGGCTGCCGCATGAAAAGCTACCAGAGCGAAGACGACGCCCTGTTTGACGTGTTGCGCCTGAGCCGGGCCATGACCTTCAAGTCGTCGCTGGCCGGCCTGCACCTGGGGGGCGGCAAGTCGGTGGTCCTGCTGGATCACCCCGAACAAAAAACACCGGAGCTGCTGACCGCCTTTGCCCGGCGCATCAACCAGCTTCGGGGCACCTATATCGGGGCAGGCGACATTGGCTCGAACACGGACGATCTGCGTCACATGAGACAAACCTGCCCCTGGATTACCGGCCTGGCCGAACAGGACGGCGGCCTGGGCGACTCAGCCATCCTTACCTCGCTCGGGGTATTTATGGGCCTGAAGGCGGCCGTCAAATACCAGCTTAACCGAGACGACCTGGTGGGGCTGCGCATCAGCCTGCAAGGGCTCGGCAAGGTCGGGTTCATGCTGCTCGAAAAACTGGTCAATGCCGGCTGCCATGTCACAGTGACCGACATCAACCCCAAGGCCATGGAACGGGCCAAGCTGGAGTTTCCGCAGATCCAGACCGTCAGCAACCGGGATATTTTTTCGGTAGAGGCCGACATTTTCTCGCCCAACGCCATCGGCGGTATTTTGACACCACAGGTGGCCCACAACCTGCCGGTCAGCATTGTGGCGGGTGCAGCCAACAACGTGCTGCTCAACGACGAGGCCGGCGAGGTGCTCAAGCAACGCCATATTCTGTATGCCCCCGACTTCCTGATCAACGCCGGCGGCGTGATTATGGTGGCCTCGGAAATCAAGGGCGAAGGCCTTGAGGTGGCCCGAAAAAAAGTGGAAACCATTTACGATCGGACCCTGTCCGTTTTTGAGCGGGCAGCCCACGACAATACCCCACCCCAGCAAGCGGCCGTGGCCATGGCTGTCGAACGAATCGAGGCGGCCCGTATCGACAAGGCCCGCCACGAACAACGCGGCATGGGCACCACGATGCCGGAGACCACGATGTCGGAAACCATGGTGCTGGAAACCACCTACGAGCATGGCGACACCAAAAACGGCCAGGCCGACGACGGACTGATTCGCAGTTAAACCGAGACAACATCAACAACAAAAGCCCCTGATGGAAATGGTTTCCGTCAGGGGCTTTCTCAAGTATTGCTTCCGACACAAAGTCCCTTCAGAAAAAGGCCTTGTGCCCGGAAAACGGCTTATGCCGGTTGCAGGAGCTTGGCTTCCAGCTTGATGGTCGCGCCTTTGTACAGCTTGCTGATGGGGCAGTTCTTCTTGGCCAGCTCGGCATATTCCATAAACGTGCTGTCGTCAATACCGCCAATCTGGGCTTCGGTGGTCAGCTCCACGGTGGTAATTTCCGGGGCCCCGTCCACAAACTCCAGCAGTACCTTGGCGGTGGTATGCACCTGCTTGGGTGCATAGCCTTCTTTTTCCAGGGTGGCCGACAGGGCCATGGAATAGCAGGCCGCATGGGCAGCAGCGACCAGCTCTTCGGGGTTGGTGCCACTGGCATTCTCAAAGCGGGTCGGGAAGCTGTAAGGCCCCTCAATGGTTCCGCTGCCGCCTTTAAAGGTGCCGCTGCCGTCTTTCAGGCCGCCTTGCCATTGGGCTTGGGCTGTACTGGTTTTCATAGCAATCTCCTTCGTCTCAACTGGGATTGTGCGATTAACGCGCTGATCCTAGCACGCCCAAGAGCTATAATCGAGGGCACCTGTGTGACAACCGGCTTTGTGTTACCATTGCACAAGTTATTGGCGCCCTGCACAGGATTGAAGGCCTGTACCCCGTAACGGGAATGGTTTTACAGGGCTCGCCGTCGAAGGAGCCGTCCGTGGACCCGAATACCGCATCTCCCCGCCTGGTCAAGGCATGCCGGGGCGAAACCCTGGATCGCCCCCCCGTCTGGTTTATGCGCCAGGCCGGCCGTTACCTGCCCGAATACCAGGACATTCGCCAAAAAACCACCTTCCTGGGCCTGTGCAAGACCCCGGCCGATGCCATCGAGGTGTCGTTACAACCGTGGCGCCGGTTTGGCGTGGATGCCGTCATCATGTTCTGCGACATCCTCATTCCGCCCGAAGCAATGGGCATGAGCCTGCATTTTGGCGAAGGCGGCCCACAGTTCCACGAACCCCTGGCCCACGTCGACGACCTGGCGCGCCTGAAACAACCAGACATTGAAACCGACATGGGCTTTGTTTTCGAGATTTTGCGGGGCCTGCGCACCGAGCTAAGCGCCCACCCTGACACGGCCCTGATTGGCTTTTGTGGCGCCCCGTGGACACTGGCCAGCTACATGATCGAAGGCGGCACGTCGAAACACCACCTGCTGATACACCAATGGCTGTACAACCAGCCCCAGGCACTGCACCGGCTTATGGACATGCTCACCGACTGCCTGATTGACTATATGCTGGCCCAAATCGAGGCCGGTGCCCAGGTACTACAGGTTTTTGACACCTGGGCCGGCACGTTGAGCCGCGAACAGTACAAGACTTTCGTATTGCCCTACCACCAGCGCCTGCTCGCGGCCTTGCCCAAGGAGACCGTCCCGGTCATCCTGTATGTCAAAAACAGCGGCCATGTACTGGATCTGATGGGCCAAGCCGAGCCGTCCGTCATCAGCCTTGATGGCCAATATACCCTGGACGAGGCCCGCCGATTGATTGGCCGGCCCATACCGATTCAGGGCAACCTGGACAACACCCTGTTTTTTGCCCAGCCCGACGTCATTGCCCGTGAGGCGCAGGCCATGGTTGAGATGGGTGGAACGCAAGGTTACATCTTCAATGTCAACCACGGCCTCTTGCCCCAGACACCCCCAGAGCATGTGCAACTGGTGGTGGATACCGTCAAAGCAACCACCAAAGTCACTACCAAAACCCTTGCCCTTACCTAACTTCACCTAAGCTTTACCTAAAGCCCCCAGCAACCCAGACTACCCAGAGCCTTCCGTGCCCATGCCTACTTCCGTTTCGTCAGCCCCCACGACCCCCCGCTTTGAAAAAGCCGCCCTGCATGTGCCCGAAGCCCTGCTGCAACGCTACAACACCAGTGGCCCACGCTATACCAGCTACCCAACCGTCCCCGACTGGACGGATTCGTTTGGCCCCCATGCCTTCACCCAGGCCCTCAAACAATTCCAGGCCCAGCAAAACGAAGCCAACGCCGCCGAACCGGACCAGTCAACCCCGTTGTCGCTGTATACCCATATTCCGTTCTGTACCGAGCGGTGCCTGTTTTGCGGCTGCAATGTCGTCATTACCCGGCAAACCGAACAGGCCGAAAAATACCTGGACTTTCTGAGCCGTGAAATCGACATGCTGGCCAGCCATACCCCCGACACCCATGCCGTGGTGCAGTACCATTGGGGAGGCGGCACCCCCACCTACCTGACCCCGGATCAGATGCGCCGCCTGTTTGGGCAGCACAAACGTCTCTACAACTTTGCCGACGATGCTGAAATTTCCATCGAGGTGGATCCGCGCGTCACCACGGACGAGCATCTTGAAACCCTGCGCCACCTGGGTTTCAACCGGGTAAGTATGGGCGTGCAGGATTTCAACGACACCACCCAGCAAGCCGTCAAACGGGTCCAAAGCCTGGAGCAGACGGCACACCTGACCCAATACAGCCGGGCACTGGGGTTTTCCAGCGTCAACATGGATCTAATCTACGGGCTGCCTCATCAGACCCGCACCACCTTTGAGGCAACACTGGACCACATCATTGCCCTGGACCCGGATCGTATTGCCCTGTACAACTTTGCCTACGTGCCATGGATAAGCCCGCACCAGAAAAAAATAGACCCGGCCGCCCTGCCCGACGGCACCACCAAGTTCGAGATTTTCTCGATGGCCATCGACCGCCTGACCAGCGCCGGCTACACGTACATGGGCATGGACCACTTTGCCAAACCCGACGATGAACTGACCCGGGCCTTTGTGGACGGCACACTGTACCGCAATTTCATGGGCTACACCACCAAGGCAGGCAGCCAAATGGTGTCAGCCGGTGTCAGTGCCATCAGCGGCCTCGAGCATGCCTATGCCCAGAACCACCGAAAGCTGTCGCAGTATTACGAGGCCATCCAAGCCGGCCACCTGGCCACCATGCGCGGGCTGGCCGTCAGCAACACCGACCGCCTTCACCGTGACATCATCCAGGCCATCCTCTGCCAGGGCCGGCTTACCTACAGCCAAATCAGCCAAACCTACGGCATTGATTTCAACACCCAGTTTGCCCCGGCATTGGCACGCCTGGCCCCCATGGCCGAGGACGGCCTCGTCGAACTGCACAACGACCACCTTCAGCTGTTGCCTCTGGGCCGCGTGTTCAGCCGAAACGTGGCCATGTGTTTTGACCCCTACCTGGCTCAGCGACAGGAAGATCACCAAGCCGACGGCAACCCGCCAGCCTTTTCCAAAACCCTGTAAGCGCCCTACTATCAGGAACCCTTTGCCCCCCATGCCTGCTTCCACATCCAAACCTTTTACGACAGCCACAGTCACGCCCGCAGCCAACCACAAGGTGGGGCTGGTACTGTTTAACCTCGGTGGCCCCCTATCTCAGAACGAAGTAGAACCCTTCCTCATTAACCTCTTTAGCGACCCCGATATTTTCAAGATCATCAACGCCCCCGTACCAGATTGGATGGAACGTTTTATCCAGAAAGGTTTTGCCTGGCTCATCACCAAGGCCCGGTTAAAAACCGCCCAGCACAACTACGGCCTGATTGGCGGCGGCTCACCGCAACTTAAACACACCCAGGCCCAGGCCCTGGCCCTGGCAAGCGAAGTGGCTGGTCGGGGTATCGATGCCACGGTGTATGTGGCCATGCGCTACTGGCACCCTCTGAGCGAAGAAGCCCTGGCCCAGATTACTGCCGACGGCGTAACCCACCTGATTGGCGTGTCGCTGTACCCGCACTTCTCCCTGACCACGACCGGATCGAGCGTCAAGACTTTCCAGGCCGCATGCAAAACCCACGGATGGACCGGTACCCTGGCCCAACTGGCCCCGGTCTACAACAAGCCCCGGTATCTCAAGGCCCTGGCCGACACCATCCACAACGGCCTGAAGGCCCATGCCCACCAGTGGACATGCCCGACCGATCAAGTCACCGTTCTGTTCAGCGCCCACAGCCTGCCCACCCGGTTTGTGGAAGACACCCGCGACCCTTACCCGGAGCAGATTTGGCACAGTGCCCAAACGGTCATGAAAACCCATTTACCCAACCAGCCCTGGACACTGGCCTACCAAAGCAAGGTAGGTCCCATCCCGTGGCTGGAACCTTCAACCGAGCAGATGTTATCCACCTTGGCGCGCAGCGGGGTGCAAAACATTCTGGTGGTGCCCATCAGCTTCGTCAGCGAGCACATTGAAACCCTTTGCGAAATCGACATCGAATACAAGGCCGTGGCCGATGCGTTGGGCATCGAGCAATTCCATCGTGCCCAGACCCTGCTGACCCACCCCGACTACATTGGGGTATTGGCAGATGGCGTGGCTGATAAAATGAAACTGCTGGGGCTGTTGCCCGGCCATGCCAGCCATCCCCGTTGCTGCCCGTCCAACCCTGCCCCAAGCCGCCATGCCGAACCCTCGCCCCTTTAACCCCAAACAAGTCCTGGTCGAAACCATCGTCATTGGTGGGGGCATTACCGGCCTAACCACAGCCTACCGGCTGCAAAAATCCGGCCGAAGCTATCTGCTGCTAGAGAAATCCGCGCGCCTGGGCGGCAAGATCCGAAGCATCCATAAAAACGGTTACCAGATGGAAGCCGGGCCCCACACCATTCACAACCGCAACGCGGCGTTGATGGCATTGTGCAATGAGTTGAAGGTGCCCCTGCAAAAGCCCCATGCCAGTGCAAAGCGCCGCTTTATTTACAACGGCCACCAGTTGCTCGAAGTGCCCCACACCCCCACGGGCATGCTCACATCGCCCCTGCTCTCGCCGTGGTCGAAGGCCCGCATGATGCTGGAACCGTTTTTGCCGGTCCGAAAAATTCGGAAGACCACGTCGGTTGAGGAATACGTTACCCTGCGCCTGGGCAGCGGCGTTGCCAAAACCCTAATCGACCCGATCCTGTCCGGAATTTACGCATCAACCGCCGATGCGCTTTCGCTCCAGGCCATTGCCCCCGACCTGGCCGAGTTCAACAATACCCAGAACGGATCGCTGCTGGCCTACCTCAAGCAGAAGCAACAACAGCACCAGGGCACACCCTACCAGGTATACAGTATTGTGGGAGGCCTGCAAACCCTGGTGTCGGCCATGGCCGACGAATTGAATCCGGCCCGGGTATTAACAGGCAAACACGTGTGCGACGTGACGCGCAACGAACAAGGGTATTATCAGGTTCTGACCGATACGGATGAAAAATATTTTGCCAAGAATGTGGTGGTCGCGACCGAGGCTTTCCAGGCCGCCACGTGCCTGCGCGTGTTGTCCAAGGGATTGTTCGATCGCCTGAACCGGATACCCTATGTCCCGATGGCTGTCGTGCATCTCGGCTTTCGGCGCGAGGCCCTGCAACATGAACTCGACGGCTTCGGCTTCCTGATTCCCCGCCATGTGGGGCTTAAGTTGCTGGGGGCCATTTGGCCCAGCAGCATGTTCGACGACCGAGCCCCCGACCAGCACTGCCTGCTGACATGCATGCTCGGCGGCAACAAGGAAGCAGACATCCTGCACTGGGGTGATGCGCAACTAATCCATTTTGCCCTGCAAGGCCTCTCGGAAGCCCTCGAGTTGCATCGCTCCGAACTGTTGCCGACCCTGCAGTACGTGGTAAGGTGGCCCCATGCCATTCCGCAATTTACCCCCAAACATCTTGAAACGCTCGAATCGGTTCGGATGGAAGTGGAGCGCTTTGCGGGCCTGTTTCTAACGGGCAACTACATGAAAGGCGTCTCGCTCAACGACTGTGTCGAGCAGGCCCTCAACACGGTGGCCATCATCAAGGGCGAGGCCCCATGGCCATGGAAAACCCACTACGAGCCCATTGACCCGGCCAGCTTGACAGCCGTCATCGAGTAACCCCGATACGACCCTCCGTATTCTGCCCCCAAAAAAGAGAAGCCTCCCAATGTATACCAAACTGGCACACTTGTACGACTGGACCGGCGTGGTGGATTTCAGTATCGACATCGCCGACATCATCCAGCAAACCGCCGCGCAACACGGCATTACCATGCCCGGCCCCCTGCTGGACCTGGGTTGCGGCACGGGCGAAACCGCCTGTCTGCTTGCCAAGGCGGGCTGGCAAGTTATCGGGGTAGACTGGGCCGAGGCCATGCTTGACGAAGCCCGGCGCAAGGTCGCCGAAGCCGGTATTAGCCAAAACATCAAGCTCAACGTCGGCGACATCCGAAACACACGGCTTTCCAAGCCCGTGCCAATGGTCTATTGCGTTTACGACACGGTGAACCACATGCTCGTGGCCCCCGACCTCGAAGCCCTGTTTGCCTCGGCACACCGAAACCTGCCGCCGGGCGGCGTGTTCTTGTTTGACGTAAACACCGAAGCCAACTTCCTGAAGTTCTGGCAGGGCAAGGACAAGGACGAGGGGCCCAACGTGCAACTGAGTTTCGAAGCCTCCTACGACGTAGAGCGGGGACGCGCAGTCGTGGCTATTCAGGCCGCCGAACACACCGAAAGCCAGCTTGTGATGACCCAGGAACTGGTTACGGAACAGTACTGGAATGACGAAACCCTACGGGCCACCTTAACCGGCTGCGGCTTCGAGGTAACCGGCTGCACGCCCTTCAACCCCAGCACGCTGGAACTGGAAGACATGCACCTAAAAACCCTGTGGGTTTGTAAAAAAGGGTAGCCCCTACTACTCGGCAGCTCCACCACCACCCGCTGCGTTGTTGCGAATCGGGCGCAACTGCGACCGCTTGACGCTAATCACATCGCTAAGGTTCTGGATGGTCGTCTTCACTTTTTCCAGGTGGGCCAAATCGGCAATATCCACGGTAATTTCGAGCAACGCGGTATTGTCCGTCAACAGCTTTTTAACCCGGGCATTGCTGACGTTGGTATTCTTGTCGGCAATACGGATCAGGATGTCCTTGAAAATCCCAATACGATCGATGACATGGATATCGAGTCGGACCGATCGGAGCTGTTCGCTGTTGTCAATGGCGTTGGACGTCCACATAATATCCATCTTCCGTTCCTCGCGCACATGGTCGAGGTTCAGGCAGTCAATACGGTGCACCATTACGCCACGCGACCGTGTAACCACACCCACAATCTCATCGCCAGGCAACGGGTTGCAGCACTTGGCCATGTGGTACAGCATCCCTTCAAGGCCTTCAATCTGCTCGCCACCGCCCTTGGGCCGGGCCCGACGACGCAGAATATTACTGCGCTGGGCCAGCACTTCCAGGTTGGTGGTTTCAGGCGTGGCCTTTGTCGTTTCGGTTTCCTTCTTCCGCAGCCGGTTCATCACCTTAGGAACCGTCAACTCGCCGTAGCCCAGCGCCAGCAGCATGTCGTCCACCTTGGCATAGTTGAGCTGATGAGCCACGTCCACAAGCGTGCCGCCTTTAAGCATCTCCTCGTAATCGGCCTTTGTCATTTCGGCTTCAATCAGGCTACGCCCCTGGGCAATGTGATCTTCGCGAAAATTCTTTTTGTACCACTGGCGAATACTGGCCCTGGCATGCTGGGTCTGCACGAACTTGATCCAGTCCACCTTCGGCGAGGCCTTTTTGGCGGTCATAATCTCGATGATGTCACCGTTCTTCAGCACGTAGTTCAACGGCACGATTTTGCCGTTGACCATCGACCCCGTGCAGGCGTGGCCCACCTCGGTATGTATCCGGTAGGCAAAGTCAACGGGGGTTGATCCCCTGGGCAGGTCAAACACGTCGCCCTTAGGGGTAAACACAAACACCTCGTCCTGGAAGAGGTCGAACTTGACGTTTTCAAAATACTCCTGCGCGTCGCCCGACTCCTCCTTGAGCTCGATCAACTGCTTGAGCCACGTCAGCTTCTGCTCATCATCACTCTGCACATCGGCCGTTGCCGACGCACCCACCTGCTTGTAATGCCAGTGGGCCGCAATCCCGTACTCGGCAATCCGGTGCATCTCCTCGGTACGAATCTGGACCTCGATGGGACGACCGTTGGGACCAATGACGGTGGTGTGCAGGGACTGGTACAGGTTACTCTTGGGCATGGCCACGTAATCCTTGAACCGGCCAGGAATCGGCTTGTAGTGGCTGTGGACCGCCCCCAGGGTTTCGTAGCATTCCTTTTCGTTCGCGACAATGATGCGCAGCGCCCCCAGGTCGTAGACATCCTGCAGTTTTTTGTCCTGGCCGGTCATCTTGCGATAAATACTGAAATAGTTTTTCACGCGGCCGTACACCCGAGCCTCAATAGTCAAGGCCCCCAGAGCGGCACCCAACTCCTCCTTCATCTCCTTAATGCTTTTGCGCCACTCCGCCTCTTCGCTGGCCACCTGGTTCAACAACTGCTCGTAAGCCTCGGGGGCCAGATACTTGAAGCTGAGGTCCTCCAGTTCGCTGCGCCACTTGCCCAAGCCCATTCGGTTGGCCAGGGGCGCAAATACTTCGAGTGTTTCCGTGGCCTTCTTCACCTGCTTCTCGGGCACCATATGTTCAAGGGTACGCATGTTGTGCAGGCGATCGGCCAGCTTAAGCAGCACCACCCGCACGTCGTTGGCCATGGCCAGAAACATTTTTCGGTAGTTTTCGGCACTCTGCTGCAGCTTGCTGGCGTACTTAATCTTGCCCAGCTTGGTAACACCCTCAACGAGCATGCACACCTCCGGGCCAAACCGGCTGGTAATTTCGTCGGGGGTGGCCTCGGTGTCCTCAATCACGTCATGAAGCAGGGCAGCACAAATGGTGGGCGTGTCCACGCTGATCTGGGCCAGAATAATGGCCACATGGACGGGGTGAACAATGTATTTGTCATTGTTCTTGCGAAACTGCCCCTCATGCATCTGGTAGGCATACTCGTAAGCACGCTTAACCACGGCCAGCTCGGCATCACTGCGGCATTGCTCGCGCAGCTGCTGTTCCAATTCAGCGTATAATTGGGCTTCCTGTTCCACCGTGACAGCTAAACGTCCTATGCGAGTTGAAAACTCCTTTTATTTTATACGATCTGAGGGGCAATCTGCTAAAAATTTAATAAAACCCGGCTTCTTGACCATCCCATGACGCCAAGGCTTTGGCTGCGCTACAATAAGGCCAGTTGCCGGTTTAGGCAACCATAGCCTGTTCTGTCCCGTTACAAACAACGCCTACCTGGAGAGTACCCCCCACCATGGCTGCTGTTTCAAGCATCCCCGACACCCCCACCGGCACCACCCTGACCTGCCGCAACTGGCAGACGGAAGCGGCCTACCGCATGCTGCTTAACAACCTGGACCCAAACGTCGCCGAAGACCCAAGCCAACTAATTGTTTACGGTGGTACAGGCAAGGCTGCCCGAAACCAGGCCTGCCTGTCTGCTATTTTAGACACCCTAAAAACCCTTGGCGAGGATGAAACCCTATTGGTTCAGTCTGGAAAGCCGGTTGGTGTGCTGCCGTCTCATCCCGATGCCCCTCGCGTGCTTCTGGCCAACAGCAACCTGGTGCCCGCCTGGGCCAACTGGAAGCAATTCCGGGCCTTTGAGCAACTGGGGCTGACCATGTACGGCCAAATGACGGCTGGTAGCTGGATTTACATCGGCTCGCAGGGCATTTTGCAGGGCACCTACCTGACGTTTGCCGAAGCCGCCAAAAAGCACTTTGACGGGGATTTACGCGGAAAATTTGTCCTGTCGGCCGGTCTGGGCGGCATGGGCGGTGCCCAGCCACTGGCCGTCAAGCTGAACAACGGCATTTTTCTCGGCATTGACGTTGATCCGGCCCGTATCGACAAGCGCCTACAAACCGGCTACCTGGACATGAAGGTCGACACCCTAGAAGAGGCCCTAAAGGCCGTTGAAACGCACCTAGAAAAAGAGGAACCGGTCAGCATCGGCCTGGTTGGCAATGCCGCCACCCTTTACCAGCAACTGCTCGACAAGCGCTTTCTGCCTGACGTGGTTACCGACCAAACCTCGGCCCATGATCCGCTGGTGGGCTACATCCCCGAAGACCTGTCGCTGGCCGAGGCCGACACATTGCGCCAAGCCGATCCCGACGAATATATTCGCCGATCGATGACCAGCATGGCCAAGCAGGTCAACGCCATGCTGGGGTTCCAGCAAGGGGGCGCCGTGGTGTTTGACTACGGCAACAATATCCGCCAGCAAGCCCAGTTAATGGGGGTAGACAATGCCTTTGACATCCCCGGCTTCATCCCCGAGTTTATCCGTCCCCTGTTTTGCAAGGGGTCTGGGCCCTTTCGCTGGGTGGCCCTGTCGGGCGACCCGCAGGACATCTACACTACCGACGCCGCCCTGATGGCCATGTTTGAAGCGGATACCGACTTGCACCAGTGGTTAGGCAAAGCCCGCGATCATGTACAGTTTCAGGGGCTGCCAGCCCGCATCTGCTGGCTGGACTACAGCCAGCGGGCCAAGGCAGGGCTGCTGTTCAACGACCTGGTGGCCTCGGGCAAAGTCAGTGCCCCCATCGTCATCGGCCGCGATCACCTGGATTGCGGCAGCGTGGCCTCGCCCAACCGCGAAACGGAAGGCATGAAAGACGGCAGCGATGCCATTGCCGACTGGCCCATCCTCAATGCCCTGATTAACACGGCCAACGGGGCCAGCTGGGTCAGCTTCCACCACGGTGGGGGCGTAGGCATCGGCTACTCGCTACATGCCGGCATGGTCATCGTGGCCGACGGCACCCCCCAGGCCGCTGCCCGCCTGCAACGGGTATTGACCAGCGATCCGGGCATGGGCGTGCTGCGCCACGTCGATGCCGGCTACGACGAAGCCGTGGAAACCGCCCGGACGCACCAAATCAACGTGCCCATGATGGAATAACCCTCCCCCCCACACACACGTAATTCGACTGGAAGAGACCCGCCCTGTGACGATGGCCCCTCCTGAAAAACGCCTCCTGAAAGGCTTCAATGAAGTGGTTACGGTTGATCCGGCCCTGACCAGTGACGACAACCCACTGGGCCTGATCAAAAACGGGGCCATTGCCCTGGAAGGCACCACCATTGCATGGGTCGGGCCCGGCCATGCCATACCTGCCGCTTGGCAGGGCGTGCCCAGCGAAGATTTCAGCGGTCAGGTCGTCTTCCCCGGCTTTATTGACAGCCACACGCACCCAGTGTTTGGTGGAGACCGGGCCGACGAGTTCGAGCAGCGGCTGCAGGGCAAAACCTACCTGGACATTGCGGCAGCCGGTGGCGGCATTGCCAAAACCGTACGCGAAACCAGGGTCGCTTCGCTCGAAACACTGGTTGAACAAACCACCACCCACCTGGCCACCAGCATGGCCTTTGGCGTAACCACCGTGGAAGCCAAAAGCGGTTACGGCCTGGATGTGGATTCGGAGCTCAAAAGCCTTGCCGCTATTAACGAAGCGGCCCAACGTCTGCCCCTAACCGTAATCCCCACGTTTATGGGGGGCCACGATATCCCACCCGAATTCAAAGGCAATCCCAACGGGTATGTCGATCATCTTATTGGCGACATGCTGCCGGCCATTGCCGACCAGGGCATTGCCCGGCACAATGACGTGTTTTGCGAGGCCGGGTATTTCGACGTGGCCCAAAGCCGCCGCATTCTTGAAGCCGGTATGGGTTACGGCCTGAAACCACGCATCCACACCAACGAGTTCGAGGATATCGGGGGTATCCCGATGGCATGTGAGGTAGGGTGCCTGAGTGCCGACCACCTACTGAACACGAGCCCGGAAGGGATCCGGCAACTGGCGGCCAGCCACACCGTGGCCACCGTGTTGCCTGGCACCGCCTTTTACCTGAAGGTGCCTCGATACGCACCGGCCCGTGCCCTGATTGATGCAGGCGCCACCGTGGCGTTGGCCACGGACTTCAACCCGGGATCGTGCATGAGCCAGAACCTGCAGTTGATGATGGTGCTCGGCTGCCTGCACATGGCCATGCTCCCCCACGAAGCCATCCAGGCCGTGACGCTCAACGCGGCCAAGGCGCTTGGACTTGAGGACGATCGCGGATCAGTGACCGCCGGCAAACGCGCCGACTTAGCCCTATTCAACCTGACCAGCCACCATCAGTTGCTGTACCACTATGGGGTCAACCACCTGAGCCGGTTGTACGTGGCAGGTCAAGTGGTCAGGGGTTTTTGTACAGAACCGGCCACCGCCTGATTAACCGGCGCCAGTCGCCAAGCTGTTGGGGAAACAACACCAGCGTGGCCTCGGTGGTACGCACGGGCTGCGGCCTGGATGCTTTAGCCACACCGGTTGTACTGGCCGTGCCGGTAGCATGAACCCGCTCCGCCTCGCACTGCAAGTCGCCTAATAGCTCTGCCAACCGCTGATCGTCACGGTGGTGAATCGCCTGCCATAGCGCATGCGACGTCAGACCGACTGCCGGATCCATGTCCAGCGGGATCCGGTTTACATCATAGGGCGCCCAACCCGCCTTGACCCAAAACCCGGAGGAAAAGGGGGTGGAGCTGACATCCATACGGCCCCGATATCCCTGGCGCAGGTTATGCTCCAAGGCCGCCTGCACCAGCACCGTGCCACAGCCCATGTAAGGGCTGTCGGGGCGCGAATCAAGGCGTTCAACATGGTGGTGGTCGGCCGTACGGGACTCCGGGTTGAGCCGTTCGGTCTTGAGTTTGAGTTGGGCCAACACTGTCGGACTCAGCCGATCAAGCGTACAGTTCGGGTTGCTGGACGCGGTCTCAGGCGGAATCGGGGTAATCGCCTCGTCGGCCACCAGCCAATACACATGGTAGGTGTCATACCCAAAAAACGGGTCTTGGCCATGGCGATTCAACCAATCGCTGACCTCGTACACCCAAACCAGCACCGGCTGATCAGGCTGGTCGGGCTGACTGGCCCGTTTGAAGACCACGCTGCGACCAACCGGCTTAAGGGTCGGATCATCAGGAAAAGGGAAAACCGCCGGTTCCGTGGGCAGGGTGGGATCCGCCAGCCGGGCACCGGCGCCCCCGTTCAAACGGGTCAGCCGCTTTCGAACCGAGGCCCCCAGGTAGTGTGCTCGAAGCCGCTCAAACCACGCGTCATGATCCGATGGGGTCGTGCCAAATTGAAGCCGATCTTGGTCCGTACCGACTCGTCTCTGGGTAGATCCACCATCATCACTGCCGCCGGCTGGAAACCGGTCGGGTCGCATCGCCAAGGGCGTTGACCAGGCAGTTGGCCAGGCAGTTGGCCAAGGCGTTGCCCGGCCCGTCACAGCCGTTAGTCGCATCATCGCCTAAGCCCGTACATCATCGGGGACACCATCAGAAAACGTCTCCGGTAAAGACCACCATACCTGTTTCAATAAAACACACCCCCCACCCTAAATTGTGCCCAAAATTGTGCCCAAAGTTGTGCAGGAGCAAGCCGATCACCCACGGACCGCTCAACCCAGCAGCCGATGCCGGGGACGCCCCGGCAGCCATGTGCCGGTCACCTCAATATCGGCAGCCGGGTTCCCGGCAAAGGCCACGGCCCGGCATGCCCAGTCAAACAGGGTACCCACCTCGCCATGGACCACGTGGACCACGTGGACCGCCGACACTGACCCAACCGTACCCAACGTGGCCAAACGGCTTAAACTGCCTAAAGTGCTAAGTGTCTCCGACGCGGACGATGACGGCCCTAAAACCGCCGCCAATACTTCAGCCAGTGCCTCGGCCAACGGCTCGACGGCGATCAACTCACGCATGCCACAGCCGCCTTCGTGCACCTGCAACACCTGGCCTGCCCGCGCCTGGGCAACAAATCTCTGCCAAACGGTTTGGCAAAGCGGATCCACAGCCTCATCGACACCACTGCCCAAAGGGTCCAAAGGGTCCAAGAGATCCCAAAGCGGGGTCGGCACTCGAACCAGCGTCACCGGACACGGCCAACGGGCCATGGCCACTGCTTGCTCGAGGGCCAGGAAGGTTTGGTTACCCACACCGGTTTGAACCAAGGCATCGGTCGGGCGAGCGGGCAGGGGCATTAACAGATCGCCGCAAACCGGGCAACGCGGGTCCCATCGCAACGCCTCAAGCCCTTCGGGCGACCGGACAATCGGCTGGGACGGCGGGCCGCAATCCGGGCAAAAATACGGCCCCTCGCCAAAAACATCGCCCGACGAAAGCACCACGGCATGAGGCCGACCGGCACATGCCAACACAAACCGGTTGAGCTGCGCCGTCATGGCCTGGCAGGACGCGGCCGTGGCATCGGTTTCAAACGGGGTGGGGTACGGGTTGAACAGGGCCACGGTCGCATCGGTACTTGTGTTGGTCTCACCATCACTCATTTCATCGATCGAGACCCCGCAGGTTCCCAAGGCATGGGCCAAGACCTGGGCAAAGCCCTGGCTGGGACTGGCGTTGTAAAGGGCGCACCGCAGTGAGACTACCATCTGATCCGCTCCATCCGGTATACTACTGTATTGTATCGGAAACCTTGAACGCAGAAAGGGTGGTTTCGAGCACCATGGCTGGTCATTCCAAGTGGGCCAACATCAAGCACCGCAAGGCAGCCCAAGATGCCAAAAAAGGCCAGGCGGCCGCCAAGTATTGCCGGGCCATTATGCAAGCCGCCAAGCTGGGAGGCGCCGATCCGGAGGCCAACTTTCGGCTACGCACCGCCATTGACAAGGCCAAGTCGGCGGGCGTCAACAACGACACCATTGATCGGGCCGTGCAAAAAGGCGCGGGGCTGCTGAGTGGCGACCAGCTGGAGGACATGACCTACGAAGGCTATGGCCCTGGCGGGGTGGCCGTGTTTATTGAGGCAATGACCGACAACAAGAACCGCACGGCCGGTGATGTGCGCAGCTACTTCAACAAGTATGGCGGCAACCTCGGGTCGGATGGCTGCGTGGCATGGATGTTCGTGCAGCGTGGCGAAATTTTGATTAATACCGAGGGACAGGACGAGGAGCAGCTGCTCGACATCGCCCTGAACAGCGGAGCCGAAGATGTGCACGTCAACGACACCATCAACCGCTTCGAGATTTGGACCCCCACCGATACCCTCAACGATGTGTGCCAGGCCCTTCGGCAATACGACATTCCCATCGAGTCGGCAGAAACCACCCGTGTACCGGAAAACACCGTAAAAGTGGACTCGGCCGACGTGGCCAAGCCGCTGCTTAAATTGCTCGACGCCCTCGAAAGCCAGGACGACGTGCAACAGGTGTATGCCAATTTTGACATGGACGATGAGCTCCTAGAGTCGTGCACCAGCTAAGGATTATCCAGCAGCCGGCCGACATGACCCCGGCACGGTTTCGCCAGTGGTTTTACCAACTGCACGCCACATGCCCCGATGCCGTCCTGCTGGACTCCTGCGGGTGGCCGGCGCCCACCGGCGGATACTACTGGATGGGGTTTACCCCCGTCGAGCGGATCGTGCTGATTAACAATATCCTGTTCGTCAACAACCGCCCCGTGCTAACCGTCGCCCACCCCCCGCAACTTTGGCAGCGGCTTGAAACGTTGTTCAACGAATGCCAGGCCCATGCTCAAACCAGTCATAGCCCTCTGCTCAACCATCCGGCTTTGGCCGCGTGCCCGTTTATCAGTGGTTGGGTCGGCACGCTGGGCTACGAGTTAAACCACTTCATCGAGCCGACCGTGGCCCCACGACCCAACACCGGGCCATTCGGACATTTGTACCTGCAGCAAATGCGCCATCAGGTCGGTTGGCACCCGGCCAGCCAAACCCTGTTTGTGGCCAGCGACGACCCGGCCTGGCTCGACCATGCCCAACACCTGTTGGCAACCATGCCCTGCCAAGCCGACCCATCGACGCAATTTGACTTCTCCGTACTGGCCGACACCGCCGTCAAGCAGTCCCTGCTAGAGCCCCAATACCACCAACTGGTTCAGACATGCCTGGACCATATCCAGCGCGGCAATCTCTACCAGGCCAACCTGTCCATTCGCTTCTACCTGCCCGGTGTGCCGCTGGCCGCCGATTTAGCTCTGTACGAGGCGTTGGTCAACCGCAACCCGTCGCCTTTCAGCGGCTTGATGACCACCCCGCTGGGCCACCTGATCAGCAACTCGCCGGAACGGCTGGTGCGCTACGATGCTGCCACCAATACCCTCGACACCCGGCCCATTGCCGGAACACGAGGTCGCGGGCATTCGGCCGACGAGCAACAGGCCATCGAGTCGGAACTGACAAGCGACCACAAGGAACAAGCCGAGCACTTGATGCTGGTGGATCTGGAACGCAACGACCTGGGCCGGGTAGCCGCCCCGGCATCAGTGCGGGTGCCCGATGCTTTTGTACTGGAGCAGTACTCCCATGTCACGCACCTCGTCAGCCAAATCGAGGCCAAGCGGGCAGCAAACAAGACCGCCTTCGATCTCATCCAGGCCATGTTCCCAGGCGGTACCATTACCGGCTGCCCCAAGGTACGGTGCATGCAGTTGCTGCGCGAACTGGAACCGGTGCCCCGTGGGCTGTACACCGGCAGCCTAGGCTACCTTGATTTCCGTGGCCATGTCGATTTTAATATTCTCATCCGAAGCTGCTTCCATTGGCCTGACGAGCGCCTGTTCTTCCATGCCGGCGCCGGCATCGTGGCCGATTCGGTACCCAAGCACGAGTACCGCGAATGCCTGCGCAAAACCGAAGCCATCCGCAGCGTCTTGCAGCCGAAGCACTTCGCCACCACCTCGCCGCCTCAATAAGCCTAGGAATCGTTTTTATGACCTCGCGCTCATCCGCCTCTACCGAAACCGTCCTCTTTAGTGCCGAGGACATTGAACGCACGCTCAAGCGCCTGGCCCACGAAATTGTGGAAGCCAACAGCGGTTCGAAAAACCTGGTTATCGTGGGTATTTTATCTCGGGGCAAACCGTTGGGCGAACGCATTGCCGCACTCATCAGCGACATGGAGCAACAGGCCGTACCCCAGGGCTATGTGGACATTACCCTCTACCGCGACGATACGCGAAAAACCCTTAAGCCGGTCCAGGGCAGCGACATTCCCGTCGACATCACCGGCCGGGACGTGGTACTGGTTGACGATGTTCTGTACAGCGGCCGTACCATCCGTGCCGCCCTTGACGCCCTGAAGGATTACGGCCGCCCCAACACCATTCAACTGGCCGTACTGCTGGATCGCGGCCACCGCCAATTGCCCATCTCCCCCGATTTTGTGGGTAAGCGTATTGAAACCCTGCCCAACCAGCGGGTCAATGTCCGGCTCAAGGAGCTCGACCATACGGAAGCCGTTACCCTGCAAAGCGATCCTTAAGGAACGGGGCAACGGAGCAATAAAAGCCTAGCTGGCTTTGGCCATTGGTTTAGGGGCCGACGGGGTATTGACGCGCACGATGTTAATCCCGAAGTAGCCCGCATAATCAAACGTGGAAACGGAAGGCAGCTCCACCAGTTCCTCTTCGGACGGCTGGCCGTAACCGCCACTCATACCGACAGCCCCCACTCCTTGGCCGGCTTCCTCGTTAAAGATAGAGGTCAGCAACATAATGGCACTTTTAACAGGCACGGCATGATCGGCATAGGCCTGGTCGGCCATTGGCATACCCTGGGTTTGCAGAAAATCAATGACGGATTTCTTCTGGTTATGGTCCAGCTTGCGCCAGTTGTTAATGGCGGTCTGGGCCGTCAGGGTTTCGTTGTCAAAATCTTCACAGGCAAACACACTCAAGGCCTTGGTGGCCATATCGAAGGTGTCCTGGCTTTTGGCCATTTGCCGGGTTGCGTACACCACACTGTACAAATACTTCACGGACATGGCCGACAAACGGTTAATGGCGTTGGCCTGGGCATAACCCGAAGGCTGGGCAGGGCGACTGCCCGCCAGCTCCGCATCAAAGCGTTGTGCTTCCTGCTGAGCCCGAAGCGCCATTTGGTTAAATACGTTTGGTTTCTGTGAACCGGTTGTGCCGTTAGTTCCGGCGCCTACTGTCACGTGGCTATATGTCCTTGTTCCCGAAGTCGAATGTCAAAAATGACGAAATTATCGCTTATATTAATAAAAACGATATATTACCAGAATTGCCCCCCAACCCTTAACAAAACCTTAAATCCCTCCCAAAACAGGGTAAAAAAGCCACCTACAAGCGGTTAAAGGCCCCTGTAACAATCTACGGCCGGGCGGCTTCCCAAGCCTCAATTTGTGCCAGTCGGGCCAGGACAAACCCGACATCATCGACCCCTTCGAGCAGACACTGTTTGCGAAACGGATTAATGTCAAAAGCGTGCTGGGCCCCACCGGGCAGCTGGACCTGCTGGGTGGCCAGATCCACCACCACCTGGCACGAGGCATCGGCCTGAACCGCCTCAATAAGCCCGGTCACCACCTGCTTCGGCAAGGCCACCGGCAGCAGGCTGTTTTTCAGGGCATTGTTGTAAAAAATATCGGCAAAACTGACGGCAATCACCACGCAAAACCCAAAATCCTTCAGGGCCCAAGGCGCATGCTCGCGCGAACTGCCGCAGCCAAAGTTGTGACCACTGACCAGGATTTGAGCCCCCGCGTAGCGCGGGTCGTTAAACACCGAAGCCGACGCCGGCTTAAGCTGCCCCTGCTCGTCATAGCGCCAGTCGTAAAACAGGTTCTGGCCATAGCCGGTACGGGTGGTGCCTTTCAAAAACCGGGCCGGGATAATCTGGTCCGTATCAATATCGTCGCGCCAAAACGGCATACAGGTCGATTCGAGCTGGACAAAGGCTTCCATTAACACACGCCCTCCGCATCCAAACCGGCTGGCGCAAGGGTACGCACATCCACCAGCGCCCCTTCAATGGCTGCAGCGACCGCCATGGCCGGGCTCATCAGGAAGGTTCGGCTACCCTTACCCTGCCGCCCCTTGAAGTTGCGGTTGCTTGTGCTGGCGCAGGCCTGGCCAGGAGCCACCATATCCCCATTCATGGCAATGCACATGCTACAGCCCGGCTCGCGCCACTCGAAGCCGGCTGCCATAAAAATACGGTGCAGGTCTTCCGATTCGGCCTGTTGCTTAATGGCCTCCGACCCCGGCACCACCAAACCACGCACCCGGTGATGCACCTTTCGGCCCTTGGCTATGGCAGCCGCCGCCCGCAAGTCCTCGATACGCGAATTGGTACAGCTGCCAATAAAGGCCACATCAATGGCGGTGCCGGCAATGGGCTGGCCTGCTTCAAGCTGCATATAGGCCAGCGCCGCCACGTAATCCTCGTCGCCATCGCTCATGGCCGCTGGCACGGTTTGGCTGATACCCAAGGCCATGCCAGGATTGGTGCCGTAGGTAACCATCGGCTCGATGTCCTCGGCTTTCAGCAGGATCTGCCGATCGTAGACGGCCCCGTCATCGGTTTTCAAGGCCAGCCAGGCCTGGGCCGCCTCGTCGAAGGCCTCGCCCTGAGGCACGCACGGTCGGCCCCGCAGATACTCAACGGTGGTGTGGTCCGGGGCAATCAACCCGGCACGGGCCCCGGCCTCAATGGACATATTGCATACGGTCATGCGCCCTTCCATGCTCAGGCCGGTGATGGCCGAGCCGGTATACTCGATGACATGACCCGTACCACCGCCCACCCCAATCCGGCTGATGATGAACAGGATAATATCCTTGGCCGTTACCCCTGGCTTCAGGCAGCCTTCCACCCGAATTTCCATGGTTTTCGACGGGGCCTGCAACAGGCACTGCGTGGCCAGTACCAGCTCCACCTCGCTCGTGCCAATACCAAACGCCAGGGCACCAAAAGCCCCGTGAGTAGACGTATGGCTGTCGCCGCACACAATGGTTTGCCCCGGTTGGGTCAGGCCCAACTCCGGGCCAATCACATGGACAATGCCCTGCTGGCCGCTTTCTACATCGTACAGCGTTACCCGATGGGCCGCACAGTTTTGGCGCAGGGTTTCAATCTGGTTTTTGGCTTGGGCATCGGCAATGGGTTCGTTGCGGGGGGTGGTCGGCAGACTGTGATCCACCGTGGCCGAGGTCTTGTCGGGGCGACGAACCCCCACACCCCGCTGGGCCAAGCCGGCAAACGCCTGCGGGGAAGTCACCTCATGGATCAGGTGCCGATCAATGTAGAGCACGGACGGGCCATCCGTCACCTGCTCAATGACGTGAGCGTCCCAGATTTTTTCGTAGAGGGTCTTGCTGCGGTCAGGCATTGTCGTTGCGGGCATACACACCCATACCCATGGTGGATACCAATGGCAGGGTGCCACTCAATGAAACAACAGGCGCAAGGCGGCACGAAAAGAGAGAGTGAGAAAGACCTTGTCCCTGAGCTGTACCCTAGCACAACCCAAGCCCGCGTTGTACCGTCTCTGAGCAACTCGCCCCCAAAAAAAAAGCCCCCAACAAGTCCAGCGTACCTAATTTATGCCTAATTTGTGCCTCGGCTTTGTACCTAATTTGTGCCTCGGCCAAAAGGATATCCATCCTACAAGTACTGTCTATATATATTAACAAAACATTAATGCTTGCCCCCGCCATGCGTCAAAAAGCCCCTATTAACTGTTTTTATACTCATATATAAACAATCCGCTTCTCCTCAATTAAATAGCGTTTAGTGTGTGGAATAGGTATGGTATCGGAGGTTTTGCTTCTATGAACGCGGACAAACAGGCTGTGCGGTACATGCTACTGCAGTTGGGTGCTGGGCTCGTCGCCGACGAACAGGCTTTTAACGATGAAATGAACGTGTTACACCTTAGCCGGTTCCAATCACGTCATCCCTACCCGCTTGCGGCAACCCCCGCGCACAAGGAACTGCTCAAAGGCGCCTAATCGGGTGTCAAGCGCTTAAACTCATCCAGCCGGTTGATCTCGACCGGGGTGCAAATCGGTACGCTGGAATGGTAGCCGTGTAAAAGGCCTAAATAAGGACCTGAACAAGGATCCAAACAAAGGGCTTTAACAAAGGTGGTATCCCCTGCCGTCGCACGGTTGCTTCTCGGATAAACGACAAACCGATTCCCTAAAAAAGAGCTTGTTGATGAGGCCATCCCCGTTAAACCGGTTGGGTCTTCTGTGCCGGCGTCTCTGCTGGGCCATTGAAGACCAGTTGTTCAAACTGCCGCCCCTGTGGCGATGGTTGGGGTATGGCATGGCCATTATCCTGCTGGCCTGTTGCATGGCCGGCCCTGCCGTCAAGGTCATGGTGCCAGACCAATGGCAAAGCGTGCTTCACTACCGTATTTCGGAAGCACCGAATCAGTCGACTCCTGTCCAGACTGGCTTTGATCCCTTGCCCGCCCCCGGCGCCGACCCGTATTTGCAAGCCGCCTTGCCCGATCATTTAAAAACCGCCAGCCCCGCCATCCAGGAAGCCGTTGGGTTTATCATTCAGATGCAGTTGCCCGAACTGCTTGATATCGACATGAAGCCGCAGTTCATGCTGCGCTGGCCTTTCTCGCAACTCCCCTTGCTCAACCAGCTCACGGGCCATTCCCCCTACGTGTCATTAAAACCGTCCCTGTATGCCGCCTCCGGCAGTGACAACCGCCATGGCGAAACCCGTCTCAGCATTCATTTAAGCAGCACCGATCCCAAAAAGCTGGCCGAAACCAGCCGCCAGTTTGACCGGTTCTTTCAAAGCAGCCTAAACGAAATCAACACCCACACCCTCATCAACCGCCAAGAACAACTCTACGAACGCCTGGCCGAAGCACAGGCCGACCTGATGCTGATGCATGATCTGGATCGCAACCCCAACCTCTTGCCGCCAGAACAGCCAGCCCTTAGTGCCGAGGAAACCATCAGCCATCTGAAGGGGCAGTACGAAACCGTCGTCAAGCAGCTTAACCAACTCGATGCCGCCCTGGCCAAGGCCAAATCCAAGCAGCAATACTTCGAGCGCCTGCTCAACCAAACCGACAGCCGACCTTACGCTCTTTCCCCCCTGGTCAAGGAAATCCGCCTGTCTGACGGCTTGTTTATGCCACCCCCGGCAGCCAACGCCAAAGCTGTGGATCTGGCACAACTGACCGCCACCGGTCCCCTGCTACCCTCCCAACAACTCGAACCAATCCTGCCCCCCTCCGCATTGCCTGGCGCCCTGATCAAGGAAGGCAACCTGGCCGTCAGCACCCTGACCGAAGACATGATCACCCTGCGGTTGGCCACCGAGGTCAACCAGAAGGCCTACGATGCGTTGAACCGGCACAAGGAGCAGTTGCTCAAGGCCCTGGAAAGTGCGGTGGCCAAACAACAGCATCAGTCCAACAGTACCTTTGATACTCGCGAAACCCTGATTCTGAAAACCATTGAAACCCTCGACACGCAATTGCGGCTACTCGAAAGCCAGCTTAAAAAAGCCCAATCGTCGCCACCGGCCATGGTTCGGCTCAACCCCTCCCTGTCCATCGAGCCGGCCAACAGCAACACGGTACCCGTACCATGGTGGTTTACCGGTGCCCTTGGCCTACTATGCGCCGCCACATGGTCACTGGTACCGTTGATCTTGGAACACCAGTACCGGCATAAAGCCGCCCTAACCATGGTGGGCTGGGCGCAGCAGCACCGCCTGCCCTCGTTGTGGCGATGGCTGCAGCCAAGGCTGTACGGCTACGTATACCAGTACTGGCCCGAGAATGCCCATGTCCTTAAGCCAAAACCCCTGCGCCACTGTGTACTGGTGTTACCCTATGAAGCCATGGCCCACCTGGCCAGTGTCCCGCCCCCGTCTTTCCACAACCACCTTCAACGCGATTGGCCCCTCAATCTACCCGCCCATGGGCAACCAAAGTCGTCAGAAGCCGCAGCCCCGACGGTCGCCAGCATGCTCGGTGGCCTGTTGCAGCAGTATGGCCGACAAACCCTGGTCGTGGACATGGATTTTGAAACCCAACACCTGTCGCAGCAGCTCAGCCACACGGCGGGGTATGCCGGCTTGTTTGCCCGACTGCGCCATCCCGACCGTCCCTGGGACTTTGCCCGGCATCCCCAGACCCACGTGCAGGTCCTGCATCTTGAGCAACCCCTGCGCGATCGCCAACACACCCACATACCCAGTATCCTGCGACGGCTGCGGCTACTGCTTAACCGTCAACCCTTCGACACCATTTTGCTGGATTGCCCCAGGTGGCATGCGGGCTTGTCGACCGTGGTGCCTGCCGTCGACGAAATCCTCCTCTACTGCCCCAGGCCGACCCGGCTTGCCCAAAATACCATGCCCACCGTCGACCCTGCCGTGGTACGAAAAGCGGCACGCTATTTCAAACGACCCGTTTCGGTTATGGCGTGCCCCGACACCACCTGGATGTCGCCACCGCGACAGCCGGTGATTCAAACCACCCCAACACCCTTTGGCACGCCCACCTCGACAACCGCTACAACAGGGTCATCGATCGCGCGCTATTGGCCTGGACAGGCAACGGCTTTGTAAAAAACGCCAACTGCAACTGCTGGTGGTGTTTTTCGAGGTTCAGCAAGAACTGCTTCTTGTAGGATCCAAACGCATAGCCGCCGGTCTGCCCGTTTTGCTGCACAATACGGTGGCAGGGAATAACAATGGCGACGGGGTTCTGGCCGTTGGCCTGACCCACGGCGCGACTGGCGAACGGAGAGCCCAACTGCTCGGCCACCCACCGATAAGACCGGGTTTCGCCCCAGGGAATATCTTGCAAAACGTGCCAGACCTGCAACTGGAACTCGGTGCCTTCCAGGTGCAGCGGAATGTCATCGAAGCGGACCGGCTCACCGTTAAGGTAGTGCAGCAACCGCTGCTCAACCTGCTTGAGCACCGGGTCGGAAGACTGACGGGCGTGGTTACCCGGCGGCTTGTCTTCCTGAAAATGGACGGAACACAAGCCCTTGTCCTTGACGGCACGAAGCACGACGTAACCCAACACGGGGTGATGAAAATAACGCTGGTTGACCATAAACACCTAAAAAACGGTTTACCGGAAGCGGTTATCCGACAACTTTACCTATTATATCGGATCTTTCACGCCTGCCACAATAGAGACGGGTTAAAAGCGGTAAAACACCTTGGCCAGGCACTGATACCGGACGAGTACAAAACCCTTAGTGTTGCGCAAAGGGCGATTGAGCGGCTGCGGCGGCCGCAGCCGCCTCGCGCTGGGCCAGTTCGGCATCGGAGGAGGTGGGAGCCAGTGTCGCCATTTCCGGCTGGTTCATCAGCCCCAGGCGATAGGTGTTGCCCAGTTGTGTCCACAACGCCTTGGCCTGTTCAAGGTAGCCTGTCGAATGGTTGTGCTGGGCCTTCTTAACCGCTTCATCCGTGGCGGCCTGTGAGTAGGCCCTGTAGATAAGCCCCAGCTGGTAGGCCGCCTCGGCCTTCAGGGGTAGATAGTGGGCCATCCCGACATCATCAAAGCGATGCCATAAATCCATCAGCTCGTTGGCAGCGTCCTCCAGCGCCCCGTTGTGGCGCAGGTACATGCCCCGCAGAATACCCATGGCCATCGATTCGTACAGGTTGGCAATGTCGGGCTTTCGAGCCACCTCAAGGGCACGGTTCGTCACCTCAAGGGCCACGTCAATGTTGTGCCGCACAAAGTCGTTGTAGGCCACATGGCGCCAGCCCATCAGGGCGGCCGTGGCCAGATAGTACTGGGCGGCTACCGAAATCGCGTTCTCCAGCAGGTTGTGGGCCTCGTTGTAGTGGCCCAAACCGGTTGAAACCCGGCCAGCCATGGTTTGGCAGAGGGTCCAGGCCAGATAGTCGCGGGCGCGTTCGGCCTGGTAGGCCGTGTTGGGAATCAGCAGGGAGGCGTTCTGCCAATCGCCCATGTCGCAATGGTACATCAACACCACCAGACCCCACCAAACCATCAGCTCGGGGGCATCGGGCACCGATTCGATTTCTTCCAGGAGCGGATCGAGCAACTGGTGACATGCCGTGTACTCGCCGTACAACACGTGTGCCACGCCCTTGGCGATTTTCAGGGGCAACACCACCTGGGGCTTATGGTGGGCCTGGGCCTGGCTAATATGTTCGTCCAGCCAGTCCATCACGCCGTCCTGGCACTGGTACAGATCAATATAGGTCTTGGCCAGCACGGCACGGAAATAAGCCTGTTCGAGCGGCGCAATGCGCAAGGGATGTTCGTTGAGCTGGCCGACATGCGGCTCAACCAGTTCCTGCCAGACATAGCGTGCCTCGCTGCACTTACCCTGCAGGTATAGGTACCACATTTCCTGGCAACCGGAGACCACCCGCTCAAGCGGCCCCACGCGATCATCGAGGACCTGCTGCACATGGCGCACCACCGACGTGGCCTGCGGGTAGTTGCCCAAACGCTCGTAGATCTGCACCATCAGCAACATCAGCGGAATCTGCTGCTGGAGACTGGGTGGATCGATGCCTTTGTGGTGCAGGGCCTTGAGGACAAACTGCTTGGCGTATTCCGGCTCGTTATCGACGTTGATCGTGGCAATCTGCTCGTGGGTAATGGCCATGGCGTCATCCACCGACCCTTGGCCGGATTGCACAATGGAATTGAACCGGCTGTAGGCCAGGTTGGCCCCGGTCACCGTTCCAATGTTGGCCAGCCAGCCCGTTGCCAAAGCCCAGGCCTGGGCGGCCAGGTTGGCATCTCCCCCCTTGGCGGCATGCAGGGCAATAAAGATAGGGTTAACGGTCATCCCGCTCTGCTTGCCGTTCATCAGGTAGTGGGCAATTTCGCGGTGAATCTGTTGCCGGGCGGCATCGTCAATGCGGTAGTACACGTTGGCCCATATCAGCCGGTGACGGAACCGGGCCAGGGTGTCGGCATCGGGGACAATAAAGCCCATGTGCCACAAGAGCTGGAAAATTTCCTTGAGCTGGTCGGCATTCAAGTCCTGGTTCTGAACCAGATCGGCCAAGACGCCCATTGAGAAGCGTTCGCCCAACGCACTGGCCATTTGCAGAATGTACTTGAGCACCGGCTCCAGGCTGTCATAGCGTTCGTGGATCAACTGCTCCAGGGACGACGGAACCTCGAGCTTTTTAAGCTTACGTTCGCTTTTGAACTTACCGGTTTTCTTGTGGATGGTAAACCCGCCGGCGTTGTGCAGCCACCGAATCGACTCCTCCAGATACATTGGCGACTGTTGGCTGACCAGGGACAGGCGGATGTTATCGGGCAGTTTTTTCCAGGGCTCGGACAGGGGCGGCTCGGCCATGGCAATCAGGGTAGGCTCGGGCGTGGGAGACAGCACGTACTCCTTGAAGGGCAGCAGGTTAACCGCCTGGGACAATGGCCCCTTGAAGGCCGTGTCGGGGGTATAGGTAAACAGAATGATGATGCGCTCGTCGAGCAGGTTGTCCTGAAGCAGCTGCAACAGCAGTTCCATCGAGGCCGTGTCGGCATACTGGATGTCCTCGAACACCAGTATCAAGGGGGTCTGGCTGGCCATGGCCCGAAGGATGTTTTTGAACATCGGGATCATCTGCCCCATACGGGCCCGCGACGCCGGCGTAATTTCCTCGGGCGGCCGAATGGAGAACAGCATTTCCCAGAACCGGCGAATCTCGTCGTTGAGGTTGTCGCCAAACATGTTGGCCAACATCTGGGTCATAAACGTTTCGGCCTCGGCCATGGGCATGCCTTCCATCGGAAAGCCCGTCAGATTCAGCAGAAACTCAAACCAGTAGTACAGCGGAAACTGGTTCTGGTTCAGGGCTTCGTAAAAGCCCCCGCCAAACCAGCGGTATTGCTGCTGGGCCAATTGCGATCGGATGATGTTGACGATGAACGACTTGCCGGACCCCTCTTCGCCGCACAAGCCGATAATCTGGCCCTTGACGGCCTGATCGGCCCCCGCCCCTTTGCCCGAAGGCTGGGCAATGTCGTTGATGATGGCCTGGATGGCTTCGTCATAACCGATATTGGGCTGCTTGAAGCCACCCGACGAAATCTCCAGGTACTCCGGCGGTTCGTAGTCAATTTGGTCGGACGGCGTCTCAAAGGCCAAGGGCAGCCGATCAAAGTGGGCCGCCATGGTATCGACCAGCGGGGCGGCCACCGGTGGCGGTACGGAGGCGCCACTTACAGCAGCCATGTCGGCAGCAACCGGTTCAAGATCGGGCTCAGGCGCCGTCGATTCAGCCATGGCCTCAACCGGCTCGGTTACCGGCTCAATGCTCGGTTCAACCACCGGTTCAACCATGGCTTCGCCAACGGCTTCAGGCTCGGCCGGCCCGTAAGCCGACTCAAGGGCTTGCGGTTCAGCATCCTGCCATGTGTCAGCCTCCGGCGGACCAGGCGCATCGATGGCTTGGGGCACACCAGGCTGAGGCCGCACACTGCCGGAAAACACGGGCAGCTCGCCAGCCATGTCGGCAACCGGCTGGCCAGATCCCGGCCCCTTCACCTCAAGGATCTCGTCTGCATCAATCGCCTGATCGGTATCGGCATAGGTCTGTGCATCGGCGTAGGTATCGGCGATGGCCGCCCCGGCCTGGTGGGCTTCGGCCAGTAGCGCATCCATTTCGGACTCGTCTGCCGTCGGTTCGGCCGCCACCATTTCGGCAGCATGGGCGGGGGCCATTTCAGCCACGTCCGCCATAACCGCTTCGGCGACCACCGGCTCCGGCGCCGCTTCGGGCACTGGCGCAACCACGGGCTCAACCGGCTCGGGGGCTTCCTTCTGCTTAACCAGCAGGCGGAAAAACGTTTGCATTTCGCCTTGTACCCGCACCGGGCCAATGGCTTCAAAGGGTAGCTTCTTGTTCAACACCAAAAACGCGGCCCGGCTGACGACCAAATCGCCGCTCTGAGCAACCAGCCGTTCGGGCACGGCACGGGTGGGGGTTTTGTGGCCGGTGCTTTCCAGGTCAAACCCCACACGCATACGCAACGGCACACCGCCAACCACAATGCGCTTCTGGGCCAACAGTATCCCGATTTTAATGGCCCGGCTGATGGCTTCGCCCGGCGTATCGCCATAGGGAAAGGAGAACGTGATCACCCGGTCCTTGAGCGAATCAATCCAAGCCCCCTGGGCCACCAACTGGTTTTCAAACCGCATCATCAGATCGGTCACCACCTTGTTGAGTTTTTGCGGATTCTTGACCTTCTCGGCCAGGGGCTCCACATCCATCAACTCAACCGTTAAGACCGGGAAAACGCTGATCTGGTTTTTAGTCACGCCTGGCGCCCCCCTTTGGCATGACGATTAGCCCAGCCCACCTGCGGGCAGGCCAAAACCCCTGAACGATTCAAGAAAACTTTAACTGGATCGAGTCCCTGTAACACGCGTATTTTCAAGCCTCTCTACGCCAAAACAACCCCTAAACAGCGAGGTCGCGACAAGGGGAGACCCATAGGCCTCCCTGTCGAGTATAGCATATGTTACAGCCTCAAAGGGAGGGAGTGGTCACCCTTCTGGCGGGCCACTTCGGCAAACCCGCACACGTCAACACGTGAATAGGCCCGTCATTGGTCAGCCAAAAAAGCATTGATTTGTGCCGCCCCTGGCTCTATGCTTCAAGCATGAAGATTCTTGCCTTTGAAAGCAGTTGTGACGAAACCAGCGTGGCTATTGTAGAGGATGGCCGACGTGTTTTTGCAAACGTGGTACGCTCTCAGGCAGAAAACCACCGGCAATATGGGGGCGTGGTACCGGAAGTTGCCTCTCGCCAACATCTAATCCTGGCCAACGAAGCGTTACAAGCAGCCATGGATGAAAGCCAGCTTGACCTACAGGACATTGACGTCTTTGCCGCCACTCTGGGCCCCGGCCTGGTGGGCTCATTACTGGTAGGGGCCCAGGCAGCCAAAACCCTGGCCTTTATTACGGGCAAACCCTTCCGTGGGGTAAACCACCTGCACGGCCACATTGCCTCGAACTATCTTGAGTCAACCCTTGAACCCCCTTTCCTGTGCCTGCTCGTCAGCGGGGGACACTGCCAATTGATGGACGTACAGGCCTACGACACCATGCCCCTGCTAGGGCAAACCCTGGATGATGCTGTGGGTGAAACCTACGACAAGGTGGCACGGGTTCTGGGCCTGGGGTATCCCGGCGGCCCGGTACTGGACCAGCTGGCCCAGACGGGAGACGCCACCCGTTATGCCTTGCCGGTCGGCAAAACCCAAGGGCGCTTCGACTTCAGCTTCAGCGGCCTGAAAACCGCCACGGCCCGTCTGGCTCAAAATGAACTGAAAGCTGACGACCAAACCGCTTTGGCCGATCTGGCGGCTAGCTTTCAGCATGCTGCCGTCCAGGCACTGGTTCAGCGGACCCAGGCCGCTCAACAGGCTCTGGGGTATACCACCGTGGCTGTGGCCGGAGGCGTAGCGGCCAACAGTGCCCTGCGCCAACAGTTGGCCGACTGGTGCACCGAACAAGGCCTGCAATTGCACTTGCCGCACATGGCCTTTTGTACGGACAACGCCGCCATGATTGCATCTGCCGCCTTCTTCAGCCCGCTAACCGAGGCAATGGCCGACGAGGTGTTTTCGCGACAAAAAACCGTCCCGTGCCGGTAAGGGATCCGCTACAATAAGCACTAAACCCATTCGTTGTGTTGTCTGTTCGAGAAGAGAGAAAAACTTGGGGCCTCTCCCCAAAAATGGCCATGGCTACTGACACCAACCCCTTGAAACACCGACCCGGCATGGCATGGGCCTATTTGGCCGTGCCTCTGGTGCTGCTGGTGGTGTTTTTCTTTGTACCGATGGCCAGTGCGTTGTGGATGAGCATGCACGATTACAGCCACGCCCTCTTTGCCCCCGACTTTGTCGGCTGGGACAACTACGGCAAGCTGCTGTTCGGCAACGAGCACTTCTGGCAAGTGGTGCACAACACGGCCACCTTCATGCTGATGGTCGTACCTGCCATGATGGTGCTGCCCATCCCCGTGGCCATTTTGCTCAACCAGTCCGTGCGAGGCATCACCGTGTTTCGAGCCGCCATCTACCTGCCGGTGGTGCTGTCGCTGGTCGTGGCCGGTATCGCATGGAAGTGGCTGTATGCCTCCGAAGGGCTGTTCAACTACGGCCTGTCCTTGCTGGGACTGCCCAAGGTGGATTGGCTGATTGCGCCCGACGTGGCCCTGTTTGCCGTGGCCCTGATGGTGGTCTGGAAGGGCCTTGGGTATTACATGCTGATGTACCTGGCCAGCCTGCAAAGCATTCCCGGCACCCTGTACGAAGCCGCCGAAATGGACGGCGCAAGCCCCGTAGCCACCCACTGGCACGTCACCGTCCCCTTTCTTCGACCCACCATGGCCCTGGTGGCTATCATCAGCACCATTGGCGGCCTGAAGGTGTTTACCGAAATTTACGTCATGACCCGGGGCGGACCGGTTGGGGCCACCGAAACCCTGGTGTACTACATTTATGATCAGGCCTTTGCCAACCTGAACCTCGGCACGGCCTGTGCAGCCGGGTTTCTGTTAATGGTGGTGATTTTTGCCCTGTCCCTGATCCACATCCACACGTTTTACCTCAAGGCGGAACGGGAGGCCGGTGTGTACTAATGACAGCCCCAACCACCCCCGCCCTCTCTCCCAAAACACAGGTGCCGGCCCAGATACATCTGGGTACCCTGGTCCGGCAGGCCACCGTGTATACCCTGCTGGCCCTGCTGGCCCTGGCCTCCGTCGGCCCGTTCCTGTGGCTGGTGTCCACCGCACTCAAATCGCCCGATGCCAATATTTTTGCCTTCCCGCCTGAACTGGTGCCCACCCGGCCCACCCTGCAAAACTTTGCCGCCGTTTGGCAGGCCGTGCCACTGGGCCTGTACTTTGCCAACAGCGTACTGGTAACCGGCAGTGCCGTGATTTTTAACCTGATCTTCAGTACCCTGGCCGCCTACCCGCTGGCCCGCTTCGAATTTGCCGGCAAAAACCAGGTGTTCATGGCTATTCTGGCCACCATGATGATTCCCTTCCAGGTGATCATGATTCCGTTGTACATGATCATGCTGCACCTGAACCTGGTCGACTCGGCCAGCGCGATCGGGGGCTATCTGGGGCTGATCATCCCGTTTGTCGTCAGCGGGTTTGGTATTTTCTTCGTGCGCCAGGCCATGGTACAAATTCCCCGGGATTTGGAGCAATCGGCCGTGCTCGACGGCTGCAACAGTTGGCAGGTACTCACCCAGATTTACGTCCCCCTGATTAAACCCACCCTGGCGACCTTGGCGGTGTTTACCTTTATTGCCAACTGGGGCGAATTTTTATGGCCCAGCATTGTCCTGAGCAAGCAGACCATGTATACCCTGCCCGTGGGGCTGGTGCATTTGCAGGGCGCCTTCAGCGCCAACTGGCGCCTGATTGCCGCTGGCACGGTGCTGGCAGCCTTGCCCGTCATCGTGTTCTTTTTTGTCCTGCAACGCTACTTTATGAGTGGCACCCTGTCGGGCTCACTCAAAGGGTAGTCTACTGCCGGACCATCCCCAACTTGAGCGCCTTTAAAGCAGCTTGAGTGCGGCTTTCCACTTCCAGCTTCGAAATAATGTTGGTGACGTAAACCTTGGCCGTGTGTACGCTGATAAACATTTCCTGGGCAATCTCGTTGTTGTTGCGCCCTTCCGTCAACAGCTTCAACGCAACGGTTTCGCGATCGGTAAGCTTGTTGAGATAGTATTCCATTTCTTCGGAGGGCTTGGCCTGCCCGCCACTGCTTTTGAGCTTGCTCAACACGTTGGTGGCCACGGATGGGTCAAACCAGGCACCGCCTTCCACGGACGATTTAAGCACGTGGTACAGTGTTTCGGCATCCACATTCTTGGTACAGAATGAGTTGGCGCCGCATTGAACCGCCTCGTAAACGAGATCCTCTTCCTGGCTGGAGGTCAAAACCACAATCTTGGCATCGGGCCACTGTTCCAGAATGGCCTTGGTGCATTCCAACCCGCTGATACCCGGCAGGCTGATGTCCATCAACACCACATCGGGCTCGTGGGCTTCGTACAGCTTCAGGCCTTCTTCACCGGTTTCACATTCGGCCACGACCGATACCCCGCCAAAATTCTCCAGAATTTTTCGGATACCCAGGCGAACCACACTGGAATCCTCGACAATCAGGACCCGGATGGTGGCGACGGACGCAGACTTATCTTCGATCACCAACGGTTAGGTACACTCCATAACACGACCTAGACAGGTGTGAGGGCCAAAACAAGGAAAAAGGGGAGGAAGAGAACGGGCCCCCGTGACAGGGGACACATCGGACATCAGTTTAACATCATACGGTATATCTGACCGGGCCAACTCCACCGAATTACCGAAAAGGACGAGCGAGCCTAGCCTTAGGTATTATAGCAGTTGTTATTTAAGACGTAAATTGCTTTGCCCCCGGTTTCATTGGGCCATATAGGCTTCAATTCGTATAGTTGCCTCATCAAACAAGGCGCTCAGGGTTTCAAACACAACCTCAATCGTCTCAAAGTCGGCGTTGGTCTTGGCCATGGTTTCAATGGCCGTAGCCTGCTCCTGCAACCGGGGTATCTGGAACAACCCAAAAACCCCTTTCAGCTCATGAGCCACCCGGGCAATGGCCGCATGATCTTTTTGCGCAAGGGCCTGCTTCAGCTTATCAATGGGGCACTCCCTTACAAAGTCCTCGTAGAACCCCTTTAGTTCGTCCCCATCGAGGCCGGTTAACTGCTGGGCTTTGTCAAAGTTAACCAGGGCCTGGGCCGTGGACGGATTCGATCCAGAAGGCACAGTGGTATCTCCATGAATTACGTTGGATATCGAACAGGTATACAAACTCCATTTTTGACAGAGGGCAACTAAATCGTCAAGTTCAAAAGGCTTGGCCAAAAAATCCTTGAAACCGACCCGCCGGTATTCGGCTTGGCTTTCATCGAGCACGTTGGCCGTCATGGCCACGATGGTCAGGCCGGGATGGTCCTGCAACAGGCGGCGGGTCGCCTCCAGACCGTCCATGTCCGGCATTTGAATGTCCATCAGCACCAGATCGTAAGAAGCCTGGCTGCATGCTTCAATAGCCTGAAGCCCGCTAGCAACCATCACCGGGGCATAACCCAACAGTTTCAGGCTGCTCATAATCACCTGTTGGTTCATCCGGTTGTCTTCGGCCACCAGGATGTTAAGGGGCGCGCGTTTGGCGGTATCACCGTACAGCACATTATGGTGCTGGCCGGGCTGGCGTTGCTGAAGCTGCTCAATCACCTCGTGGTTGGGCACACAGGCCTGAACGGTGAAGTAGAACCGAGCCCCCTGGCCTTCCTCGCTGTCGAGCCAGATGCGCCCGCCCATGGCATGGGTGAGGTGTTTGCAAATGGAGAGGCCCAAGCCCGTACCGCCGTACTTCCGTACCATTGACGAATCGGCCTGGGTAAAGGCATTGAACAGCCGGCCCTGCTTGGCCTTGGCAATACCAATCCCCGTGTCGGCGACGCAGAATTTGAGCGTCTTGACCCGTTCGTGATTACCGCCGTCAAGGTTGTGCAGGCCGTCTATGTCATGCAAACCGATGGCCAGCGTCACCGAACCGGTATCGGTAAACTTCAGGGCATTGTTGAGCAGGTTCAGCAGTATCTGGCGCAGCCGGGCCTCGTCCCCTTCAATGGCATGGGGGACGTCATGGCTGATGTCAAAGGCAATGTCGAGCATTTTCTCTGAAATAAGGGACTGGGGCAGCAGGCTGAACACGCCTTCGATAAAGGGATGGAGCAGGAAAGGCCGCGACTCCAGTTCCAGCCGGCCCGACTCCAGGCGAGAGAAATCCAGGATGTCATTGATGATGGACAGCAGGCTTTCGCTGCCGATACGCATGTTGGCAATGTACTGCCGTTGGGTGTCGGAAAGCGGTGTCTGTTGAAGCAGTTGCACCATACCCACCACGGCGTTGAGCGGTGTGCGGATTTCGTGGGTCATGGTCGCCAAGAACTCGGACTTCAATTTGGCAGCCTTCTCGGCTTCCTCCTTGGCCCGGATAAACAGTGCCTCGGATTCCTTCTGGCGGGTAATGTCACGAATCGAACCGACGATATACGGGTGACCGTCGTTGCCAATAAAGGAACGCTTGCTTGTGGAGATAGACTTGGTCAAGCCGTTGGTATCGGTCAGTTCCTCTTCGTTGACGATGGTCTGATCGGTGTTGAAAACCTCTTCGTCCTTGGCAATAAACACGGTTACTTCCTCTTCCGGGAAGTAGTCGGTGTCGGTTTTCATGTGCAGGGTTTCGGGGCTGTCGCCAATCATGTCGGCAAAGGACTTGTTAAACAAAACCCACCGGTGTTGGCGATCTTTTACAAAAACCGGGTCGGCAATCTCGTCGAGGGTAATACGGGCAAACTCCAGTTGCTGCTCGGCTTCCTTGCGGTCGTGGATGTCGGACAACGACCCAACCATACGCGTCGGTTTGCCGTCATCGTTAAACTGGGCCTTGCCGCGCGAATAGTACCACCGGTAATGGCCGCCCTTGTTTTTCAGCCGAAACTCGATAATGTAGGCCTTGCCCTCCTCGAAGTGCTGCCGCTTGGCTTCGAGCACCCGGGGCAAATCGTCGGGATGCAGACGGCTGAAAAATTCGTCGCCGTCGTTGGCCATTTCATGATCCGCATAGCCCATGAGCTCCTTGAAACGGGGGGACAAGTAGGCTGCGTTCGTTGCAATATCCCAGTCCCATACCCCATCATTTACGCCGTCAACCGCCAGCTCAAACCGTTCCTTGCTGCTGGCCAGCTCGGCCAGGGCCGCCTTGAAATCGTCGATGTCGCTCAGCGATCCCGACATCCGGTACGGTTTGTTCTGCTCGTCGAACAAGGCTTTGCCCTTGGCATAAAACCACTTGTAGAACCCCTCCTTGTGCTTGCAGCGGTATTCAATCTGGTAGGGGGTTTTGTCATTCAAGTGGGCCTGAATGACGGCATCAACCCGCACGACATCATCGGGATGCAACGTCTGATGCCAGGATTCGAAACAGTTTTCAAACTCGTCGTCGCGGTAGCCGAGCAGTTCCTTGAAACGGTTGGAATAGAAGACCTCGTTGGTTTTCAGGTTCCAGTCCCAAATGCCGTCGTTGGAGCCGGCTACGGCCAATTCGTAACGCTCGCGCGATTCCTCAAGGGAATGCTGAATTTGTTTCAGGCTGGAAATATCGCGGCCTTCCGGGATAATCCAGGTCACGACCCCTTCCGTATTAAATACCGGCTTGAGCGACGTATCCACATAAATGGTTTCGCCGTTGGGAAACTCATGCCGGGCTTCAAAACGCACGAATTCGCCCTTGGCTGCCTTTTTGCATCCTTCCATCAACATTTGCCGGGCCTCAGGCGAGTTGTTCCAGAAAGGCGTGTCCCAGAATTTCTGGTTTAAGGGCGTCTTCGGATCAATGCCGGCGGCCATACAGGCGGCTTCGTTGACCTTGACCAACGTGCCGTCGGGCTTCATCAAGCCAATGAACTGGAAGGTCTGGTTAAAAATCCCTTCCAGCTGCACGGCGGTTTCCTGCAACTGTTGCTTCAGTTCGGTTTCGCTGGTTACGTCGCGAACAAACCCGTAAGACCCGATTAACTCTCCCGTCTCATTCCGGTTGGCCACCAGGGTAATGCTTTTGTAAAACCGGGTTGCGTCACGCTTGAGACCCATAATGGTCGCCTCGGCCCGGCCATGCTCGGCCATGGTTGCCAGCGTCTCAAGAACAAGGGGCTTGGTGTCGGCATCCACGGTAATTTCCCACGATTGGCCAATCATCTGTTCGGGGGTATAGCCATGCATGGCGGCATAGGCTTCATTGACAAAAATGTAGCGCCCATCAACAGCCACTTCCACAATACCGTCCAGGGCATTTTCCAGAATCAGGGTGTGTTTTTCCAACGCCCGCTGGTCTTCGTACTGCTGGGTAATATCCCAACATGCCCCAGCCAGCCGTACCGGTTGACCGGCCTCGTTGCTGTATATTTTGCCCCGGCTCACCAGGGTCACCACCTGCTGCGTGTCGGCCCGTATAGCCCGGAATTCCAGCTCAACCGGATTGAGGCTGCTCAGCATTTCGGTAATCTGGTCCTGCACCTGCTGCCGATCATCGGGGTGCACCCGTTCCAGAAAATGCTTGAGCGACTCGCGAAACTCGCCCTGCTTGAACCCCAACAGGCGCTGCAAGTGCTCGTCCCACATCAGCTTGCCCGTGGTAATGTCCCAATCCCATGTCCCCACACCCGACGATCGAAGCGCCAGATCAAAATGCTCGTCACGCTCTTCGAGAAGCTGGTACGCTTTTTTCAGTTCGCTAATGTCGCGGATGATTCCAGCAAAGACGGGCTGCTCGTTGGTTGCCGAATCCAGCTCGGTCAAGGTTAGTTCAACGGGAAACAATTGGCCTGTTTTGGTTTTGGCACGTACCTGCTGGCCTGATTCCTGACCGTGGGTTTCGTGGGACTGCAGATACAGGGCAATGGCATCCGGGTCGCTGCTGTCCTGGGCCAAGCGGGGCAGGAAACTGGGAATGAGGGTGTTAATCAACTGACCGCTTAACTCGTGGGGTTCGTAACCAAACATGGTGGCCAGGGCCGCGTTGACGTACTCCAGCTGGCCCAAGCTGTTAACCAGGAAGATGCCATCGGCCGAGGAGGAGACAATGGCATCGAGCTTGACCCGGATGGCCTTGGTTTTGGAAATGTCGCGCGAGATGACCGAAAACCCTATCATCTCGCCCGATTCGTCATAGATGGGCGACTGGGTAATGGACACGTCGACCAGGTGGCCCGATTTGGCCAGGCGCAAGGTTTCATACTGGCAGATGCGTTGCCCCTTAGCGGTAAAAGCCATCAGGTAGGCATATTCGTCGAGGTACGGTGCCGGATACAGCATCGTCACGGACTGACCGATAGCCTCTTTGGCACTGTAGCCAAACAGGGCTTCTGCCCCCCGGTTCCACGTGGTAATGGTGCCATGGTGGTTTTTGCTGAAGATGGCATCGTCACTGCTGTCAACCAGGGCAGCCAGCTTGGTGGAACGGGCCTGGTTACGCTTGAGTTCGTCAATGTCAATGTAGGAGCCCAAATAACCAGCATAGCGCCCAGCCCCGTCGTAGTAGGGCTTGCCTGAGCTCAGCATCCAGTGGTAGGTGCCGTTGGCGTGGCGCAGCCGCAATTCCATCTCAAAAGGCTGGCGTTGCTCAATGGCCTGCACACATCGGCTCACCACGGATTGGCGATCCTGCGGATGAAGGTGACGCGACCACTCCCGGTCCAACTCCTCTTCGAGGGTCGAGCCAACAAAGTCCAGCCATGACTGGTTGAAGTAGGTACACTGTCCGTCAACGTTACTTTGCCAGATCAGGGCCGGCACACTGTCACACAAAGACTGGAAGCGTTCGTGTGCCTGCTCGATAGCAGAAGCATTGAGCTGGGCTTCACGAAAGGCCATCAAGGAACCGATATTTCGGATAACAAAGCCGACCATAACCAGTACGGAAAGCACCAGCAGAAGGTTTGTACCAATCAATACCGGCCCATAGGTGGTGGCCAGCCACAGCGGCGAAAGAAAGGGAACCAGCCCCACCACCAGGCAGCGTGCAATGAGTGCCGCCAGAAAAGCAAACAAGGCCCAGCACAGGGCCGTAAACTTAAAGGCGCGTCTTTGCCGAACCTCCCAAAACACAACCATGGGGACCAACGCCAAAACAGCTGCAATAACCAGGTTAAGCAGCGAGATGGTTGGCGAAGGCAAGTTGGTCATCATTACGTTCATGTGCCAGGGGTGCGCCAATTAAGTGCAAGCAGGCGTCGTGTCTGGCTTATTTACCCCTTATTCGGTGGCCTAGCGCGACCGGTTTCGACCGGGTGAACCGGGTGTGGGCTGTTTTTCGGGCCTGCCGAGAACGGGGGCAAAAACCTGTAAACCTTGCTGGCAGACGCCTTAAAGACACCCGTTTCGACATGTCTCCTATGGACACCTTATTATAGCGCAACCACACGTGTCGTGGAAAGAGGTATTTCTTTCAGATATATATGCTTTTGCCAGGACTCGCCTTGCTTTTGGCGGTTATTTATCCATGTCGGTTTATAAACTCAGACAAAAGGATCGCGTTTCCTATACTTTTGTCTAGGGGTATATACGCCCTATGAAAGATGTGGGATCGGAAACGGATATTGTTAACTAAAAGAAGCTTTAGTATGGTTATGGGCTTTACGTGATTGAACCGGTTGACCGCCGTGCCTTGGGTTTCCCAAAGCAGCAACCCGATAAAGCCCGCGCTTCTTAAGCGAAACCCTACCCACCCCTGTTAGACGGACGACTGCTGATCAACAACCGATACGCGCACACGCCCTCCCCCTTCTATGTGTGCCTTCCTTGTTCCAGAAGTGTTCAAAAAGTCGCCTCTGCCGGCCACCGAGCCGTTACGAATTACCCGCTGCACCCCATCTTTTCAGCATTTTTAGATTTAGTAAGTGATAGATAGTACGTAAAGCGCCTTGCATCCGTAAGGTGCTTTTTTTTGCCTTCCCTCCCCGGGGCCGCCCTCTTCCTGTCGGAATATAGACCCCGCCATTAAAGCATCCGCTTTTTCTTAAACCACCCCACCATCACCAGGGCAATGGCAGCCATCAGCCCCCACACCAGTCCATACCCATAGCGCCAGTGCAGTTCGGGCATGTACTCAAAGTTCATCCCGTAGATACCGGCAATAAAGGTCAGGGGCATAAAAATGGTGGCAATCACCGTAAGCATCTGCATGGTGGTGTTGGTGCGGTTACCGAGCATGGTCAGGTACAAATCACCCAGGCCGGTCAGGATGTCACGATAAGCCTCAATCAGTTCAATAACCTGCACCACATGGTCGTGCACATCGTTAAAATAGGGCTGGGTATCGGGTGAAATCAGGTTGCTTGTGTCCCGGCGCAGGCTGCTAACCACATCGCGCAAGGGCCAAATGTATTTTTTCAGCAACACCAGCTCGCGCTTCAGCAGCTGCATGGCCGCCAGGGTCTTGGTACCGGTTTTGGGTCCACCGTCATGGTAAATATGCTCCTCGACTGCCTCAATCTGGTCACCAAGCTGCTCAAACACATGGAAATAGTGATCCACCATCACGTCCATCAGGGCATAGGCCAGGTAGTCGGCACCGGCATTTCGAATTCGGCCACTGGCACTGCGCAGGCGCTTTCGAACAGGCTCGAACACATCCTCGGCCCGCTCCTGGAAAGTAATAACCGTGTCCTTGGCAATGACCATACCCACCTGCTCGACGACAAAGGGCATGGCGGCCAACACATGATCCTGGGCGTGGCCAGGGTCATGGGCCGGATTAGGGACAGGGGCCGTACCGCTGGCTGCCGACGGTTGGTAGATCATTTTCATCACCACAAACAGCAGCGGGCCATGTATTTCGATTTTAGGACGCTGGCCGGTGTCGGCAATGTCTTCAAGCACCAGCGGGGGAATGTTGAACTGCTGGCCCAGAGCCTGAAGCAACTCGATATCGTGCAGCCCGCTGACGTTGATCCAGGTGGTGGCCGGGGTGGTTGAGGCGATGTGGTAATCCTGTATGCCGGTCATCGTCATTTCGTTGCAGTGATCGGCGCTGTAGTGAAACACGCTGACGGCCACCGGGCCGGTGCAGGGCAGCAGGTGATCGCTGGCCACATGAATGACCGACCCCGGGGCCATGCCCAGCTTCTTTCCGCGCCGGTGGAGCAGTCTCGGCAGGACAGTCTTCAGGTGTGTTTTGGCAGGCATCGGCAAGATCCTCGCGAAGGGGTCGGGCTTCTACCAGTCTAAGCGGCGGACGCAGTTTCGACAATTCTGGCCGCTTCACTCGCACCCGCCACACCTTTGGCACCCTCAACATCCCTGGCATCCTTTCGCGCCATTGAGCACCCGCTGGGCCATGGCTCCCCACCCGGCTTGGGGAGAAATTAAAATACGCCCGGCGCGATTCGAACGCGCGACCTTCGCCTTCGGAGGGCGACACTCTATCCAGCTGAGCTACGGGCGCATTGGTTTCAAGATAGGGCCTCATGCTCCGACGAACAGGGGGGTTTGTCAAAGTTTGTCAAAGGATGGCCCACGTTGCTACAGGTTGTCTGTACTCCAGGCCCTGTGGCGAGTACACTGTTTAACGCAAACCGTTGTTCTGCTTACCCATTGAAAGCTTCTGCCCCGATGAAAAAAACCGATCTGCAAACCATCATTGCCAACCTGCCCAAGGGGCGGGTCATGGTCGTTGGCGACATTGCCATTGACGAGATGACCTATGGCCAAACCAGCCGGTTGTCACGCGAGGCGCCTGTCATCATTCTGCAGCACGAACGCAGCGACATTTTACTGGGCGGTGGCGGTAATGCGGCCCACAACGTGGCAGCCCTCGGCGGGCATGTCACGATGGTGGGCGTCTGCGGAAAAGATTACTACAGCACCCTGCTCGTCGAGGCAATGGAACGCGACGGCGTGTCGCCCGAAGGCCTGGTTCATGACGCTTCGCGCCCCACCACCACCAAGACCCGCATTATCGGGAATGCCCGCCAAAGCGTCCGGCAGCAAATCGTGCGTATCGATCGCGAAGACAAGACCCCGGTATCCGGCCCAATTGAGAAAAAACTCATCAGCCACATCGAGGCACTGGCCCCCAAACACCATGCCCTCATCTTGTCCGACTACGACATCGGGGCCATCACCCCGGCCGTCATCGAAACCTGCAAAGCGGTCTGCCGCAAGCACAACCTGATTTTTGCCGTCGACAGCCACCGCAAGCTGGCCATGTTTGAAGGGGCCACCGTGGCTACCCCCAACCAACCCGAAGCCGAGTTCAACCTTGGCCAGGCCCTGCGTTCCGTCGACGACGTGCATGCCCATGGCCATAGCCTGCGCCAAAGCGCCGGGCTGCAGCACCTGCTGATTACCCAGGGCAAGGACGGCATGACCCTGTTTGACGCCGACGGGCATCTGTCCCACATCGAGGCCTTTAACGTCAGCGACGTGTTTGATGTAACGGGGGCCGGCGACACGGTTATTGCCGCCCTGACGCTGGCCATGGCCAGTGGGGCAACCCCGCTGGAAGGGGCCGTGCTGGGTAACCTGGCCGCCAGTCTGGTGGTACGTCGCTTTGGAACGGCCACGGCCACACCACCCGAACTGCTCGAAGCACTCGATAAACTTAACCCCGGCAAACTAGCCATCCAGTCGCGGGTGCCTACCAAGTAGCAGGGGGTTTTCCCTGTAGCCGTCCTTGCCGGTACAATAGAAGCAACCGTTAATGGTATGTTGGAACGGTTCGTCGTCACGAACCGGGTATGTGTAACGGACAGGTATGGTGCCATATGAGTTTTCTGGATAAAGAGGGCCGCCTGTTTGGGCGCCTGAACGTATTGGATGCCGCCGTGGCGGTGTTGATTGGCTTGATGGTTGTCGGCGTCTTTGCCGTGCAGTCGGGGCTACATACCACCAGTGGCCAGGTGGTGCAGGGGGAAACGGACATCCATATCGCCGTGCAAATCTCCGATTTTAAAACCCTCGACCCCAACCTCTTCAAGCCCCAGCAAACCACGTCCATTACTATCCGCAACCAGCCGCGCGGCCAGGTCGAAATCGTGTCTTCCACATGCGAGCGTATCCAGACCGTGGTGGGCGACAACCGTGTGGGGCAGGACCCGGCAGAGCCCAACGGCTACGAATGTTTTGTGGTACTCAAGGATCACGCCCTGGTGACGAAAGACGGCTATGTCACCAACGGGGTCAAGGTCAAGGTGGGGTTGGGCATCGAACTGGAAGGCTTCAAGTACCGGGTTTACGGCCGTATTACCGATGTGACAGCCATGAACCCCGCCACCGCATCGACTACCACGTCAACCACCAAATCGACCACCGAGTAGCCGGGGAGACGCCATGGCTGTTGATGCTTCCTCTTCTGCTTCCCCTGCAGCAACGGCTGGCTGGCCCAGCCTGCCCCTGCTGCCGCCGATCGTAAAAACCTCACGGGTGATTGGCCCCCTGATGGCACGGACATGTGCCCCCCGCCCATGCCTGTCCACGATGGGCCTGGCCACCAGCAAGGTGGCCCAGGTTTGGCACCTGCTTGGGCATACCCCTTTGGCAACGGCCTCCGCCCCGGCTTTGAATGGCCTGCGCTTGGGATTGATCTGGCTTCACCGCGCACTGGTGCTGGCGGCCATGGTTGCCGCCCCCTTTATGGGTACGGGGGTCATCGGGGGGCTGGTGTGGGCCGGCTTTGCCGTGCTGGTTGCCCGCTGGCTGACGGGCCGAGCCAGCTTCCGCTTCTGCCTCATCGATAACTGGGTGCTGCTGTTTTTCGCCACGGCCGCGGTGTCAGCCATGTTTTCCTCGTACATGGCCACGAGCATGGTGGGCCTCGTTAAGCTGCTGACGTTTTTGGCCGCCTACCTCAACGCCCGGGTTTTGGTAGCCGACGAAGCCGAGGCGCCACGATGGCCCTTCAAGTGGCTGTGGCTGCTAAGCCTGCTGATCATTGCCCTGGGCACTTTTGAAGCGGTGGTGGGGCTGTGGCAGTACCAGCACCGGGTACAGCCCTTGGCTACCTGGCAGGATCCTGAACTGAACCCCGAACTACAATTGATCCGCGTTTTTGGCACCCTGAAACCGGCCAACCCGAACCTGTTGGCTGGCTACATGATCCACTGCCTGGGCCTGGGGGTGGGGGTGTCGCTAATGGCATGGCTGACGCGGCAATGGGGCTGGGCCGTGCTGGGCACGGGGGCCTGTGGGTTAATGGCCGAGGCCTTGGTGCTAACCGGATCGCGCGGAGCGTACCTGGCCCTGGCCGCTATGGGCGGGCTGACGTTTCTCTGGGTCGGGCACCTGTTGTGGCACCAAGCCGATTTAAAGCCCTTGGTTCGCCTGAAGGTCGCCTGGTTACTGGCGGCGTTGGCCGTGGTGGGGGTGGTGCTAACGGCCGTACTGGTCATGCCAGCCCTGCAAAATCGCCTGTTGTCCATCGTCGCCTTCCGCGAAGACAGCAGCAACTCCTTTCGCATGAATGTCTGGTCGAGCACCTGGGCCATGATAAAGGACAACTGGTTGGTAGGGATTGGCCCAGGCAACAACACCTTCAAGCTGGTCTACGGCCTGTACATGGTACCGGGCTACACGGCCCTGAGTGCCTACAGCATCTTTCTGGAAATCTGGGCCGAGCAGGGCCTTTTTGGCCTGCTGGCCTTTTTGCTGCTGTGGTTGGTCATGGCGCTTCGGGCAGTCGGGGTCCTGTTTACCCGGGCCACCCTGACCACTCAGTTATGGGCCGGCACATTGATTGTGGGGCTGGCCTCTTCCACGGTATATGGGTTGTTTGATACGATTTGGTATCGGCCAAGTGTCAACACGTTGTTCTGGTTTCTGGTGGCCGGCCTGGCCCAGGTTACCACCGACGTGTTTGCCCAGACCGCTGCCGATGTGGCAGACAAGACGGAGGCTGCCCCCTAATGGCTGCGCCACCCCCCCCGCGTCCCCAAACTATCGTTTGCCTTAATTTTGGCGGTATCGGTGATCAAATTTTGTTCAGCCCGGTACTGTCGGCGGTTCGACGGGCTGTGCCCGAGGCACGCCTGACGTTTGTAACCGAAAAACGGTGTGCAGCCGTCATGGGTCTGTTGCCCCAGGTTGACGACACACGGTTTATCGTGGTCCGGCAAGGGTTTCGCCTGATGCTGTTCGTCGAGCTGCTGCTGATGCTCTGGCAGCTTAAGCCCGATGCGGTTATCAGCAGCGGCACCTCCCCGTTTATTGCCATCCTGCTTTGGCTCAGCGGGGCCCGTATCCGAATTGGCTACAACAGCCACCGCTTTCTGACCGGCCTGCTCAGCCGGGCGGCCCCGTTGGGGTTTGACATGTATGCCGGGCAAATGTACTTCTCGCTGGCAGCCACCTTCCTCGAAGAGCTGGATCTGCCCATGTCGCAAATCAATACCTGGATTCCCGAACTGTATGCCTACGGCGATCGCCATGCCGTTCTACAGGATGCCCTGGAAAAAGCCACCCATACGGACGAAGCAAGGGTCTGGCGTTACCGGGTTTTCATCCACCCCGGTGTCAGCCGGGTCAGTGTCAAAAAAGGCATCCTCAAGGCCTGGGATCCGTTGAACTGGGCTGAGCTGATCCACCGACTCATTGGCAGCCACCCCGACTGGCAGGTCGTGCTGCTGGGTGGCCCGGACGATCACGAAGATATCGACGCCATTTTGTCGGCCATGGAACGGCTCGGCGGGCAGGAAGCCGTCAAGCATCCGCAGTTTGTGAATTTCTTCGGCCTTACCGAATCGCTGACGGATCTGGCCAGCGTGTTGACGATGGGTACCATGCTCGTCTCCGTAGACTCCGGGCCCATGCATCTTGCCGTAGGCTTAAAAATTCCGCTGGTAGCCTTATTTTCACCCACCAGCGAACGAAAGCTCTTGCCCCCGGTGCCGTGGGTCCAGGCCGTGCATGTGGACGACCTGCCTTGCCGCCCGTGTTTGTTTGATGTTCGGCAGCAAAGCTGCAACCAGCCGGTTTGCCTCGACATTCCAGTCGACAAGGTGATGGCCGGGGTGGAGTCGATGATGGTTCAGTTGGGGCATCTTGAGCCCGCCCAATCATAACGGTCATTATGGGACGCAGATGTCGTGCGTTTATTTTTTTGATCCTTGCCAGGGAAGGGGTGACCAACTCAAAGGCTTTTCGGAGACATAACCCTGTAGGGTTTTTGGTAGGGGGCCAGCCCCCTACCAACCCCCGCTGAGGGGCAGGGGGTGTGGGCCGAAGCGCGTGGCTTCGCCACCGCCTGCTCGCCATAAAGAAGGTCTATTCGTTTTCAGCCTGTTATTAAGT
>JAGQHJ010000098.1 GCA_020431915.1 Cyanobacteria bacterium HKST-UBA04 | reverse complement strand
CCTATAGCCTTGCAAGCCCTGTTCATGCGTGTTCAGCTCCTTAATTGCCCCCTCGCCATCGCCTCTATCGCCTCCAAGCCCCATCAGGGGCCAACTTTAGCTGTCAGCGGCCATTAGCACCTTTTTTGAACCCGGTGGTCGACACGGCCCGCTTTGGTAATGCACCCGAACCGGGCGACCGCAGCATCCCCGAAGCATTACAGTCACCGGATTTTGAGACCCACCGCAAGCTACTTGAGGCCATCGCCACTATCGCGTTACCGGACGCCACCTGGCAGGCCATTGTTGAGCGGGTAAAAACCGGTCAAATCGCCAACCTCGATGGCCCCAACATGCATGCGTACGACTTACTGCACAACGAAACCGATGCGGAGGCACGCACCAAAAAAGTGGCCGCAGCCTACGCCATGCTCGGCACGTGGTGGAACATGGCGGGACACAATCCGGGACTGTTGCCGTATGCATGCACCACATTGGCTGAACACGGCCACCTGCCAGCCATACTCGTGCACACGCACGCCGGGGGCATGGCGTTTGCCCATGTGCGTGTCCATGAACACAAGCAAGACAAAAACGACGTTTACACCCTGCAGGCCTGGGGGCAGTCTGTTTTTAACACCCCCATTACCCCCGATGGCGACCAGCCACTGTCGCTCAAAGAGTTTATTCGCCTACGATCTCCTGACACCTATCACTTCACCCCCAGCCATGACGCTCAATTAAACACGCTGTTGGTACCTGTTCAGCAACAACTCATCAACGGCTTTGACGCGCCTACTTTTGCACCGTTGCTCGACAACCTGAAGACCTCGGTTCGGGCCCTCTATACCGATTATAAACAGGCGGTGTTGTCGGCCATGGACTGGCCCCACCTGAGCGAGGATCAGGTCCGTGTCATTTACGGCGGCTATAAATCCTTTAACGAAGCTGGTTTTCGAAACATGGTCGAACCCCTCTTTACCTACCTCACCAAGGCTTTGGGCATACCAGAAAACGCCATCACCCTCGATGCCAACGCCAGCGATTTTACACAGAGCGTCGCCCAATTCAATCCCGCCACCCACACCCTGACCATCAACGGGGCCATGTGGTGGTACCGCATGCAACGCCTGTTTCACAACCACTCGCCAACGGCAGCGAACGAAGCCGAAACACAGCGCTACGTGAGCATGGGCAGCCAAATTCTGTTGACCTCCCTGACGCACGAACTGCTGCACGCATGGCAATTGCACCAGGTTGCCACCGCCGACCCTCAAGCACTGGCCACCCCGAAAAGCGACTGGCACAAACGATTGGCCGACTACCGAGACAACCAAAAAGCGTATAACAGCCCTATCCGGTTGTTAAAGCTCTGGGGTGAGGGGCCGCGCATGCAGTATTATTATGATCACCAGCCCATTGAGCATGATGTCGACCTGATACTCGCACCCGTGTTCAGTCACCTCGAACAAACTGGACAGCTCTTTCCCATGGCTTCCTAACCATTTAATATAAAATAAACAACCGCTTGCTGTTGCCCCGACACGGCGTTTAAATCGTTTTTAAGTACCTAACCCCCAGGCACCGCAAATTAAAATCGCTTAAAACCGACATGACACATAATACATGTTATCGGACGCGGAAAGCCCCCACGCACTAGGGCCGAAGCTTAATCTCCGCCTGTTTTTCAATGATCTCGTCGGCCTTCACTGGCCTTTTACACGGCTAATCGTCCGCACATGTTGGTGTAATGGGTCTTGACGGTCTTATTGGATTTATAAAATCACTTCGGCAACGATTCGAGCATCAGCACCACCTGGTTGCAAAAAACACTACTCGCCCTCCAGCAACGTGTAAAACAAGGCCATTAAGGCCTCGTCGCTCATGGCCGACAACGCCGCCAGATCCTGGTGGTGATTCTGGCGCTGGTCTTGGGCTTTGGATTTCGACTCCCGGCCCAGCGACAGCAGCGTAGTTGCTTCGCCATCCATCTGGGCCAGTAACTGCCGAGCCAGGGTTGCCTGACCCGTTTTGCCACCACTGCCACTCCCTAAAGCCACCCGGCTCAGCCGATAGTACTGGGTTTCAAAGGCCAGGGACAAGGCTTCGGCAAACGCGGGCGACTGCCGGGCCAATCGATTACAGGCCTCGTAGTTCAGGCCCAGCTCATCGAGCAGCATCTCGCCAAACAGCCGCGGACTGGACACGTCGTTTCGCCAGTCATTCAGGGCGTTTACCGCCTGCTTTACACAACTGGACATGGACGGATCACCGTCATTGGACATCCCTTGACGGTCTGTGTTCGGGTGGGTTGATCGCTTTTTCAACGGGGTCTCTCCCTCTCTCTGCCTGTTTTCTGTTTTATGCCGGGTCTGCCCCGGCGGCATACCGCCAGTGGTAGGCCTCGGCACACGCGCTGATGCGCTGGGAATACTCGCCCACCAGCGCCATCGGGTCGTATACCAACCGGTTTCCCGGACGTTTTAACAAATCGAGATCGTGGCCAAGCACCACGGCCCATGCGTCCGACATGGTATCGTCGTCGTCGTTGTGGTCGATAGGGCAGTCATGCCAATCCTCGTCATCAAATGAATATGCGTCGGCGGCCATGGGTATGATCATGGGCGGGTTCCCCCAGTTATGGTTTGGTGACTACAGAAAAAAACTTGGGCTCAATACGGCGGGCAGGATTGTTTCAAGGCACACAGCAAGGCATGCCAGCCGGCTTCAATTCCATGGCGACGATGGTTTGGGTCGCATGTTTGTCGCAGCCGGGTCAGGGCCTGGTGTTCCAGCAGCCGAAGCTGCCGCACGCTGTAGCCGCTCTGCCGAGCCAACGCCGTTACCCCTATGGCTTGCCGGCCCGGATGCAGGCCGTACAGCATTCGAATGGCCCATTGCTGCGAAGCTTCCAAGGCCGCCACAGCCCGAAGCACTCGCTCATACGTTAACTGGTCGTCAAGCGACCATCCGTTATCCGAAAACATAACCCGTTTCCCCCTAAAGGCTTCTCCTGAAAGCGTTTCCCCTAACGTAACTATCCCCAGTATAGCGCACTTATAGGGGTTCAACGCCGCTTTTGTCAAGGGTTTTCGTTAATTTTTTATTAATTTTGCCCGTCTTTAGGGCGTTTTCGGCACTTTGTTACGCCCCGTAATAAAAGGTTCCAAAGTCTTTATATACTGTTTTTATATAGTTGAGTGTTATTCATTTAGAGTACAGAGCCAATCGAGCCAAACAAGAGGTCATTGTCCCCCCTATGCCTTTTATTAATTCGGCACGCCTGACCGGCAGTGCCGCCACCAGCCCTGCCGCCACCCAGGTCATCCACCGATCCCAGGACGGCAGCATCTATGTCTTCCAGAATGATACGAACAACTTCTTAGACCTGAGCAACGACGTGGCCGTGCCACCTGCCGCCGCACCAGCCCTCGCCTCGACCGCCTCCTCAACCCGCCAAGGCAGCAGCTCAGGCAACAGCCAGTTGTTAAACCTGCTGGTGGGCATGTTGCTCGACGAGCTTCGCAACAACACGCTAACCGAAACCGAAAGCCAGACGTATCAACTGGCATTTACCGCCTTGTCAGGTAACTCCCCAGCCGAACCACAGGCCCTGGCCGATCCGCCCGAGCCTCCGGTTGCCCCCGAACCAACCGTCGCGTTTGCCCTGGCCGATCCGCCCGAAGCACCGCCGGCCCCCATCGCGCCTGTCGAACCGGCACAGCCCGCCGATCCGCCCGCCGAAGTCGAAGCCCCGGTAATCGACCCGAACGGCGCCGACTTCCACGTCGCCGTCAGCAGCTGGGACAATGACCGGGCCATCCAGTTCCAGGGTGACCTAAGGCACATTTATTATGGCGATATTCGCCAGGACAGCATCGACGGCATGATCCAGTACTACACGGACACCCAACCGAACGACGTTTCCAAAAGCTTTCTGAACGCCGTCAAGGCCAACTTTGATCGCATTGACGCCAACCACGACGGCCGTCTCGACCTGGGCGAATTCCAAATCCTGGCCGGTATCGACGGGACCATCAGTCAGGCCGATTTTGCCTAACCCGCCTAGAGTCCGAGGTATCTAGCCCCAAAACCGCCACCAGGGCTTGTGCTTCACCGCTTTTTCATCATCGCGGTACTTCATAATCTGGTAATTGCGGTTTTCCAGCTCGCGCTTGTACACGTCCACATCCTGGCGCAGGCGTTCCAGTTGACGATCCTTGTCTTCGAGCTGGGCGGTCTTGTCGTCCAGTTGACGTTTGTTTTCGTCAAGCAATTGCTGGTAGAGATCCTCAATTTTCTTCAATTGACGATCAATTAAATACGGTTGATCATGTCCGGCATGGTCAACCGACGTGTCCACTTGATCCGTCAATCCATCGTCAACCACCGACAAGTGATGATCCACTGGCGTGTCAACCGACGTCTCGGCGGTCATCCGCTGCTCGTGCAAAATTTTCTCTTCTTGCCGCTGTTTAAAGTAGGATAGCGGCACGCACCAAAGCACAGCGCCCTTGTAGCCTTTCTCCGAGGCCCAACCAAACTGCTTGGCATCGTTGTAAAACTGTTGGCGACTGATACCCAGCAATTCCTTGCAATCTTTGGGTTGAATTTTAATGACGGCCTGATCGTCAACCTGGCTGTAAATAATACGGGCCTGATCGTCCATGGGCTGTAAAGTGTCCTCTATCCTTGATGATGCTTGACTGTAAACTGACATGGCCTGACATGGGTCTGGACAGTCAACCCCTCTTGCCCTTTACAGTCAATCCAGTATCATTGATCTGTCCAGCGTTGTTGTGCCGGTTTTGGGCGTTTTCGCCCTCAAAAGCCTGTAAGGACAAGGCATTGGTCCAGATTATGCAACATCTGTCTCTATTATACAATCACTTGACTATTTCCCAAAATCGTCTACCATGACGCATGTCAATAAAGGATAAAAGAGCCATGACGCGATCATTTCACCGCCTGCTTAGGCTGCTTGGCCTTGTGCTGAGCCGCTGTGTGCTCCCTATAACCCGGTATTGCTGGTCCTTGGCCACCGATTTCCAGGTTGCCGGCGATGCCCTGAACGATCTGAACAACCGCCTGATGACCGTCATCGGCTCTGGCCATGCCTCTGCACGGCTGTACCACATGGAGGACTACCGCCACCCGTAACCCAGGCGCTCACGTCGCCAACAAAAAGACCGCGCTCCGTCTAACGGGGCTGCGGCCAGCAAAAAAGCATAAAAGAGATGCCTCTATTGTACGGCCCAACGCGCGCTGGGTCAATATTTTAGTACGGCTTAATTGCAAGGAGACTGAACCGCGATGAAACGTTTATCGCAGTGTATTTTGGCTGCCCACCAACGGGCAGATGACGCTGAAACGCCCGTCCCCAAGGGCTCTTTGGAAAATTATAATTATAAAAATTTAAATTCTTCTTCTTATAATTATAAAAAACCGGCTTCTCCGGCGGCTCACAGACGGTACCAGGGGGCCGAGCTTTATCGGCTGGTGAATACCGACCCCATGCTTAAACAGGGCTTGGCCTGGGGCATGAGCGGCGGGCTGTTGTTTAATTTGTGCCAGGCCCATGGCCTGGAAACGGTTCAGCGGTCCATTGCCTTTGTGGCCCGCCTGCCCGAAGCCAAACGAAACGGCCGGTATTGCCGCACGGTTATTCTTAACGGCGGCCCAAAAGGGGTATCCGGCTAACACTGGCTAATACTGGTTAATGCGGGCTTAAAATCACCTTTTAGGGGGCCATGGCGCACTCGGCTTTCCAAGCGGCGGCTTCCGGTTGGGTAGGGGGATTAGGGGTGTTTTTATTATGTATCAATTTGTTACAAGCCCTTCAGAACCGGGTTTAAGTGCCTATACATGTCTTGATAACAGGCCTTGATGATGGCCTGTGGATTCAGCCCCTTTCACGCGTCAATCACCCCCCACCACCACAAAAAGCAGGAAGCGAGTGACCGAGTGACCTCATTTTTTGGACAGCAACCGTATGGCGCTTTCCCTGGCGGTTCGTACCCGCAGGGTGGCTATCCCATGCAGTCGACCGGGTTTCCCCAGGGGGCTTACCCGCAGGGCGCCTACCCGATGCTGCCTGGAAGCGGTGGGCTGCCTCTGTATGGCCAGCCCATGCCGGGCGATGCTTTTATTCGAAACACGGCCGTGCCGCAAGGCTTTCCCCAGCCGTATGCCATGCCGTCGGCCGCCATGCCCTACTCGGGTATGGGTATGGGGCAGCCCTACAATACGGGTATTATGCCGCCGTACCTGGCCAGCCCCGTGCCACAGTCGATGGGGGGCGTGGCCTACAACAGTCCGGTGGCACCGCAAGGCATGTATGGGGCCCCTATGGCCACCCAGGGTTATGGCGTGCCTAGTTACGGCAGTACCGGTTATAGCGCACCGGGCTTTGGCGCGTCACCGATGATTCCGGTTATTTACACGTACCATGGCCAACCTGTGGGCATGGATTATGTACCGGGTTCGGCCATGCAGCCGGGCTTGCCTAATGTGTTTCCGGGTGGCAGCGTGTATGCCTCCCCCCAGCAGCAGCAAAACCAAACCATTCAGGACATGATTGCCCAGGGCTTTAGTACCTTGATGGCCTTTTTGGCTGGCGGCGGTCAGCAACAAGCGGTACAGGCCGTACAGAGCGGCCCGGCTGCCATCTACGTGCCATCGCAGAACGGGCCTGTTCTTGTTAACCGTTCGTTGGGGGTGCCGTTGTATCCGTCACCCTTTGGTACGGCCGGTCAAACTCCAGGACAGCTGGATCGCAGCGCCTCCTTTCTGGGCGAACCCAATTTCGGGACGGCTGCAACCGGCGAGGTTCGGGCCCGGGTGGTTAGCCAGCCCAACCCGCAGGTGATGATGATTGAAGGCACCGGTGACGGCTACGGGTATGAGGTGCTGGATCAAATTGCTACCAAGTATAGCCAGTCTGTCGAACGGTTGCCGGATGACGCCCTGGTGACGCTGAGCGTGCACCAGGAATTGACGAACAAGGGTGACAACAGCAAGCAGTTTGTTGATATCAATACCCGTCTCGAGGATGATGCCGCGTTTATGAAACTGGTGGTCGAAGGCCGTCAGTATAGTGCCGACAGCACCCCCTCCTATAGCCGCGAGGCCAAGATTCCCTTTAACATCGTCAAGGCCCTGCAGCAGTACCCCAACGCCATCGATCAAATTTCGGCCAATACCAGTATTGATGGCGAGCAGTTAATTAGCTACAGCTTTGACGCCACAGCCGATTTTGACGCCGGTCGCGTGGACGTGGTGATTGGCACCGACGGCAAGACGGCAGCCACCTACACCATGACCGATGAAGCCGGTAAGGAATACGTGGTTAAGGTGTTGCAAAGCAACACCGACGCCGTGCAGGTGAAGGTGATGGAAGGTAGCTACAGCGCCTTTTTCGAGATTCCCACCAAGGACTTCATGGATCAGTTGGCGGCCGAATCGGAAGTGCCCGAAACGACGGACACCACCAGCAACGTGGGTTAAGCCCAGCCGGTTTGATGCCTTCTTGGGGTCAAGAGAGTGGCCGAAGGCCAATAGTTTGAGTCGGTCGTCATAGCTGGGGTTGGGCAAGCCGCTGGCGTTGGGTTGCCCAAAAGCGCCCCCGCCGGGGCGGGGGCGATCGAAAACGCTCATGGGGTAACTATCCTTCGTCTGGGTGGTTATTGCTTCGGATGCGCGCTTTCCCTTCAAAACCCAGGGGGTACACCCGCCAGGCTTGAAACTGAATGAACCCAGTGTTCTATATGGGGGTACACTTGAGTCCTCTCGCGGCACGGGGCACCCCTCCCAGGGACAAAGAGGGGGGTCACGCAAAAGGGAATACGGGATCTGGTCGTATT
>JAGQHJ010000097.1 GCA_020431915.1 Cyanobacteria bacterium HKST-UBA04 | reverse complement strand
AATGTGACCCTTGCTGTCAATGGGCGAAAGAATGTCCAGGCCGTACTGCAGGCCAATCAGGTAGTCGTCCATCCCGTGTCCTGGGGCGGTGTGCACAATACCTGTACCGGCCTCGGCTGTTACGTGGTCCCCAAGCATTACCAGGCTGGGGCGATCGTAGAGCGGATGGCGGCCATTGAGGTTTTCAAAGACGGTACCCGGCAGGGTGTGGGCCACCACAACCTCGCCCAGATCGCACTGGGCCTGTATGGCCGAGAGCAAGTCCTGGGCCACAATCAGCCGGCCGGCTTGGGTTGTGTCGATGATGACGTAGTCCATGGCGGCATTCATGCTCAACCCGAGGTTGGCCGGGATGGTCCAGGGGGTGGTGGTCCAGATGACATAGCGGGTTTGGTCCCATCGGGCCTGCACGTCGTCGGGCAGGTGCTCGATGGCTTCGCCCGGTGTGGTTTTAAAGGCCACGTAAATGCACTCCGAGGTCACGTCCTCGTATTCCACCTCGGCTTCGGCCAGGGCGGTTTCATATACCGGGTCCCAGTACACGGGTTTCAGGCCCTTGTAGACGTACCCGTCGTTGTACATTTGCCAGAACAGCTTGATCTGGATGGCTTCGAAGCGCCCGTCAATGGTCATGTACGGGTGGTCCCAGTTGCCCCAGACCCCCAGCCGCTTAAAGTTGGCTTTTTGGCCGGCCTCGTTTTTGTAGGCAAAAGCCCGGCAGCGCTGACGCAGCTCGTAGGGGGTCACGGCCTCGCGGCCCCCGTCAATGCCTTCGACCACCTTGTTTTCAATGGGCAGGCCGTGGCCGTCGTAGCCGGGTACGTAAGGGCAGTAGTGGCCGCGCTGGGCCTTGTACCGGGTAATAATGTCCTTTAACACCTTGTTCAAGGCCGTGCCAATGTGGATTTGGTCTGAACTTAGGTATGGCGGGCCGTCGTGCAGCACGAAGGGAGCAACGCCGTCGGTGATTCGGGCTTTGTTTCGGGCCTGAACCTGGTTGTATACGTCCCAGTCGTCCCACAGCTTCTCCAGTTCCGGTTCACGGGTACTGGCACCGGCCTTCATCTGGAAGTCGGTTTTTGGCAGGTTTAACGACGCCTTGTAGTCGGTTTTAGGGCTGGTTTGGGAGGTCGATTCTGGGGGCATAAGACAAAACAGGGCACAAAGACAGGGCACAAGACAGGATACAAAAGCGGGGACGATGGTTCAGGTGATCTCTATAAAGATGACCTATATATAAGGGGGGCAAATCGCGACGCGCCCGAAACGATTAACCCGAAACAATTAAAGCAGTACAGCAACAGGTGCGTACAGTGCCTTACCCTACCATAAACCCCCCTGTACTATAATAGGGTAGGCCCGGCGGCAGCGACGTGGCCGTTTTGTCTGTGTGGGAAAACCGGTGATCCGATGAAGCTGGTAACCTTTGAAATAGAAACGCCCGTAGGCCGGATTCGGCGCCTTGGTGCCCTGCTTTATCCTGAGGGGGCAAGTGATGCGGTTATTCTGGACCTGAACACGGCTTGCCAGTGGGCGTTGGCCGAACAGCACGATCCCAAGCCATGCCGGCACAGCCTGTCATTGATTCCGCCCGACATGCTCGGTTTTATCGAGACGGGCGAGGCGGGGCTGACCCAGGCCCGGCTGCTGATTAAAACCGTGCTGGAACAGTGCAATTTTAACGAGGCCAAGCGTTACAAAGGCCCTGAAGGGCAGCAGATGATTTTTCACCTGACCCAGGCCCGGCTTTGCCCGCCCCTGCCCAACCCCCCGTCGCTCAAGGACTTCATTGCCTTCGAGGACCACATCAAGCGGGGCTACGAGATCCGCAACCGGCCCTTCCCCGAAGAGTGGTACAAGCACCCGGTGTATTACAAGGGCAACCACCGCACCATTTTCGGCCCCAACGACGCCATTGTCTGGCCCCACTACACCAAGAAGCTCGACTACGAGCTTGAGCTCGGCTGTGTCATTGGCCGGGGAGGCATCGATATTGCCGAGGACGAGGCCATGGCTCATATTTTCGGGCTGACGGTGCTCAACGACTTCAGTGCCCGTGATGTCCAGTTTGCCGAAATGACCTGCCGCTTGGGGCCGGCCAAGGGCAAGGATTTTGCCACGGCCATCGGCCCGTGCATTGTGACCATGGACGAATTCGAAGTCAACGACCAGGGGCATATCGACTTGAAAATGGAGGCCCGCATCAACGGCGAGGTCTGGAGTCGCGGGCAATCGGGCACCTGTCATTGGACGTGGCCCCAGATGGTCAGCTACCTGTCGCAGGGCGAAGCCGTGTATCCCGGCGATTTGCTTGGTAGCGGCACGGTGGGCGGCGGCTGCGGCTACGAGCATGACAAGTGGATTGCGCCTGGCGACGTGGTGGAGCTGGAAATCGAAGGCATCGGGGTGCTCAAGAACACCATTGTTACGGCCGAGCAGCAGGCCCAAAAACAAAACAATGCCGCCGATGCCGAGGGTAGCAAAACAACAGGCATGGCTGCCACGGAGGGATCCTATGGTTTTACATGCTAAGGGGCGCTACGCCAAGCGGGCCCACTTCGATATTCCCGAGGGGTTGTGGGAGGAGGAGCATGGGCGCGAGGGCTTCTTTGGGCCCGTGTCGCACCTGTACCGGCACCACCCCCCGACGGGCTGGACAGACATTGAGGGGCCGATGCGGCCCCAGGCCTTCAACGCCCACAAGCTGCCCAAAACCCAGCAGTTGGGGGCACTGCCTGAGCGGGTCGTAATGCTCTATAACGACGAGGTGTCGATGGCCGTGTGGCGTCCCGCCTCGCCGCCCGATCACCTGTTTCGCAACGCCGACGGTGACGAGCTGTACTTTGTGCATGAAGGCTGTGGCAAGCTGTTTACCGACTTCGGGCCCCTCAATTATTGCCCCGGCGATTATATCGTGATTCCCCGCGGCACCACCTACCAGTTTGCCCCCACTACCCCCGGCAACTTCTTTCTTATTTTCGAGGGCAAGGGCCTGTTTCGCGAACCCGACCGTGGTCTGCTGGGCCAGCATGCCCTGTACGACCCGACCACCATCGAGACCCCTGAGCCGGAGCCGATTCTTGAGACGGGTACGTTCCAGGTTAAGGTCAAGCGCCTGAACCAGGTGACCACCATTACCTACCCCTTTCATCCCCTCGATGTGGCCGGCTGGAAAGGGGATTTGACGGTCTGGAAAATCAGCATCCATGACATCTGCCCCGTCAACTGCCACCGGATGCACCTGCCGCCCAGCGTGCATACGACCTTTGTCAACGACGGCTTCATTATCTGCTCTTTTGTTCCCAGGCCCCTGGAAACGGAGCCCGGTGCGGTCAAGGTGCCCTTCTTTCACCGCAATATTGATTACGACGAGGTGCTGTTTTACCACGACGGCGACTTCTTTAGCCGGGACGGCATTGGCCGGGGCATGGTGACTTTCCATCCGCAGGGCATTCACCACGGGCCGCACCCGAAGGCCATCGAGACGACCGAAAGCAAGACCGACACGAACGAGGTGGCGGTAATGATGGACACGCGCCAACCGCTGTTTGTCACGCAAGAGGCACAGCAGTGCGGGCTGGCCGATTACTGGAAGTCCTGGCAGTGATCCACATTGATCCCGAAACCCTGGATAACAAGGCCCGCTACAAGCTGCTAATCGGCTCGGTGGTGCCCCGACCCATCGCCTTTGTCAGTACGGTCAACCGCCAGGGGCAGACCAACCTGGCCCCCTTCAGCTTTTTTACGGCCTGCGGCTCCTCGCCGATGCGGGTTTGTTTTGTACCGATGATTCGCAGCAGCGATGGGCAAAAAAAGGACACCCTGCGCAACATCGAGGCGACCAAGGAATTTGTCGTGCATGTGGTTTCTGAGTCGTTTGTTCGCCAGATGAGCCAAACGGCCGGCGAGTATCCGCCCGACATCAGCGAGTTTGACGAGGCAGGCCTGACCCCGGTACCCAGTACCGTGGTTAAACCGCCCAGGGTGGCCGAGGCGTTGGTGGCCATGGAGTGCCGCCTGCACCAGTTGGTTGAACTGGGCGATGCGGTGGGCCACGGTACCATTGTGGTGGGGGATGTGGTGGCTCTGCATTTTGACGAATCGGTACTCGACGAAGCCGAAGGCAAGGTTCGGCTTGACGTGCTCAGCCCCATTGGGCGACTGGCCGGCAACAGCTATTGCCGGATAACCGATACCTTTGACATCGCCCGGCCGTAAGGGTTTTTACGGCTGTAATGGCTTTTGTTAAGGGCTTACCGGGGTTTATCGGGGTTTGCCTCGACGCAGCGCCGCACTGCTCCAAAACGGATTGTGGTTGTCGCCAAATCCGTTGTTAAACCCGTTGTCCTGCCCGTCACTGCCGACACCGTCCAGGGCCATGGCCAACTCCTCAAACGCGTTTTCGGGGGGCTCGCTTAAGCCGGTATGCTCTTCTCTGAAGCGGTCCAGCAGCCACTGGGTGGCGGCTGCCGTATCAGGATCCGGCTCGGCATCGGGGGAGTGAGCGGGCGAGGCAGACGGTTGGCTCGGCCATTGGTCGGCCATGGCATCGACGGCACCGTTCAGGGCATCGGGGTCGTCGGGCATGGTATCGAGTTTTTCCCGGGCCGTAATCACCCGTTGCAGCGACCGCAAATGCGCAACGGCGTCCTCAACGACGGTTTTTGGCTCGCCCATCTGCTGCCGGAGTGTTTGCTCGTCAACGGTTTCGGGGGCATCCAGGCGATCATGATCGCCGTGGCTGCCGTAGCGCTGCAGGTAATGCTGCAGGGTTTCGTGCCAATCCGGGGTTTCAAACCGTTTTTTCATGATTCGGTTAAACAGGCTGCTAACGGCGTTGGGGTACAAATCCGGCGACACGTTCCGGTTCTTGGAATCATGGAGGGTGATGTCGAGGGTCTTGTGCAGGCTGTCGCCTTCCAGCGTCACGTGGCTTACGAAGCCGTCAATACGATCGTCGCCGGTTAGCTCGAAGACGAGCCGTGATTCGCGGGTGTCGCGGTTGCGCAACTCAATGGGCGTATGGGCATGGTTCGGGTCGACACCGGCATGGTGTTCCCACTCGCGCAAAATAACCCGGCCAAATGCCGGTTGGGCGTGTGGGTGCCGAAGGGGAGAAACGCTGAAAGCCATGGTCACAGGGGGGGCTAGAGAGGGGGAGTAAAAAGGGGAAAAACAAGAGAAAGCAGGGTGATTAGGGAAATAAAAATCGGGGCATCCCGTAAATGCTGGGGAACTTAGTAAGTAAAGGTGTCGTTGTTAAGGCAGGGGCTAGTTCAAGTGCCAATTCCCGTTTGGTTTGTCGTGGCCCATCAGCCGTTCAAACAGAGAAAGGGGCCGGTTCGGTTTGTTGGTGGCCGCTGTCTGTCTCGACGACGCATCGGCCGGGGTCGTGGTGGTGGAGGTGGGGGAAGAGGGTTGGCGCTTTACTTGCAGGGTAGGTTTGGGTTCGTCAATGCGCAGGGCGCTATAGCCGTCGTGGTCCGGTGCCTCAAGGGTGGCTGTGGCCGTGTGGCTGGAGGCCCAGCTTTCCTCGCCGTTGTCGCCACCAGCCATTTGTGGGTCGAGCCCAAAGGGGGAGGCGCCGTATTGGGCGGTTTCCTGATTATGGACGCGGTTGAAGTGATCCAGAATCTGGGGCAGTTCCGTCCAGGGGTGGCCATATCGGGCCATAAAATCCAGCTCCGACAGTTCCTGGGGCACTGTTACAGGGTGCCCGTCATCGTTGGGTGTGGTCACGGTGGCTGCCGGTTTGTCGTGCTTTACCCAGTCTTGGAAGAGTTCGCGTACCGAAGGCACCCGCATCTGGCCACGCAACACCTTGCGCATTACCCCAAGCAGGGCATCCGGGTCGGTATCGCGCAGACGAACCGGTTGTAGTTTCTGGTTGTACCCGCGAATACTCAGCAACGGATCCTGGTGGGAACCGGTGGCAAAGGCATCGGCTTCGATACTCATGAAGACCGCGCGATCCTTGGTGCCGACGGGGCTGCTCAGGGGAATTTCGTCCGGGCCGGTCAGCTCTACGCCCAGCATGCTGAGCTGTGGCATGTTGCCTTGGCCCAGGGCAGACCAGCGGCGCACAATCAACTCGCCAAACCGTGGTTTGGTTGTGGCAGGCAAGGGCATTGTTCGGCCCGGGGCCGGTTGGAGCGGAGAAAGACGCATAAGTAAAGAGACGACTGCAACTGTTCGCTTAACGGAGAAACAAAAGTATAACGCAGGAGAAAAACGAAACGGGATCTGTATGCTCCCGTCTTTCTAGCCAAAACGAAGGGAAGACGCTGAAGCGCAGGCTAGAACGACAGGGACAACTGCTGGCCGGCGGCCGGTTGGCTGTGGTGGGGTTTTTGCAGCATGGCCTGTTCGTTGACTTCGTTGAAATGCCGGATAATACCGTTTACAGCCTGGGTGGGGTTGTTGACCATATGGATGTGCGACACCCCTTGGTTGTGGGGGCTGTAGGTCAAGAAGTTCTTAAGGAAGTGGCCGACCCGGCTTAGTAGCGGGACCTTGTAGTTACCGGCGGTCAATTTCGACATAACCTGGTTGACGGCGCCTTTGGGCAGGGCGTTCAAGGGAACGCGCTCCCACCGGTTGTTGGCCAGCGACACGCCCAACGGGGGCGATTTAGGCGTGGCTTCAACCATCATGGAGGTAACAAGCGGTTGGCCGCTTTTGTCTTTAATAACGTCGTCGCCGGTTAACCGGACGAGCAGGCGCGAGTGCAGGGGACGGTTGTCGTCGCGCGTAATGCTGTGGTGCCAGTGGGTGACATTCAATTGTCCAAAGCTGGGCTGAACGGGTTGAATCATTGGCGGGTTTTATAACAAACCTATGGTTTCTGTTGATGTGTGTGTGGGCTAAATGGGGTTACCGGGCCGTATCCGACGGGTTTGTGGCAGTTGTGTGTCGGTATTACTAACCTTAGGTAGTACGAAAATTATACGCGAATAAACCCCGTTTTCAAGCCCCCATTGCGTCAAAGTTTGAAAATTATCACAAATCTGTTACACACCATGGGGTGTTAACCGCTGGTTCTGATGAAAAAAACCGGATCGGAGGGGGGAATAACGGGCCGAATATTAAGCAGTTTTGCGCAGCCCTCGTTTCAAGGTCTGCCCAGGCGGGAATGTTTATGCTACAGATACTTAATGTATTGATTGAAGCTAATGACCGATGTGTTCTAAATACAGCCTGCAGGCGTTCGCCCTGGGTCCATTGTTTAGACGACTGCCAGGCACAGACACTAAGGGGCATTGGTTTAAAGAGGGCGGCTCATCAATCGTCTCAACCTAATATATGCCCTGTCTTTGGGCGAGGCCGGTTTGGTTAAAAATGTCTGTGGCCAACCTGGTTTTATTGAATGGTTGAAGTATTACTGTCTAGACGTTATACTATCAATAGTAAAGTAGAAAAGTCGCCCACACGGTCTTCCCAATGCAACCTTTATGCAATGCGTGCCGTGGCGACTAATAAAAAGAAGGACTGTCGGAGTGGTTAAACAAACCTTGGATAGAGTCTCCGAGCTTAACCGGCTCATTAACGATGAGATTCACCAGATTGAAAACCCCGTTGATCGGGCTATGGCTCTGGTTGGCGACAAGTATTCGTTCCAAATTATCCAGATTCTTTGTCAAAAAGGCCGCCAGCGTTTCGTCGAGCTCGAAGCCCAGGTTAACGGCATTTCGCCCCGGACCTTGTCGGCCCGTTTAAAGCACCTGGAGCGTTATGGCATTATTGACCGCCATCAGTTCCCGACGATTCCGCCTCGGGTGGAATACGAATTGACGGAAAAGGGCGAGGCCCTGCGTCCGGCGTTGGATGCCATGCAGGCATGGGCCAACGAATGGTTTCCGCACCACAGCCAGATGCCGACCACCCATTAACCGTCTTCCGAAAAAGATTGACCGATTGGCGAAACGCCACGCCCGACCTTGTTGTCTGGCGTGGCGTTTCAATAGCTGATGATTATCATAGTTCCATTTTTCCCCGGTAT
>JAGQHJ010000096.1 GCA_020431915.1 Cyanobacteria bacterium HKST-UBA04 | reverse complement strand
CGACAAGTCCGACAAGTCTGACAAGTCCGGCAGTGGCCCGGTGACACCGGACGAGTCGGTCCATGGGACCCTGACGTCATGATCGAACTGACCCGTATCAACGGCAGCCGGTTCTTTGTGAACCCGGACCAGATTATGACCGTGGAAGAAACCCCCGACACGGTGGTGACACTGATCAACCACGAGCGCTTTATTGTTACGGAAAAAGCCGCCACTATTGCGGCTGCCTACGAGGCCTACAAGGCCCGTACCCATCAGCCCAGCTTTAAGCCTTGCCCAGAGGGCAGTTAAGCGCCTGCTCGTGTAACGAGTTTGTGACATTTTCCGTCGCCCATGCCCGGCTTTGCCGCATAAGCGGGGCTTGAGGGGATTTAATACGGTGTTGTTCGTAACCTGGTAGCACCGCTGTGACCTTGTCTGTCAACGCCGTCAACGCCGTCAATGCCATGCCCATGCCGCCGGTGGCCGTCAGCCGGCAGATCCAGCAAATGCAGAAGGATCTGTTGGTACCTATGCGCGCGGCCAGCGAGGCGACGCGGCCGCAAATGGAGGTGGTCGGTAAGTTCATGAAAGCCATTGACACGCCGTTGCGCACCTGTCTGGGCTTGTCACCCGAAGCCCCCACCCGAAAGGCCATGGTCGATTTGTTTTGCGCCAAGCAGGTGCCGCCATGGGTGTTGCCGTTCGTGGCCTCGTTGCCGCCAGCCCTGCAGGGGCAATACGACCAGGTTCGGCAGGCCCACCAGGCCTTAAATACCTATTGGAGCAAGGTCTACGCGGCCATTACCCCAAACTGCCATGCGGTTTCGGACATGATGCAGCGGTTGCTGCCGGCCTATCATCAGGAGGTGCAGGCGGCCAAGCTTAGTCCTGAGCATCCCGGTATTGCCGTGAGGCACCCGGCCAACGTACGGGTTATTGCCTGCTGTGACCAGAACTACGGTGGTTTGGGGGCAGGCAACTGTTATCCCGTTTCGCCGGGCCTGGCCAACTACGTCACTGCCCTGGCCCAGCAGCCCAGCCTCGATATGGCCATCGATGCCTACGAAGCCAACCCGCTTTTCATCTCTGCCAGCCAGCACCGGCAGGACCCGGAGGTCCCTGATTATCCGCCCATCCCGCACCTGGAGCAGGCCGTATCCACGCCCAACCGGGCCCAGCCGCAATCGTGGCGGAAGGCCGACAACGCTAACCCGTACGTTAAACGTGTGGCAGTTGTCGTGGCAACCGATGACAACACTGGCGAGATGGAACGCGAACTGCCCTACGTGACGGGTCGCTTTGTCGAGGCACCGCCTCAGGCCTTTGCCGCCATGGGCGATCCGTCGCGCTACCGTGTCGACCGCCTTATCGTCGTCAAGCCGGCCACCCAGGCCGAGAAGGCGCAGGGTATTACTCAGGCCGACAAGATCCGGCAGGCCTACGTCGAGATGGCCCGTTTTGCCCAGGTCGCCCGTCAGCAGGCCCAAGCCCAGGGTCTAAACCCCAGCCTGGTTCGGGTCGAAGGGTTCAGCAGCTGGATTGGCCACGGCATGACCCAGCCCAATGTCGGGCCGTCGGATGACGATGATCGGCGTTATCTGCAGGGCAGCAAGGAGTTTTTCTTTATTACCCAACACAAGCCCGGCCAGCCTGAAGGCATTAGCGAAACCGAAATGAAGCAGCTTGAGCAGCAGTACGTGGCCCCGAATTTCACCTATTTTGTGCAGCACCTCAGTGCTTGTGGTTCCGGGGCCGCCATTGCCTAGGCGTGTTGCCGGTACAGGTCTTTCGGGTGGAGCCGGTTTAAACCTTAAACCTGGGCAAACAGGTCGTTTTCCAGCAGCGGGATAATGACCGGTTCCGTGTCGTCGCCTTGCAGGCCCGGGGGCTTGCTGGCCGTGTGTGCCATGGGGCTGGCTGGGGCCATGGACGGGGCCGGGACGGGGTTGGCCAACAGATCGGTCAGGGTTTGATTCGGCGGTAAACCGCTGAGCATATGGCAGTCGAGGCGTTGTGACAATTCTTCGCAGACCATCCGGCCCCGGATGCTTAATCCTTCCTCGTCGAGCAGGGGCGAGTAGATGGCCACGCCGAACTGACCGGGCATAACGGCCAGCAGGCCACCGCTGACACTGTTGGTGGCAGGCATGCCCACGTTAAACAACCAGGTGCTGCTTTGGTGCCCCATGCCGCTAATGGCCATGGCGCTCAGTACGTCTTTTACATGCTCGGCGTTCATCACCCGGCGCCGGGTGATGGGATTGATGCCACCATTGGCCAGCGTCGAGGCCATCATGGCCAGGTCATGGCCGGTGGTTAATACCGAGGCCTGCTGCAGATACAAATCCAGAATCTCGTCGAGGCGGGTTTGGTCCACCAGGCCGGCGTTAATCATTAAGTGGCCCAGGGCACGCAGGTGGTGGTTGCGCTGCCGGCTGGACATAAACGTGGAAATATCAACGTGGATTTTATGGCCCACGTATTGGCTGTAGCGATCAATAATGCGGTTCAGCCGTTCCGTGGGGTTGTCGCCGTTGACCAGGCCGGCAATGGCCAGGGCGCCCGACCGGACCAGTGGATTTTCCGGCAGGTAGCCGGTGGTTTCAAGCTGGTGAAGCGTGGTCCCGTTGCTTGGGCGTATATTGACGTAGTTCAACACTAACTCTCGACCCCAGTCATCCAGGGCAAGGCTGAACAGGAACGGGTGAGACAACGATTGCAGGGTAAAGGGGATGTCGTAGTCCCCAACATCAAACACGTGGCCGGTGCGGGTAATCAGGGAAAGGCCGAAATACTCTGGCTTGGTATTGCCCAGTTCGGGGAAATCGTTGGGCAGGTGGCCATGGCCGACAACCATCAGGCGCTGGTGGATGTCGGTTAATACCGACATAATCTGGGCCTGTTCGTCGGTTCTGGGGACGGTGACGGTATCGATCACGGTATACCTTTTATTTGACGAGACATTACGGTTACTTGAGGAAGCCGCTTTTTGGGCCGGGTGCCGGGTAGGGGGCGGGTCAAAAAGAGGCATGGCGATAGGGATCATAGGGTGGCCTGTTTGTTGAAATAATATCCCCGCTCAATAGCTTGTTATAGTAGCACTGCCTGTAACTTGTTTCTATGATAGTCAGGGCCTGTCGGCCATTCAATGCTTTAACGCTTATTTTTACACACCAGGCCAGTATTTAGACAGAAGACATCTATTGGAAATAACATCCTGTGCCAGTTTGAATATATTAGAGCGCTAAAGGCGATGGTCCGCCGCTGGTCGCTTAACACAGTTTGCCGGAGGCAGGGGGCATTGGGGGAGGGGCTGTGTCCCCTTTAATTGAGCCGGGTCAGGCAGCCGTCCGTATACAGCATCATGTGGCCGACGTGGGCAGCCAAGGCCCCGTCCTGGGTCAGGTATGTCCAGCCATCGTCGGCTAAAAACCACTCTTTGGAAGGTCCTAGCGAGGTCATGGGCATCAGGGTAAACGCCATGCCCTCCTCAAACGGAACGGTAATGTCGAGTTCCTCAAGGCGGTTGGGAACCGGTGGGAACTGGTGCAGTTGCTTGCCGATGCCGCAGCCGCCGGTTTTGGCCAGCAGGGTTAGCCCATGGGTATCCTCAATCAGGGTTTGCTGGTAGGCAATCAACGCGTTTAGGCTTGAGAAGCGGTCGGTGGGAAAGCTGTCGAAGATGGCTGCCGTGCCTTCTAGCAGCTGAACCACATCGCTGGGCGGATGATCGCTAAGCACCCTGGTTTGGGCGGCCTTGCCGTGCAATCCACGGTATTCCGACCCCACGGCAATACTGACCACGTCGCCTTCGGTCAGGGTAATCTCTGCCAAGGGCGGCCCATTGACGATACCGTCGTTTATCGACACGCAAATGGCGTAGCCGTACTCATCAAAGCGTTTGAACGGGGCCGAGCTCTGCTGTTGCGCCAGCAGCCGGTTGGCCTGTTGCTCCAGTGCACTCAGGGCCATGCCCGGCTCCAGGGTGTCGATCAAGGTGTGGCACACTTGGTGGGCGATATCGGCGGCTTGCTTCAGGTGCCGGCGATCCGTTCGGTTGTTAATCAGGTGGTTGGCCATGGCCAGACAAGGCAGCCCTCTCTTGAAACCAGTCGCGCAAGGCGGGGCATCGATACCCTATCAGCCTAAGAAACAGCACGGGATGGGGCAATGGTTTTTCTCAACCCCCCCTGGAAAATAAAAGACGACAGACTATCATCCTGTCGTCATCAATGAGAAGAGAAGTAAGAGAAGAGAAGCAAGAGAGAAAAGATTTAATCAAGGCATCATCTTAGACTTAATTCTTATTTAGCACAAAAGTTTAAAACGCGCAAATAAAAAACGCTGAAAAGCCGGGCTATTGTTAAAAATTCATAGTTTTGATTTTTAAATGTAACAACATGTAAAAACTGGCGCCTTTGGTTCACGCCCCGTGCCTGGCCTGCCGATACGTTTTACAGCCATACCAATGACCGTGCGCCTAAGCCATTGCAGCCACCCCACCACGGCGGTGCGGTCTTTTGTCGTGCCTGTTTTACGGGCCCTGTTTCACTTGGGCAGAGACACCCCCATACGGTGAGCCACTGCTGTCGAGACCTTGTCGAGGATGACGTATCACGCCTATGAAAGTAGATGCCATCAGCAACGATACCGCGTACTACTTCCTGCGCCAGCTGGGGCTGGAGCGCTTCAATGTCAAAAATCTCAACGCCGGCCATTGTGCCAAGGCCCGCAGCTGGGAATCGAAAAAGGCCAAGGGGGCATGGTCGATGAGCCGGTATGCCGAACCCGATGAAAACGGGGAAGTCGAGGGCGTTGACGGCCAAAACAACAACGTGGCCTACTTGTCGCGCAGCAATGGCAACAGCCCGACCGAGCAGCTTAAAAAAATTGGGTTGTCGGCCAACAAGTTTACCTTTTTGCGGATGATGCGCGGCAGCACGCTGCGGGCGCTGGTACCCTACCTAAACAAGGAGCAGCTGCTGCTGGCCATGCGCCTGTTTCCCAAGATGTTGCTGGTGCGCCTTATTGGCAGCCTGCCCAAGGACATGCTGTTGAAGATGATCCTGCATACCATCCCCCTTAAAAAGTTCCTGGCCCTGTTCAAGGCCAAGGTGTTGTTCTCCATTGTGGCCAACAAGCGCCTGAATGTGCGCGAAATGGTCAATGGCCTGGAGCATTTGCCGCGCGAAGAGCTGCAACGGCTGATGACCAATATTACGGGTAGCGACACGACCCAGCTCAACAAGCCGGAACTGCTGGGTATGTTCCGGGAGCTCGACAAGCTGCAACTGATGAACGGGCTGCGTAAGATGGGCCAGGAGCATTTCCTGGAGTTTGTCTACCAGGTCACCAAGAAAGATCCCCAATTGCTGATGGCCCTGCCCCGTGGCGAGCTGATGAAGGTGGTTAACAGTATGCCCAAGCCGACGCTGGTCGAGCTGTTTAATTTGCTGCCTAAAAGCCAACTGGAACAGTTTGTCAGTATGCTGCCCTACAAGGCGCTGCTGGTGGCCCTCTATCAGATTGACAACAAAACCATGGAATCCCTGCTGGTTAACCAGTTCCCCGATTTGATTGCGGCCTTGGCGGGCGATGGCCTGGAAGCTGCCTAAGTTGGGGTGAGCGCTAAATTTGGGCAAAAAAAAGTGCCTTAATTAGGGTAAGGCACGAGTCGACAGAGTACAGAGTATAGCGGGCGAAACAACAGGTTATTGCGGGGTAGAGGGGTTATTGGTTGAAATCCGGAATGCTCAGGTTCAGGATGCTCAGGCCCGGATGGTGTTTAAGCGTGTTTGGCAGGATCGATATCCGCTTGCGCGTGCGTATTCAAACGGCGATATGTTACCGTCAAGCACGTGCCAATGCGTTATAGGGGTGGGATCTTTGTCTGTGTCTGTGCGCCAGAGGCTTGGTGGCTGCCCACGGGGCAGCTTACAGCCATAGCCGAGGCGGCTCTCTGTAGGTGGGGGATGAAATAAGCAGGCTGCGCAAGACAAGCAGTAGGTATATATATAAAAACAAAATACTCTGGCTTGTTAATAATTTCTTAAGAAATATGAATCCCCTAGACGCGCCTCACCATTCGGTGTTTGCTGTGGGCACGTTTGTAGAGGGCCGTTTTTAGGCGTGTGGATACACCTGCGTGTCGGTGAAACGTGGTGCAGTGCGGGGGGTGGGCGCGGATCTCGGGGTTATTTGATAAGGACGTCGAAGCCGTCGCGTTTGAGTTCCACGTGCCCGTCTTCGGTTTCAATCATTTGAAGCAGGAGCCCGTCGTCGGGTTCATACTCGATGGTGGGCTGGGGCGGGCCAAACCGGGCCGGGTTGCCCGTGACAGGGCCCACCAGTTCCGGGTGGTTGGCACGGATATTAATGCTTTGCAGGTTGTGGTTATGGATGGCCCCCGGCTGCATGTTGGGGGGGATATCGGGAATGGCCACCTGGGCATTGCTGAGACTGGGGGCGACCCACAACAGGGCAGCACAGGTGGCAGCGGCCAAAGCCAGCTTAAGCCACGCAAACCGGTTATGAAGGGGTAGAATAAGCGGTTTCATCAGACAACACCTCGTTGTGATTGGCGTTTTGATTGGGCCGGCTTGTCCCGGCGCATCTAATACTATAAAAACATAGTTTTGTGGTTTTTTCACCCCTGCCCCGTCGTGCTGGACTTACCAGTGCCGTGCCTCCGAAAGTTTTCGGGCAATATCGCCATCAAGCAGGTTTTTTAGCCGGGCGGTTTCCTGAAGCAGGGCCCCTTGATCCACGGGCAGGTGTTCTGAGCCGTCGCTTGGGCGCACCTTAGGATGACGGGCGGCAATGGGGGCACCCGGCCGGATGTCGCCATCCATGCCCACGAGAATGTCAAGGTGGTGGGGCAGGTGGAAAGTAGCTTCAAACCGGTCGTGCTGGTCGGCATACCGGGCGGTGGCCGTAAAGCGGTTGCGGTTGGCGCTGAATTCTGTCGGGTCGTTGGCTCTGTAGTAGGGATCAAACCGGTCGCGTGGATCCTCGGCGCCCCGGCGCGAAAAATGGCCTTCGGCCCAAATAGTCTCCTGTTCGGGCTTATCGGGTGGCCCGTAGAACCGCCGCGACTCGATTAAGCCAAAACGAGCAGCTGGCAAAGCCGTAACATAAACCATCATCAAGGTCCCCACGGTTGTGGCATCATGGGAAATACGGTATGAGTGGACACGTCTGTTATTATATTGAGAATTCTCACGTTTTTCAAGTCCCTATTGGGTAACCGTGGTCCTCGTCTTTGGGGCCAGGGTTCTGGCATCGGTTTAGACTGGCATGCATTCGGGGGCCTGCCTGTCCTGTGCCAGGGCATACTGGTTGTCGTGGCGTTGAGCCTATGGGGTGGGCTGGCAGTCAAGGGCTACAGCCAGCTCGATACCACTTATGACTCGCTGTGGTATCACCTGCCCTTTGCCGGGCGGCTGGCCGGCCTGGTGAGCGAGGCCGACTACACCTTTGACCGTCTGATTGCCAGTCGCTTTGATGGGTACCCGATGTTGGCCGAAGCCTTGCAAGCCCTGCTTTGGCGTGTGACGGGACGTATACAAAGCGCCAACCTGGTGGGTTGGGGGTTTGCCTTGGGGCTGTCGCTCTTTTTATGGCGACGCTTTTCGGTACCATGGACGTGGGCCACCTTTGGCCTGATGGCCATACCACTGTTCGTGGGCCACTCGGTGTGGACATACGTGGACTTGCCCTACGGGGTGTTTGTAACCGTGGCCTTCCTGTCGGCCATGGCGGCTGTGTTGATCCACTACGACACCGATCTGGGGCGGCAGTTGCTCAAGGGGCGATCAGGCCCTCGGCAGAGGGTTGGGGTGTTTCGGGGGTATCTGGTGGGTATTGTGGTGGGGGTAACCGGGGCCGTATACACCAAGTTTGGGTTGCTGCACCTGATGCTGGGGTTGACCGCTGCCGTGGCCCTGTGGCTGGCGGTGCTTGAACGGCAGCGACAGGCGACCTGGCAGGCCTGGGCGTGGTGGTTGGCAACCCGGTACGTACCTTGCCTGTTGCTGCTGCTGCCCGTGATGTACTTTCCCCTGCTCAAGAATATGTGGTTGCATCAGGGGCCGCCTTATTTTTCTAACCCCCTCTATCCCGTGGCCCTGAAGCTGCCCTTTGTCTCTTGGGCGGGGCCTGATCCGTCGGTGGCCATGCTCTCGCCCAAAGTTTTGGCCGGGACGCCGCCCATCGTTCTCTGGCTGGCATCGGTGTTTGG
>JAGQHJ010000095.1 GCA_020431915.1 Cyanobacteria bacterium HKST-UBA04 | reverse complement strand
GATGCTACGACCACTGGCCAGGGTGTCGTAGACAAAGTCCACCGTCCACACATGGTTAGGGGACTTGGCCCGTAAGGGAATAAGGGTAAGGGTGTCCGACGGCTTTCGTCGTCGTCGTTTACGTTTTCTAACCTGTAAGCCCGCCTGCTTCCACAGCCGATGCACCCGTTTCACATTCACCTGCCAGCCTTCCTGCCGGGTTAAAATACCGTGAATCCGACGATAACCAAACCGGATGTATTTCTTTGCCAATTCAACCATGCGTGTTAACAACTGCTCGTTCTCCATAATCCGTTTACCATCTTTGGCGCTTCGACTTAAGCCCGCCAAGGCACAGCAGCGGCGCTGGGACAAGCGTTGTGTCTCCAGCAGCCGTCGCCTTAATACCCGTCGCCTTAGCGGGCTTAGATCTTTTTTAGCGCATCCTGCAGCAAATCCAGCTCTAGGCTCCGTTCGGCTAACAGCCGCTTTAATCGGCCGTTCTCCTGCTCCAGCTGCCTCAGGCGTTTGGCCTCCGACACGCTCATGCCTCCATACTTCTTCTTCCAGGCGTAAAACGTGGCCTGACTAATACCTGCATCCCGGCACAGCTCGTCCGCCGTCTTTTCCTTGTTCTGGTGCTTACGCAGCAACCGTACTATTTGGTCTTCGGTAAACCGACTCTTTTTCATTCGAGGACTCCTTCCTGCATTCATTTAAACAGAATCCTCTACTTTTAACTGGTCCCCATTTCGGGGGGCCGTCAGTCATGCTTCAGATGGCCTGTGGCCACTCGGACATAAAGACTACCCGCGACTACTGCAAAACCACCGAAGACGAAGTTGTTCAGGCCATGAGACATTGGTGATACTATCAAAACCATTCAAGGTTAAATTTGATTACAGACCGTATTTTATGATGGATTCAGGCTTTGTAAGATCGGGAGAGGTTTACCCAGACATGGTGACAGGATAGATGGTGGGCAGGCTTGGTAACAAATCGAGTGGGTAATCAGCCTAGAAATTGAAAAGCTCAAGAATAGGCTTTTCCTTATAAGGCACTACCGGCATCTCTAGAAATCCAGTACCGGCGGTACCGGCATAATAACTTACTGCTCAAGGGTGAGCATGTTTTTAGACAGAATCGGAAACAAATTCGACAGATCTGACGGTGGCGTAATACTGGCCAATACATCGACTGTGGTTGTCGGGTCAACAGGGGAGGTGTAGGGGACAAATAATCAAGCGTATATTACTCACTGTGTTATTACTGGCAGTTGCATTTCGTATCTTGCTGACGGATCAATCATGTCTTTTTCTTTTTGGATCTCACGTTCCAACCATGACATGCCTAAATCAGCGTTTAGGGCATCAAGCACATAAAGAATTTGATGACTGCGCCTCGTAAAAAAGCTGATGTTTCTTTTCACTTGTTTTATTTCGTCTTCAGAAGCATTTCTCGCTGTAAGTTCTTGTAGTTCTGTTCTTTCTCGATTTATTCTAGCTATATCTGCATAATAATAATCCCATAACTCGCCTTCTTGGCCGCGCCAATCGGTTAAAAAAGTATCAAAGTACCTTTTGGCACGGTCAACATCTGGCAATGCTGCCCTTGCACGTTCTCTAGCGATATTAAAGCGAGTTCTAAACACATGACTCACATCACCACGAAACCTAAAATTGTTGGTGTTATCCACAAATCCTGAATCGCTTGGCGGTGGTGGGGCAACTTGCGAAGAAGCCATTGTTGGTGATGGCGAAGTGGTAGTCGGCGACGGGCTTGTCATCGTATCATCATCTGCTTCCATGGTGTCGTTGCCATCACCACTCATCGCGCTTAAATCCATGGTGGCGTTATAGAGATCGCTACTGGAGGGTGAGGGCATGGTATAAGACGAATCGTAGGCTGAGCTATTCTCATAAGTGCTCGGCGATAAGGCGGTTATAGTGTAGTTCGAGGGGCTGGACGAAACGGGGGGCATAGCGAAATACGATGAATAATCCATAGGGGTTATACTCCTTAACCGAGAGTTGTTCTCCCTCTCTAAAATATGTAAAGAATACAGCTAGCATATACTTATTAAGGTGTTTTTATATATATTTTTGTCATTTTGTAAACTAATGTGTCCTGTCGTGTGGCATCGATACCCTTTCAAAATTGTGTAGACAGCTAAACCGATCAAGATCGAGCTTAATCAAACCAACACTATGACGCCATCTTTACTTAACTTTTCAAAATCCGATATCCCATACCTGTACTACGAATATAGCCGTAAAGCGTCCCGCCGTGAAATCGCCAATCCAATAAGCACAGTTAAACTATGTTTATTGAATTGAATCAACCCATTTTTATACGTATATTTACTTACTTTTATTGATTTTTGTAAATATATATGCTAACTTTTATTAAAGTAAGTAAATATATAGATTTACTTTTATGGCACTCTACGACGATAGCTTAAGGCTCCTAGACCAACGATTTAAAGCCTGGCCTAAACCTGAGACGTTTAAAACACCCCAAAAAGGGTGGGTTTTTGCCATTCGAAAGGCCTTGGGTATGACCCAAGAGCAATTGGGTAGACGAATCAACGTCTCCAAATCTTGGATAAAAGACATTGAAAAAAATGAACTAAATGGCAGCCTGACGCTAAATACACTCGAAAAAGTGGCCAATGCCCTCAACTGCCAACTCGTCTATGCCTTGATCCCAAAAGAACCCTTAACCCAGATGGTTCAAGATCAGGCCCGAAAAAAGGCTAAAACCTTACTGATCCAAACCCAACACACTATGGCCCTGGAAGATCAAACGCCATTGCCCGATGAACAAGCAGTTCAGTTAGAAAAACTCGTCAATAAATTGCTGGATGATAAACGAAGCCGGCTTTGGGACGAGGAATGATGCCATGAGCGATCTATTCGATACACCACCGGATTCCACCGAGTTGAGCGAAGAGGACAAGGAAGGCTTGATTCCGGGCCATATTACCTTTCGTCATGAGCTGAATGCCGCAGAACAAGCAAACATTCTGGACGCAAGAGTCTGGGCTTTAGGCCGAAAACATAAAAACCTGCTTACAGAAGCCTTTTTAAAGAAGCTTCACAAGCAAATGTATGGCCAAGTCTGGAAATGGGCAGGGCAGTTCCGCCGAAAGGAACTCAATATTGGTGTTCCCTATCATCAGATTCCCACTGAAGTAAAAAAAATGTTTGATGATGTGGCCTATTGGCTGGAACAAGATAATGGCTTAACCCATGATGAAATCGCTGCTCAGTTACATCACCGCATTACTTATATTCACCCATTTCCCAATGGTAATGGCCGCTTGGCTAGAATGATGGCAGATTTGCTTCTGGAGCAGTTAAAATGCCCGCCTTTTACCTGGGGGACAGGCGATCATCAAGGTGATGCCATACTCTCGGACCCAGCTGTTCGAGAGCGCTATGTCCAGGCTGTTAAAGCGGCAGACGGGAAGAACTTTGAACCCTTAATGGGCTTTGTCCGCTCATGACTTAATCTATACTCCATGAGGATATTTGAAATGGAGCTAGATAAGGATGTATCGCGATAAAGACCTAAATGACTTGCTTGAGTGACCGCCCCCCAAAAGAAGATCCATTCATCAGTAGAGAGTGGGGTAAGGGGCCTATTTCCTGACAAGGCAAGCGATTAAGTTTAAAGTAGTCCCAACAACAGAATGGTAGATCAAGTGCCACAAAACGTCTGATAACCCCGATCACTCGGTTCAGGTGGAGCTTGATAGGGTCTGGTCTGGTCTGTCTGGGTGTAGGGCTCTCGAAGCACCGATAACAACGCATAAAGCGGACCAAGATTGCCTGTATCTGCAGCCTCCAGAGCCTGTTCAACTTGGTGGTTGCGTGGAATAACAACTGGATTCGACTGCTTCATCAGGCTAATAGACAACGTTAACGGCGCGTTGTTGTTTTCAAGCCTAACGTGCCAGCGACGGCACCAGTCGTTGAACTGGGGTTGTTCATAAAGGGTGCCAAAAGGCTGGTCTAATGGGCTAAGGTCACGAAATGTATTGGTGTAATCAGCTTGGTTCTTGTGCATCCAATCAAGCAAATCAAACACAAGCGACTCATCATCGCTATCTTTACCAAACAGCCCCAACTTGGACCGCATCATGGCCAGCCATTTATCCTGGTAGAGCTTAGGAAACTGATTGATGGTTTCTTCGGCCAAGGCAATGGCCCGTTGCTCGTCCTCATCAATTAATGGCAGCAGCGTCTCGGCAAACCTGGCCAAATTCCATTGCGCAACTCTAGGTTGGTGGGCATAGGCATAACGACCCTGACGATCAATTGAACTAAACACGGTATGGGGGTCATACGTATCCATAAATGCGCATGGCCCATAATCAATGGTCTCACCAGACAAAGCCATATTGTCCGTGTTCATCACGCCATGAATAAACCCGACCCGCATCCAATGCACGATTAAATTCGCTTGCGTCTCTAGAACGGCTTGCAGCAACGCCAGCGCTTTATTAGGTTGGTCTAAGCATTCAGGAAAATGTCGCTCGATGGTGTAATCCATCAGTGCACCAAGCACCGTTTTGTTCTGCTGAGTGGCTGCAAATTCGAAAGTACCTACCCGTATATGAGAACGAGCCACCCGGGTTAACACGGCGCCAGGCAACATGGTTTGGCGCATCACAGCCTCACCGGTGGTGGCCACGGCTAGGCTACGCGTGGTTGGGATACCCAAATAATGCATCGCCTCAGAAATAATGTACTCGCGCAACATCGGCCCAAGAACGGCTTTACCGTCGCCTTGCCGTGAATAAGGCGTGCGGCCCGACCCTTTGTATTGAATATCAAGCCGCTGGCCATCCGGGGTCACATGCTCGCCCCACAGGTGGGCACGCCCATCGCCTAACAATGTAAAGTGGCCAAACTGATGCCCTGCATAGGCTTGTGAAAAAGGCGTTGATCCCTCGGGTAAGCGATTGCCAGAAAATAACGCCCCTTGCTCATGAATCGTTAAACCGGAAAAATTAAGCCCCATAGACGCTGCAAGCGCCTCGTTCAGAATAACGACATTAGGCGACACCACAGGCTCTGGTTCAGTCATGGAGAAAAAACACACAGGCAGTGAGGTATAGCTGGTGTTAAAGCGAAAGTTACAGGATTTCATACGCCTACTGTACCGGTATACCGGGTGCTGTTGCAAACATACGCTTGCCGTTTAAAGGGCATCAAGCGTTAACAGCAATGAAACTCATCCTATTTAAACAAAATTCTCTACTTTTAATTGGCCCCCATTTCGGGGGGCAAATCACGCGCGCAAATAGGGTAGGCGCGCGGCCTACATGCTTAAGACCGACCGGGTGGGGACCGAAACCGATGCAAACGGGTTTTTGTTTCGGCGCGGCGCCGCCAACGGCCGGGGGGTCTTATCCCTTAAACCCGTGTCCGTCGGGCCTCGGCCATACCGATCCATGTCATCCGCCCAACGGTCGTCCGAGCCGTGGTAGGCGCTGTCCGTGTCATCGCCCAACCGGCCGCGTCTAAACCGATCGTCCGGGGTGGGCGATTCCTGCACCCCGCCCATACGCTTTCGCCCGCCCCGTCTCTGCTGGTGGGTGTAGGCCGATTGCGCACGTAAAACGGCCTCGTCCATGGCCTCCAACGGGGGCCTGTCGCAACCCGTCGTCAGGGTAGCCGTACCGTCGGGTCCCGGCTGGGTTAAATATGCCGGCGTGGCTTGGCCTCGGGGGCGCAGGCGCAAAAAGCCGGGGCCGTAGCCCAAGTCCTTCACCTCAGGTTCCGGCGTAAAATACACCTTGTCCGCTTTCAACTGTGCCGGTGTCAGCGGCGACTGCCCGGGGTCGCCCGAACCCAGCTTCATTTCCAAGGCTGTTTCGGTTCTCTTAAGTACCGTTGTCTTGTAAATCGCGCCAAACCCAGGCCAAGCCGGGTTGCTCGGACGAACTGTGAGACTCATTCCAAAACTCCTTCCGTTTAAACGCACTGTGGTAGAACCTTTATCTAACCATAGACCCTACCCCCGTGTTCCTTAAGTTAATCTTATCAAGCCACGCCCTTATCCGCCAGCCGTTACCAGGCGGGTTGTCCATGCTATTATCAGCCGCATAATACCGTTACGTCGTTACGCACTGTTACGCCCTGTTACGCCTCAGCCGTCGGTTGCCCCAACGCCATAAGTTGCCCCCGCCCAAGAAAAGGTGCATAACCACCATGCCCAACACCATCCAGCTTCACCGCGTATTTAAAACAACCCCTGAAAAAATATACCGCGCCTTTACGGAAGCCGACGCCCTGGCCAAATGGCTGCCGCCCTACGGCTTCGTGGCCCAGGTTCATCACATGGAAGCCACCGTGGGGGGCACGTTTAAACTGTCCTTCATTAACTTCACCACGGGCAATCGCCTCTCTTTTGGCGGCGAATACATTGAGCTTGTACCCCATCAGCGTATTCAATATACAGACACGTTTGATGACCCTAACCTGCCAGGAGAACTGCTGGTAACGGTTACCCTAAAACCGTTCTCCTGCGGAACGGAAGTCAACATCACACAGGCCGGTATACCAGACGTTATTCCTGCCGAAGCATGCTACCTGGGCTGGCAAGAATGTCTCAATCAACTCGCCCACCTGGTAGAGCCCGACATCCCCGACCACGGCTAATCGGCACGCGGTCTGCACACCACTGCTAGCTGATGTAGGTAATGCGGCCGTCGGCTTGGCGCTGCCGTAAAAACGCCTTAAAGGGTTCTAAATTTCCCACCAAATACGCGTCAATAATGCTGGTGCCGCCAAGGCCAGCCAGCGGTTTTTTGGCCAAGTCGGCCATATCGGGCGTGCGTGTGTCGGTAACCAGGGTAATGTACCCTTGCCGGTGCGGGCCGTTGGGGTGGGCAAACACGTCGCTCAGGTTCCGCTGGCCGTCAATATCAATAAACGTTCGGGCCTCGTCAAAATGCGGGGTGGTTTGCTTCCCCTTCGGGTACATAAACGCCGGGTCTTGCGTGGCGGCATACAGCTTGGTTGCAAACGCGGCCACCTGCCGGTCGTTGGTCGGGTCAAAATCGGTCGGGCGGGCAAAGTATTCGGGGTACTTTTGCATGGGCAGCACATAAATGGCCCCAAACCGGGAAGACTGAACCGGATGAATTGATACCATGTGGACGGGGACCTTTCTTGCCAGAGCGTAGGGGGTTGCACACACCAGGTTGTACACAACAGGTTGCCATACCCACTGCTTAAATAAAGTTGCGGCGATGCCCCCAATTGCGCCGGGCGTCTTTTTGCCCCTGCCCCATGTCCCCTGCCTCTTGCCCCATCGCCCTCTTGCCCCATTGCTCAAAGCACATGCGGGGCTAAAGGCCCTGTTTTTAACGTCCCAAGCGGGGTTTGGGGCACCGGCTTCTTTGAGACGCGTGTTCACAGTATAACTAAAGACACGCCCCCGGCACTACGGACTTTAGGATTTAGGGAAAACAGGAATAAAGAAGGACCCGGCCCCGATGAACGCCCACCCCATTTGCGACGACCTGATGACCCCCGAGGTAATGGGAGACCCCCACACCTACTACCGCCATCTGCGCGAACAAGACCCCGTACACTGGAACGAACGCTGGGGCGGCTGGATTTTGACCCGCTACACCGAGGTGCTGCAAGCCCTGACCGACGCCGACACGTTTTCGTCTAACCGCATGGCCAGCCTCGAGCAGGAACTTGGTGCGTGCGGACGCGCACAATACGCCCCCATTTTTGACATGGTGGGCAACTGGGCCGTTTTTCTCGACCCCCCCGACCATACCCGTATTCGGCGCCTGCTTAACAACCGCTTCTCGCCGATGTCCGTCGAGCAGTACCGCCCACGGGTACGGGCCATCGTTAAAAAGCTGCTGGCCGACCTCGACGGCCGCGACTCCTTTGACATGGTGCGCGACTTCGCCTACCTCGTGCCCCTTACCGTCATTCTCGAACTGCTGGGCGCCCCCGCCCTCGATCGCGACCTGATCAAGCACTGGTCCGAGCAGATTGGCACCTTCTTTTTTATTCGGGCCGACGAACCGCGTCGCCGCGAAATTGCCTGCGAAGGCATTACCGCCTTTGCCGAGTACCTGCGCCCCCTTATCGAGGAACGGCGCGAAAACCCGCAGCTCGACCTTATTAGCGCCTTGGTGGGTGCCGAGGAACAAGGCAACCTGTCTACGGACGAAGTGGTGGCCACAGCCATGCTGATGGTGTTTGGCGGCCACGAAACCACCATGAACCTGATTGCCAACGGTACGCTGGCCCTGATTGAACACCCCGCCGAGTGGATGCGCCTGAAGGAGC
>JAGQHJ010000094.1 GCA_020431915.1 Cyanobacteria bacterium HKST-UBA04 | reverse complement strand
GGCAACGATACGGTCAACCTACCCGGCTTGGGCCCGAACCCGTTTACCGGCCAGCCCATTAATCCGCCCGGCCAGGGTGGCGGTGTGCCTAGCCCCGCCCCGGTGCCATCGCCTACCCCGACACCTGCCCCGGCACCCGCCCCCGGTAATGATGCCGTCAACTTTAACATCAGCATGGCCGGGCTCGAGCAATTGAATACCAAGGGTGGCCTGTTCAGCAATGCCCTGTATCGTCAGTTTTTGATAGACGGGGTTAACGGCAACCAGCTTTGGGCCCCCAACGGGTTTAGCAAGATTAACCGCCAAATGGTGGTCAGTTTCCTGAACCGAAACCCGCAGCCCCCGGAACAGATTCAGGACGAAGGCACCCGTGCGGCCGTAATTGCGGCCCGCCAGTTGCTGGAGCCTGGGGTTATCGACTTTATCAATGCCCGTCTGAGCAACGGCAGTATTACGGCCCTGCAAGCCATTGCCAAAAACGTGAACGATATGAACGAGGCTTTTGGCGGTACGCTGTCCACGGCGGACTTTGCCGGTATTGATCCCATTCCTGTTCCCAATCCTGTACCCAGCCCTACACCCGCCCCTGTACCGGCGCCCGTGCCCGCTCCTGTACCTGCCCCGGCCCCCGTGCCAGCCCCGGCCCCCGTGCCCGGTGGTGACTACAACGGTGTGTTTATCGATCACGCCAACGACGAAGCGTATACGTACCAGTTGAATGCCGATGGCTCGACCATTATTGTAACCAACGATACCAACGCCGACGGGAGTCCCAAGCTGTTCTACGTGCCACCGTCACCAGGTGAGCTCAATATCATCCGTACCGGTGCTGGTCGAGACATTGTTCGTGGTGCCGACGGGGCCGATGTTCGCCGCGAATACTGGAACGTGGACAACCAGTTGATGGAAGTGGCCGTGTTGTACAACGCAGCCGGTCAACCGACGGCCGTGGTTATTTTCGACGACGAAGACGTGGTCGATGGCCGGCCGGTGGTAACCCCTGCGGCGCAGCAGCCGGTAACCACCCCCCTGCCTGTATCGGGTACGGGCAACGGCAGCAACACGACCGAAGCCGATGACCTGGCTGCACTGGTCGAGCAAATTATGCAAATTCTGGCCCAGCTCGAAGGCGTGTTGGGCTAAGCCGCCGCTTCCCCAATCTCCTCTATTTGTATCATTAGTCGTCTAGGGCGAGTCTTTTATAATGGGGTTTAAAGTGTCCGGGTTCCAGCTGGTTAAATGGCGTTGGTTCCTGTCCGGGTATTTTGGGAGTGGCTCTTATGTACAATCTCGATATTCCAGGTTGGATGCCTGAATGCCAACTGCAGGTCATTGAAAAACTGGCTGCCAAAATACCGCCGGAGTCGGTTATGGTGGAGGTTGGCTCCTACTGCGGACGTTCGGCTTATTGCTGGGCCAAATCCGTTGATCCGAGCGTGACGGTGTATTGTATCGATATCTGGGACATCCACCGTTACAAGCCTCGGCCCAATGTGACGCTGGGAGATGATACCCCCATGGATCGCGACCACGGCCGGGTAAGCAATCTGGAGCAAGTCCATCCGTCCTTGGAGAATTTTAAGGCCAATACCCGGGATTGCCACAATATTGTGGCGTTGCAAGGAGCCAGCCCCCACGATTTCAGGAGCTGGCCGGATCAATCTGTCAGCTTGGTGTTTTTGGACGGGCTACACAGCAACCCTTGGTATCAAAACGACTTGTACTTTTGGTACAGCAAGGTGGTGCCGGGCGGCATTATCTGCGGTGATGACTACAGCTCCGGCCATTCCGACGTGGTATGGACGACTCAGAATTTTGCCTCGTTGTTTGGTTTAACCGTTCTGGTTCATGAACGGTTCTGGCTTATCCACAAACCGCCGGCTTGGGATCCTTTTGACGCGCTACCCAACATAGCCGAGTCAAACTGGTTTGAACCGGTAGCTGCTGGCAGAGCCCGCCCATCGTTGTAACGCGCCACGCGCGCGCGGCGCGGCCCCTAGTTCAGTTCGGGGGCTTCTTGGGACGGCAAGCGGCGCTGTTTAATGACGGCCTTGTGCACGGCATGAAAGGCCCGGAATTTTTCGCGCAGATCTTCGGGCAGCTGTGACTCGTCGATGTCAAAAGGCGAACGATACCCCGCCTGTCCGGCCTGATCGGCAGCCATGGCGGTGGTGTCGACGGGGCGAACCTCAATGACAATATGGGTGGCCCCGTCTTCGTTGGTATGCTGTTGAACCTGTACGGGCACCATGGTGCCTGCCACGTGGTGCTGTGCCGAAAGCTGCTGCACCTGGTGGTTCACCTTGTGCAGGCCCATGGCCATGCCCCCCAGCTTGCGCTGCAGGTCGCAGACCTTGTGCGTCAGTTGATCCACCGTGGCCTGGTTCAGAAGATCCTCATCGGTTGCTACCGTGGATTGCACCGGCGCGGGTATGGGCAACGCATCGCTGCTGGTCGTTCCCATCAGGTGCATGGCCTGCTTTAACTGGTGCACCAGCCAAACCGAAAACGCGGCAAAAAACAGGCTGCAACCGCCTAAAACCACAAGGGCCACAATATAAAAGACGCTTGGATTCATTGGGTTTACCGTCCTTCAGGTCAATCCGGTCGAAAACCAGTGGATAACGCAGGGAAAACAGGTGGGGTGGATCTGCCCCGGTAGCCCGTGTGGTCGACAGCGCGACACGCAACCGCTACTGTATCAGAGAAGCTGTTACCATGATAAGGCGCATTGGCCGCGTTGCCAATGCCATTAATAGTTTTATAATGCTGTCTCACCCCAATGGTTTACAGTTTTGAAGCGGTTGTTTGAGACCGTTTTGAAAGGAGTGTTCGCGGGTTACCCCGTACCATGCCGATGTCTTCCCCTTCACCCATGCCGATGCCCGCCCCGGGCAGTCCCCATACCAATCCTGATTTGGACGTTTCCGGCCTGACGGCTTGGAAACCTTTTATGGCCAGCTATTCTGTTGAAAATCGGCCTGTTCAGGCCCTGGTGTTCGAAGGCGGGTTCTCAGCTCAATCCGTTGAAACCATGATTATTAGCCTGTTTCATGGCGACGAGCCGGAGGCGTTGGTGCTGGCCCAGGCGTTTGTTGAAGCGGTGGAACGTGGCGCCCTGGTTCCTGGTGCGCCAGTGGCCATTATTCCGGCCCTGAATCCGGATGGGTTGCAGGCCCAAACCCGAACCAATGCCCGAGGGGTCGATTTGAACCGGAATTACCCCGCCCAAAACTGGCAGGCCGGCCCGCGCGAGGGGGAGGAAGCCCGGTATTATGGCGGACCCGAACCGGCCAGCGAGCCGGAAACGTGTTTTTTAATGGCGGTGATTGACCGACTAGCGCCCAAACGGCTGATTACGCTGCATACCCCCTATAACGTGCTTAACTACGACGGGCCGCCTTCGGCCAAGGCGTTGGCCGAGGCGATGGCGGCCGTTAACGGCATGCCTGTTGAGGCCGACATCGGTTATGCCACGCCGGGCTCTTTTGGCACGTATTACGGCAAGGAGCGGCAATTGGATATCGTGACGGTGGAGTTGCCCGAAGGCGAGGCCTTTACCCAGGACGTGCTTGAGAAAAACCTGGCCGCCTTAAGGGTAGCCATTGCCATGTAGGCTGTTGTTAGTCGGGGGCAAAGTCCCGTGTACTCGCCAGACAAGGGGCAGGGTTACCGTGGTCTGTTGTACCTGTTGCTCAAGCATCACCACGACCGTCTCCAGGTCGGCTTCGTTTAGCAGGCCATGGCGAAGGAGGCTCGTCTGGATATCACCATTGCACCAGACCTGGGGCAATACCCGTTTGACGGCTGCCTGGGGCTCCTCGGCGGCATAGTGGTCTACGTTGAGGGCCTGCCAGCCGGCTTGTTGGCACAGCGTGGGCAGGTGGGCCCCCACGTCGGCATTGCCGCCATGCAGTCGGACCAGTTTCAGGATGGTATCGCGGGCACGGGCCAGGGCTGGGTGGGACGGGTTGAAGGCCATCGTCGACAGCTCAATGTCTTCCACAAACAACCGGCCCGAAGGGTGGGCCACAGCGGCCATGGCTTTCAGGGCCTGGAGCGGCGTGTCGAGATGGGCCATTAGAAAGCGGCTGTAGACCACGTCGAAGCGTTCGGTGAATGGTTCGTCAAGGTGGTACGCGTTGGCTTCGACATACCGTACGTTGTCCAGGCCGGCCTCGTTGGCCAGGCCCTGGCAGGCGGCAACCATGGCCGGGTTGGCATCGGTGCCGACAATCTGCAGGTTTGGGTAGGCCTGGGCCAGGCGTCGGCTCATGTGCCCACCGCCACAGCCGACATCAAGCAGCGTGGCTGCCTGGCCGACACCCGCTGCCGCCAGCCATGCCATGGAGGGCGGGCCGTGTACCGCGTCGAGGTTACCGAGCCGGTCGATTTCCTGCGGGTCGATGCCGTAAACGTAGTTTGAGGAAGCAGCGGCCATGGGTAACCGTTACGGGGCTGGTTGCACTGACGGGTGCTGGATGCTGTCGCATGGGTGCGACATGTCTCGAAGGGCCCGGCGCAGCAGCTTACCTGTGGGGCCTTTTGGAATTTCGTCGATGAAGGCAACCGATTCGGGGCATTTGAAGTCGGCCAGCCGGGCCTTGCAATAGGCAATAACCTCGGCTTCGCTCAGCGAGGTGCCGGGTTTGAGTACCACAAAACTCTTGACTGCTTCGCCGTATTTTTCATCGGGTATGCCAATGGTGGCTGCCGCCTCGATGCCCTCGTGCCCGTAAAGCACCTCGTCGATTTCGCGCGGGTATATGTTTTCGCCGCCACGGATGATCATGTCCTTGACGCGATCGACAATGTAAAAGAAGCCGTTTTCGTCTTGCATGCCCCAGTCGCCGGAATGGAACCAGCCGCCGGCAAACGCTTTTTCGGTGGCTTCGGGGTTCTTGAAATACCCCTTCATCACGTTTTCGCCACGAATCACAATTTCGCCACCCTGGCCGGGGGGCACTTCCTGGTGATGCTCGTCCCAAATGGCCACGTCGTTGCCCACGGCCATGCCAATCGATCCAATCACGCGCTTGGTTGGATCCGGCGGGTTAAAGGTGCTGTAGCAGGTGGTTTCCGACAGGCCGTAGCCTTCGTAGAGGGGCACCTTGAACGTGTCCTCAAACTGCTTGTGCACTTCCACCGGCAAGGGGGCAGCTCCGCAAATCACCAGTGCCAGGCTGCTGATGTCGTCGTCGGGGGCACCGTCCTTGTCGTGCTGCGCAAGCAAAATCGACAGGATGGTTGGGACCGTGCTGAACATGTTGACGCGGTAGCGGGCAATGGTCGCCCAAAACGTGGAGGCGCTGAACTTGCGCTGCAAGACCACGCTGGCCCCAATCAGCAGCGGGGTCATCATGGTCACCACTTCGCCGTTGACATGGAACAGCGGCAGAATACACATCATCACCGTTTGCCCGGTAAACCCGAACCACTGGCTGATGTAGTGGGCATCGGTGATCAGGTTGTGGTGGGTCAGTAGCACACCCTTGGGTTTGCCCGTGGTGCCGCTGGTGTAAATCATCATGGCCTCGTCATCCGGTGCCAGGGTCACGGTGGGCAGGGCCGTGTCGTGGTGGGACAGTTCGGCCAGCAGGTTAAGTTGCGACGGCACGTTCAACGTGCCGGTCGTCGGAGGGGTATCGTCCAGCACGGCGTAGTGTGCCACCCGTGGCAGTTGATCCGCGATGTCGGCGACGGGCCCGAAAAACTCGGGGGTCAGCACCAGCACTTTGGCTTCGCAATGGTCCACCACGTACTGGATTTCCGGGCCCTTGAGCAGGGTGTTGACGGGGCAGGCTACAGCCCCAATGCGCATGGCACCCCAGTACACAAACAGGAATTCGGGGATGTTGGGAACCAGCAAGGCCACCTTGTCGCCCTTACCCACACCTAATGAGGCCAGTAGGTTGGCGGTCTGGCGGGTTTTGGCTTCCAGGTCGGCGTAGGTGAAGGCCTGGTTTTTTTCAGGAAAGTGGATGAACACCTTGTCGGCATGGGCTGTGGCTTGGTCTTCCAGTAGCCGGGCCACGGTTATCGGGTTGCGCTTGGGCAGGGCGTTCACGGTGTGGGCACTCCTTAATCCTCAACGGGCCTATTGTAGCCGAAGCCCGATACCCGTACCAGCGTGTCGCGGCGTGGTTGTTATGGCCTGGTTGTTAAGGTGTGGTTGTTAAGGATGTTTCCCCGAGTTTGATTTGGAAGGTGGCCATGATGTGGTCCATCCCGGTGGGCGTCCCGAACTTTCGGCGGAAGGACGTGGGCGAGGTTTCATTCTGGCCGTTGTACAGTACAAACGCCCCCGTGTAAAAGGCAGTGGCCTCCTTAAAAGGCAACTGGGCCAGGGCGGTAACGGGCAGGGTCGTTAAATCAAAATCCTTCGGATTGGCGTCACGGGGCAGGACGGTGTCGTAAATGGGGATTTGCTGTGCCTTACGGTCCTGAAACTGGTTCAGGTTGATTTGCCGCAATTGGTGGCTGATGTCCCCTGAGCCGGCATGGGCGTTTATCGCGGCCCGGTTTTCCATGGTATGCCACAACTGGGCAAAATACAGGTGCTTGAAATAGGTTACCGACTGTTTCCAGGGGGCGGCTTCGGCAATCTCGGCCACGGTCGGGCCTTGTATGGCGTCATAATTTCTGTAGTCCGGCTCCACATAGTCGCCATCCGCCTCGGCTTTGTCCAGGGTTTTGCCGTAGCCGTTGTAGCGCCGGGCCGCTGCAAGCAAGTCCTCGCCGGTCAGCTCGGTTCGCCCGGCTGGTTTGGCCTTGATGGCGGCAATGCCGATCAGGCCCTTGAGCTCTCGTACGTTGCCGGCCAACGGCAGGCTCTGGATAAATTCGATGGCATCTGGGGTCAGCGAGAAATCGCGGTCGGGAATCTCACCTTGCTCGCGCAAGACCTGAAACAGCCGGGGGACAAACAGGGGAATGTCCTCAAGGCGGGCACGCAGGGGCGGCAGCTTGATGGCAAAGGGGATAAGCCGGTAATACAGATCTTCGCGGAAGTCGCCTTTTTCGACCATGGTTCCCAAGTCGGCGTTGGCGGCTACCACCAAACGGCATTTGGTCTCAAATTCCCGGCCTCCGGCCCCAACCGGGGTAATACGGCGTTCGTTAATGGCCCGAAGCAGCTTGGGTTGCAGGGTTAAAGGGAGTGACTGGATTTCATCGAGAAACAGGGTGCCTTCGCCGGCTTGCTCGAACACACCAGGCTGGTAGCCGGTGGTGCCCGTAAAGGCGCCGTGCATGTGGCCAAACAGTTCGGACTCGGCCAGTGCCTCGGGCAGGGCCGCGCAGTTTTTGGCAATAAACGGCTGGCCTTGCCGAGGGCTTTGCGCGTGGATTTGCCTTGCCACCACTTCCTTCCCCACACCGGTTTCGCCCAGCACCATTACGGTCGTGTTTAAGGGAGACACGTCAGCAATGTCCTCCTTGACCTGCCGCATCAACGGCGAATCGCCAATGAGGGGCGGAGCATGGAAGCGGGCTTCGTCAAGCTGGGGGGTGCCTTTGGCCGACCCTAGGCGCACGTTGCCCAAGCTTACGTTGCCCAAGGCCCAGGGGTGGGTGGGCCTGAAAGGCGCAACCGCCTTGGCTCGATAAGACAAATGAAGGGCGCGGCTTGTCCCAACCGGTGCAATAAACATCCCGTAAAGCCCAATAGGTTGTTATCAGTAAATGGCAGTATCTGCTTGCGTTTTCACTATTTTACCCAAATCATGTCGGCTACATCAAGCGTTGTTGCTGCTTTGTACCAGTTTGTACCACCATCGTTAACAGACGCTTTTCCTAACGAAAGACGCCGCAGGCCTCGTCAAAGCTGGGAAATTCGCGGTGCCGAGCGGCACTCGTCTCGTAGGCCTGTTGGGGCAGGTGGGCGTCAATGTAGCCCCCACCCCATAATTCACGATCGTCAGGGCAGTAAAACGCGCCAATCTGGCCGGGGGTGACGGCGCTCATCGGCTCAACCAGGGTGACTTTCACGTCCTGGCCCGCCGGTTCGCAGTGCCCCAGGGTGGCCGGGCTGTTGTAGCGGATTTTGACCATGCTCTCAAAACCGCTGCCGGGCGGCTCGTTGAGCCAGTTCACGTCCCGCACCCAGAAGACGGTTTCCTCAAGGTGATGCTTGTCGCCCACGTACACGGTGTTGGTGTCCACGTCGATCTTGACCACGTAAATGGGGCGTCCGGCGGCCACGCCCACACCCTTGCGCTGCCCCAGGGTATACAGGAAATGCCCCTGGTGTTCGCCCAGTACGTCACCGGTGTCCATGTCCACAATGGGCCCCGGTTTCGGGCCAAACACGCTGTTAAGGTAATGCTGTTG
>JAGQHJ010000093.1 GCA_020431915.1 Cyanobacteria bacterium HKST-UBA04 | reverse complement strand
ATCGAGAAACCGGGCCAGGGCCACCTGTTGCGGGGTGGGGGCGGCAATGGTGGCATAGTCGTGCACCTTGCGAACAGGGTTAATCAGAGCCGGGCAACCCACGGCATAACCGGTTCGCCACCCCGTCACGCAAAAGGTCTTGGAAAACCCAGTAATGGTCAGGGTTCGATCGGCCATCCCGTCCAGGGTGGCCATGGGGATATGGCGCACACCATCGTAGACCATATGCTCGTAAATCTCGTCGGTCAGGCACAGCACGTTGTACTGCTGGCACAAGGCCGCAATGACACCCAGCTCGTCCAAGCCAAAGACCTTGCCGGTAGGATTGTTCGGGGTATTAAGAATAATGGCCCGGGTCTTGTTGCTGAAGGCCGCCCTCAGCTCGGCTTCGTCAAACACCCAAGCCCCGTGGCTACCAGCGTCCTGACGAAGGCTGACAAACACCGGCACGGCCGAGCAAAGCTTGGTGGCCGGAATGTAGTTTTCGTAAATGGGCTCAAAAATGATGACCTCGTCACCCGGTGCCACAAACGCCAGCATGGCCGACACAATGGCCTCGGACGATCCGCAGCAGACCACCACCTCCGTTTCCGGATCGTAGGCCTGGTTGTAGAAATGCGCATGCTTGCGGGCAATGGCATCGCGCAACTCCTTTAAGCCCCAGGTAAAGGCGTACTGATTATGGTCGGCATCGATAGCCGCTTTGGCCAGGTCTTTTAGCCGTTGCGGGGCAGGCAGGTCCGGCAGGCCCTGGGCCAGGTTGGTAGCCCCATACCGACGGGCCAACCGCGTGGTTTCCCGAATAACGGATTCACCAAAACCGCTGGCCCGTTGGGCAGGTTGAATAAGAGGCATGGAAGGCATAAGGGGGGGTGTGTCGACTAATCCAAAAAAGCCGTTATTTTTTCTAGTGCTTGCGGGTCGCGTTCCACACGGAAGAAGGCGGGGCGCTGCCGTACCCCCAACCACCGGTCAGTGCCTGGCCGTCATCGGACAGGTTGAAGTACACACGACCCCCATCCTGGGGCGGCTTATACGACGGGCTTTCGGACCATTCGCCTTCGAAGGTCCGGCCATCGGCAGAAAGCGTGCCCACAATCCGCCCATTGTCATGCGGATAGGTGGCTTTGAGGTAACGCCCCTCCTGGCGGAACTTGATAACGCCCCATGGCGAATCCCATTCCCCCACAAACTGGTGCAGGGTAGGCGGCGTAATGTCCATCACCGACACGTTGTCCAGCAGCATACCAAACTTGGCCGAGTCGGCCGGTTGGTTCAGGCTTTCAAACGACACGGTGGTGCGATCGTCGAGGGCCACAAACTGGAGGGCATAAGGCGTATAGGTTTTACTGCCCAGCTTGCTGATTTTATGACTGGTCCCGGCCACGGTAACCCCCATTGTCTTAATGTTCGGGGGGCCTTCGGGATTGGCCGCCAAATCAAAACTCAGTTGGTACAGGTGCCCAGGCACCGTGTCCACGCTTTGGCTGATTCGACCGGCACCGGGGCTGCCATCGAGATCCAGGCTGCGCTGGCCGTCGGATGCCGGGAAGTAGCTACCGACCAAATCAACGGAGCCTTTGCCGATGTACCAGCCATGCAGACTCTTTTCCCCTTGTTTAAACGTCGTAAAAGAGCCCGGATCGGGGCCAGCCTCGAAACTGCCGTTGACTACCAAGTTCTGGTTGGCCAGGGCCAAACTGCTAAAACCGGCCAGCAGTATACCAGCCAGTACAGCGGATACGCACATGGTTGATTTCATCATTCAATCACTCCTACGACGACCATCTAAAGCGGATGCTGGGGCCATCCTAACACAAACCATGGCCGAACACCTTTTCCCTGCTTACCTCCGTTGCCCTTGCCATTTGCATTGCCCCGACCCCCGACGTAGACTGATGGTACTTAACCCGGTGTCAAATATCCGGTGTATTCCCCGTTAGGTTTGGTTTGACCCTGCAGAGAAGGATTCTAAACGATGATGTTTTCGATAGTTCCCATGCCCCGATGCACCGTACGCCTATGCCTGGCTCTGGGCCTAGTTGGAATAGGCTGTGCTGTAGCACTGACAACCTCACTGGCCACAACCACCATGGCCAAAACAACCGAAACGACCCAAGCCACGACCCTCCATGCATCGCTAACCAGTGTGGCCACGTTTACCGACACCAACCAGCCGGTTAACGTGCTGTGCCCCAGTGACATGGCCGGCGGCGATCTGGTCACCTGTGCCGTCATTACCGATGCTGCCCTGAACGTGGAGCTGACCAGCACCAAGGTGTTTACGGACGACAGCGCTCCGTTCACCCGCGTGTCCTTTACCGTGCCTTCGGGTGTGGCCAAGGTGCCGCTGCAACTCACCACCTCAACCGGTGATCCCGTGGCCACGGTCGAGATGCCGTGCGCCTCGTCGGCCACCCACACCACCGTCGATCATGGCACGGCCGGCCTGCTGACCGGCCAGCCAAGGGTTGGCGATCCGCTGGTGGCCCAGGGCGACTTCAGTGGCTTGCCCACCAATACCACCGTCACCGTCAATGGCCAGCAGGCCGAGGTGATTGCCAGCAGCCCGAGGCAGATGGTCATCAACAACCCCGTCACCCAGCCCGGCAAACTCGACGTGGTCATTGAGCAAAACGGCAAGGTTCTTGTAAACCAGTCCGTCAACAGCCTGCCGTCCCAAACGGGCCAGTTGTCCGAGTCCTTTGTCGACAAGCTGAAGGCCGACCAAAGCAAACTGGCCACCCACACCGCCCCTTCGTCGGCTTGCCAAACCCAGCTGGCCAGCTACCGGGCCAACCTGCGCCAGGAAGTGGATGCCGGCTGGACACCGCCCCGGCCAGACCGGGACGGGGAGTTTCGTGCCTCGTTTACCTTCCACGTTAATGCCGACCACAGCATCAGCAACGTAAAGATGACCAAAAGCAGTGGTGACAGTGGCGTAGATACCTCAGCCTACCAGCGCCTGCAGGCCATGACCGCCAGCAACCCGTTGCCGGCGTGCCTGACCGATGCCTTTCTCAACGTGGGGCAAACCTTTGTGGTTATTGCCAAATAACCCTCCCCCAGCAAAAAGAACCGATACCCCCATACACACCCCTATCGCCCGAAACCGGTACCGGCTTCGGGCGATAGGTTTAAAAACTGCTTTAAAAACGGCAGCCGTACGGGGTTTGGATCACACAGGCCCTAGTTGGTGGCCGGAACCGCCCCGTTATCCTCAACAAACTTGGTCATCGACGGCTCGTCGCCCCCGTAGGTTTTGACCTTGCGCGTATGGCGGTGGTGCCACCAGTAGTAGGCCAGCGTGCCTAAAAGAACAGCCCCAAGAAGGGATGTACCCAGAATCATGCCGGTATCGCTGCGCGATTCGTTGCCTTGATCGGGGTTGGGGGTCGTATTGGGCGGACGTCGATCACCGAGCAGGAGATCACGGGGCCCAGGGTCGACAACCACCTGCCCCCACGACACAACGGGCATGGACAACAACAACACAGCCATAACCTTGGCAACAGCAACCTTACAGTTCATTGAAACAAAATCCCTAATCAGTTAACGGTCAAACAAATAGAACATTTGTAAATATCATATAGCCACAAGCACGGCAGGGGAACAAGAGGAGCGACGACGGACTACCCCAAGAGCCGATGCCCAGGCCATTACGACCCAGCCTAGAGCTGTCGTTCAAATTGCGGCCGTTTAAATTTAAGCCGCATCCCGGCGGATATGAGGACGATGCGCCGAAACCCCCGAAAGCTGCGGGTCAATTTTACCGGCAATCATCGGCAAGGCATCAAGCAATTCAGGGTCGTCGGACCACAGGCGCTTGGCTGCCGTATCGGGCAGGTGCTCGATACGGGTCGTGTCGAAGAGGCGCCGGTATTCGTGGTCAACCATGTTGTGAACAAAGGGCGCCTCGAACAGGCCCACCAACACCCCGGATCGGATGGCCGAGGCGTCTTCATTGTAATGATTGCGCTCCAGGAAGCGAGCAGCAGCCAGTGCACGGGCCTTAAGCCGCTGGGGGAACCACGCCCTGGAGGCGTTGGCCCGGTCGCGCAAATAGCCGGCATAGCCGCGCATCCCTTCCAGGTTACCTTTCTGGGCGGCACGCATATACAGCAGCTCGGCCAGTTCAAAGCGGGTTTGGCTGACCGCACCCAGTAAATCTTCGGCACCCAGCGATTTAAGAGCCGGCCGGGCCTGGCCGGAATTATACGCCAGGGCATTGGCCAGCCCCAGTTGCAAGACATCGTCGCCTTGATGGTTAACGGCCAGATCCAGGGCACGACCAGTGGAGGTCACGTCTTGGTTATCAACCAGCGCCTGGACACGGGCCCGTTCGCCAGCCAAACTGCCGGGCAAAACCACCTCAACGGGTCGCGAGGAACGAAGCGTTTCGCGCAACAACGCCTCAACCTCTGAGGGGTCGGGCTGGGCACCAAACAGGGGCGCGGCAGACGGCACTAGCGAGCGCTGCATTTCGAGTCGACCGTATGGTTGCAAGCGGGGGGTCACAGAGAGCGGGGGCAGGGCATTTACCATAAATCAAACAAATCCTATTTCAGTCACAAGCGGCGGGGTCACACCCTCTCGGCGTGCTTCTATAGAGAGTAATGGGCTACCAAAACTAAAACCACACAACGGCTTAAATGCCTGATACAGCCTAAAAGACGCCAAACTGTTACACAATGAATCGACAAAAGGCATCCTTTGTTTACTACATTTATGTCATACCAACGGTTAAGTCAAGCGCTACACTAACCCCCAGTCTGTATCCGCTTGATAGACGGCATATCCCACAATCGGTATCAATTAGGCCCCATGGCCCAAACATATCATATATATTTTTACCCTCAGACAATTATAAAGCTTTCCTACTACCCACAGATAGGTGCACGATTTGTGAAGAACCGCTTAATATGGGCTTTTGCGACTAGACGTGGCTTTAAGCCCTGTAGGGTTAAAAAAACCGATTATTATATACTACTTTTGTTTGTATAACCCGAAAAGCTATGCTATATGTAGAGTGTGGTTTTGAACGGGTTCGGATACGGTTTTCCCGTTGAGCACACGTTTAGAATCACCCAACTGTATATCCAGTGACGTCCGGCCAATTGAAGGGAATTTATTTAGGGAATCGCCGGAAGTACCTGCAGGTTAATCCTGAAACCATTCAACTGATTTCACTTACACACACACAGATACCAGGATTAACCCAATCTCGTTCAGGTTATTTTACGTCGTTGACACACACGTTCTCTGTAAATCGAGTAGCCCACAACCATACAATGACAACCTTTTTAGGTGAATGACGAGGGACTTATGCTTGGATTTTTAATGTTCTTGACGTTCTTTGTATTAACGTATCTCTGCCTGCACTTGTTCTTTGAGATTACGGAACGTCTGCTGATTTCGGTCAACAAACTGTCTGCCTAGTCACAGCAATTAACAATGCAAGGCACGACACCCGGTTATTAGGTAACACCCGTATTTAGCAAACGGGGCCGGGCCGCCATACCAGAAACCCTAAAACACACTTTTTTATCGCTGTTTTTGTATCGCTCAACCAGGCTGGTCTCTTCGTGAGGCCAGCCTGGTGGTCATGAATGGGCTTTTTTATATATTAAGTATTGTAAAAAACAATACAAAGTCACGCAATTCAACCTAATATTTGTTTTTATTTATATAACGACTACAGGGAAGAAGGACATAGCATCATGAACGGCAACGCCTACGGCTATTGGCAGCCTCATGTTCAAGTACAACATTACAACCAAGATTGGCAAAATGACCGGGTTCATGACACCGGCCTGATGAGCTTTGACTACGGCACGACCACCCAGCAGCAGGAATACACCAGCTGGGATTTCGTTCCCTTTCCACAGCAGCAGCAAGCCCCGGCCCAACAACAAATTGTGTGGCAGCCCCAACAGGTTTACAACCAGATTGACTGGGGTGCTTTGGCCGCGTTTGCCCCCATGCAAAACCTCAGCTTTCCGCCGCCCCCGGTTTCAACCCCGGTATTTGGCACGGGTCAAACCGAAACCCCGGCTCCGGCTCCCGTACCGACCCCGGCTCCGGCACCAACCCCGGCCCCGGCACCTGTTCCAACCCCGCCGCCGCCGGCTCCAAGCAACACGCTGGACAACGTGGATTACCATATTCCCAGTCCCCCGCCACCCAGTGGTCCTCGCGGAACTGCCGCCGTGGCACTGGATCGCGCAGCCAACATCAAGCAGGACAACGCACTGCCGTGGCTTGAAAACCTGTGGCGCCAAAGCTACACCAGTTTCCACACCCCGTTTGACCGCTGGGAAGAAGAATTAAACGAAGCCAAGGCCATCCTCGGCGACCACGAGGTCAGCATTGGTGATGACCCCGCCAACACCTTCACGCTGGCCGACGCCAACGGCGATGCCCGCAAGGTAACCACCGAGGAACTGGCTGAAAACGGCGTCGTCTGGATTGACGGGCAAAACCTGGGCAACGCCACCCTGGAACTGCTTAAGTCCAAGATTGACCTGACCAAGAACAGCTACGCCAACAGCACCAGCATTGGCGTGGTACTGCAAGGTTTCTTTGACGACAACCCGACGGCCAAGATTGCCATCTTCGGCAAGTTGATCTCGGCCGCCCTGTACAGCTGGACCCCGCTGGTTGTGGACATGAACAACGACGGCCTGCAGCTGACCAAGGATCTGACGGTTAACCGCAACGGCCGCCAAACCAGCTGGGTTGCCTCAGGCAGCGATGACGTCTTTATTGTGTCCGTCGGCAAGGACGGCAAGGTAACCCTGATGGGTGAAGAAACCGCCGGTTCCGACGCAGACAACGGCTTCACCAGCCTGGCTGACTACGACAGCAATGGTGACGGCAAGTTTGACGCCAACGACAGTGCCTACCGCGACGGCCGTGTACAAACCTGGCACGATGACGGCGACGGCATTGTTGAATTTGGTGAGCTGCAAACCCTCAACCAACGCGGTATTACCGCTATCGACCTGGGCTTCGGCAAGCAGGATATGACGGTCAACTTCAACCTCGTTCCGTTCCAGTCCACGGTCACCATGTTTGACGGCTCCAACCGCAACATCTACGACGTGCTCTTCAACAGCAGCAACTAGTTTTTTCCAATTTCCTCCCAAAACACCCCCACCTAAACCCCTGATCCGCACCAACGATCTGTCCTGTGTGCCGCCTCGCCACAGACGACAGACAAGGGTCAGGGGTTTTCGGGTTGTTCCCGCCATTACCCCTCCCTCTCGACACACGCGCCAGCGCCAGAGACCCCGTTACACCCCCAAAAGGCAAACACCTGTTTATGGTACGATAACGGCGCTTTGCCTAAACCCATCGCAGCCCGATGCAACTCAATGCAACCCAATGCCATGGGCACAGGCATACACAACCGACAGACAATATTGACCCGTTTTAAAAACATGCCATAAGGAGCCTCCCGATTATGATCATTCAAGAGATTATGACCACCGACCTGGAAATCGTGGGCGAACAACTGGTGGCAGAGCAGGCCTACGACACCATGAAGCAGGCAGGCATCCACCACCTCATTGTCATGCGCGCCGACCAATCCGTTGGCGTGGTTTCCGAACGCGATCTCGGCGGCCCCAAAGGACAATCGGTACGGGCAGGCAAAACCGTGGGCGAATTAACCTCTTTTGACGTCATTACGGTCAAGCCCTCCGATTCAATCCGCGACGCCGCCACCCTGCTGCAAGGCTATAACATCGGCAGCCTGCTGGTGGAAGACGACAACGAAGTGGTCGGCATCATTACCATCTCCGATCTGCTGAGTCTGGTTGCCGAAGGGCTGCTCGAAACCGTCTAGGGTTGTTACATCCACGCCATCCACGCACGCGCTAGGCGGCCCAAGCAGGCAGCCCAAAAAGAGCCTTAAATGCTAGTGGGCAACCGTGCCCATGAGTTTGGCTTGCCCCAGCACATGGCCGTCCATGGCCTTGTTTAGCGCCTTGATCTTGGCCCCGGCCGCCAGCGACAGCGTCGCATCGAGGGCATACAGCTTAAAAAAGTAGCGGTGGGTGCCAAAAGGCGGGCAAGGCCCCCCGTACCCGGTTTTTTTAAAGTCATTGGTGCCCGACACCACGCCAGCCGGTACCGACCCGGCCGGAATGACCGTGGTGGAGGGGGGTATATTCCACAACAGCCAATGCTCCCAGGTTCCCAACGGGGCATCGGGGTCGTCCACCACCAGGGCCATGGATTTTGTGCCGACGGGCAAACCGCTTATGGCCAAGGGGGGACTCGTATCGGCCCCCTTGCACGTGTACTGGGCAGGAATGGGCTGAGTGTCGGCAAAAGCCGTGCTTGTTAGGGCAAACGCCGGTGAAGACGACGGTGGCTCGGCAGGCTTCGGTTGACGCGCGGCACAAGACACGGAGGCGGACAACCATAACAACAAAATCCCCAGCCCGGCCAAGGCCAGCCAACGCACTGGAACAAAGCAAGAAACGAGGCATGGGATCATACGGTTACACCTCCATAAAGCGACGACGCGCTTTCCATCATAGCGCATTCATTTTCAAAATCTCGCCCGTTACAAGCCCACCCTTACAAGCACGCCCTTACAAGCACGCCCTTACAAGCACAGGGTACCTAAAAAATTCAGGTGCCTAAAAGTCGGAGCGTGTTTGCATGTCCGCCTCAATGCGCTTAAACAGCAT
>JAGQHJ010000092.1 GCA_020431915.1 Cyanobacteria bacterium HKST-UBA04 | reverse complement strand
TCCCGCATTACCGGCGGAGCCGGCAGCGACGTCATCGGCGTAAAAGAAGCCGACAACGTGCGCATCGGGGCCGGCCATGGCGACAACACCGTGGCCGTGGGCGATGCCAACAACGTACGCATCGGGGCCGGTAGCGGCAACGACATCATTACCGTCGAGGATGCCAACAACCTGGTGGTTCGGGCCGGCCGTGGCGACAACACCGTCACGGTGGGCAACGTCAACAACGGCCGCATCGTGACCGGCAGCGGCAACGACGACATCGATATTGACAAGGCCAACGATACCCGCCTGCGAACCGGACGCGGCGACGACGACATTCACATCGGCGAAGCCAACGACGTCGTCATCCGGGCGGGCCATGGCGACAACACCGTAACGGTGGACCAAGCCGACAACACCCGCGTGCGTAGCGGCCGCGGCGACGATACCGTTGAAATCGGCACGGCCAACAACGTGGTGGTACGGGCCGGCCATGGTGACAACACCGTCAAGGTGGGCGACGCCAACAACCTGCGTGTACGCAGTGGCCGTAACGACGACACCATAGCCCTGGGCACTGCTAGCAATGTGGTCATCAAGGCTGGCCACGGCAACAACACCGTGTCCGTCGACGAAGCCAACAACCTCAGAGTACGCACTGGCCGCAACGACGACACCTTTACCCTGGGCGATGCCACGGGCGCCAAAATCCAGGCCGGCAACGGCAACAACACCGTGTCCGTCGACGACGCCACCAACGCCAAAATTTCCAGCGGCAAAGGCACCGACACCGTTAACGTCACCGAGTTTGCCGAGAACACCAAAATCCTGACCGGCGCCGGGGCCGACACCATCAACTTTAACGGCGGCCTCAACACCCAAATTAATGCCGGCAAAGGCAATGACCAGATCACGTTTACCGCCAACAACAGTACCCGCTCCAAAACCGACAAGATTACGGCCGCCGGCGGGGCGGGCCAGGATACCTTCACCATTGAGGAGGACTTCGAGTACAAGTCGATGACCCTCAATGGCGGGGCCGGCAACGACAAGCTGGAATTGCAGGGCAACCGCAGTGATTACACCATTACCGCCGTGCGCAAGGGCGGCAAGAAGGCCTTTAAGATAGTCGACAGCAAGGGCCAGGAACTGCTGGTCAACAACATTGAGCAGTTTAGTTTCGCCGACGGCAGTGCCGATTTTAAAGACCTGCTTGATGCGCCGACGCCTGCGCCCACACCAACCCCTACACCAGCACCAACCCCAACCCCAACACCAACACCTACCCCAACACCAACACCTACCCCAACACCAACACCTACCCCAACACCAACACCAACACCTACACCAACACCTACACCAGCACCAACCCCTACGCCGACGCCACCGGGATGCGATTTGCCCCTGCCCGATGAAACCGACCCGTCGCAAGACATGTAGGCCCATCAGTTACCCCCCTTTTGGTAAGCCCCCGCCGCCCGGTATCAGGCAGCGGGGGCTGCTTATTTAATGATTAAGTCTATGGAAATCCGTCACAACAACCCCTATACTAAAGGTAGGTACAAGATCCTCCCCCGATGAACCCATGGAGTCTTTTGCCCAAGCCATGATGGTTTCCGAAACACGCCAAAACCATACTGGGCCCAAACGCCTGGCCAGCCTGCTCTTGTGTCTGGCTGTCGTAACGTTGGGGTGGTGCTGTATTTGGCCTCAAACCAGCCATGCCAGCCTGACGGGACCCAACACCCCCGCCCACGCCTGCTGCCGCCCCGACAACAGCCCACCCAAAGAGACCACCACAAACCATTCCCCCGCGCATTGTGCCCTGGCCCAAGCCCTGACACCACTAATTGGTGCAACAGCACCATCGCTGCCCAATGGGCCTGATCACCCTTCCCTGACAGCCGTGCCTCTGATCACGGCATCGTTGCCAATCCCCCAACCCCTTCAGCTACAACAGCCGGCCTGGCCCAACGGTCCGCCTAGGCTCAGGTATACGCAAAAACGCTTTCTATTACTCCAACGCCTTCAGTTGGGTGCCGGTTAACCCGTGGTGTTGATCGACCTCTCGATCGATTAAATACACTGTTAACCACGAATAGAAAGGATTTTTAATTATGGAATCTATGAAAACCTGGTTTTTAGCACTTTGCCTGATCACGGCAACCAGCCTCCTTGCTTCAGGGGCGCTGCCGCTGGTTGCCCATGCAGCCGGCTGCTGTGTGGGTGGTGCATGCTGCCCCGGCCCTTGCTGCTAAAAACCTCTATAGCCACTCTTTGGCTATAGGCCAGTAATTAAGCCCCGGTAACCTTGTTTTTACAGGTTACTCGGGGCTTTTTTCCCTCTAACGACAAGCGTTTACTCATTCCTCCCCCCTTTGCCCCGCCCAACGGCATGATAGAATAGGGATACATTGGTTATACCGTATGGGTCTGGGGACCATGAGAGCGCCGTTCACCTTAGCAAAACCGTGTAAGGCCCCTCTCTTTTAAGAATAGGCATAAAGCACACGTATAAGGGAGACCTGATTAAGGGACACGCCTTTTCCCCAGTGCGTAACGGGTTCGGGACACGAGGGACCGCCATGCAGGTCAACAGCCTGTCGGTGATGGGCCGCCGATGGCTATGGCAACAGCCGTCAACGGGAAACAACACCACGAAGCACCGAAACAGCAAAACCGGCAGTAATGCCCGTTCTCTTGGCTTGGCCCGTTTTGGCCTGCACACCTCTGCCACCTCATCGGTCAGAACCACGTCGCCCCCGACCCACACAACCGATACCGTCGAGCTGCGACATAATAATACCCTGGATCCTGCCAGTCGGGTGATTAATACCACCCACGACTCAACCGTTCGGCACGAACTGGGACACGCGCTGCTCGATGTCCTGCTCGGCTCCACGCCCGACACGATTAACGTCCGGCCAGACATCAACAATATTGCCGTGGTGTCGGTCAGCTGGAACACCAGCGATCCGAAACTACCAGAAAAACAACTGCTGTCGGCCATGGCCGGCCCCACCTTTGATCGGTCGGACGATCTACCGACCTATCCGTGGCTAAACGATTACTACAACGCCCTGGGCTGTTTGGAAAGCATTGAACACCAACGGCGGCGCAAACCGGTTTTTGATCCCAAACACCTGACGCAAGTCAAAACCTATCTTGATGCCACCAATGGGGCCCGGGCCATCATTAAAGGAGAAGGCACCCCACGGGAGGCTGCTTTTTTGGCCATGATTGACGATCTGAACCAGTGGCCATACGTCCGTCATGCCCGTGCCACGGCCCGGCGACTCCTCAACATTCTTGAAGCCGCCCAAACCGAAACCGGCCAAAGCGTGATGACCGCAATGGTTGAGGACCTTCGAAACAAGGGCAGTCTGCAGGGCCGCGAATCGGTACGCACCTTTTTTGAAACCCACTTGGCCAGCAGCACCACCACCGACATCGATCGCCTGGAAAAAATCGCCCACCACGGCCTACGGATGCTGAAGCACCTGCACCGCAGCAACAACGTACCCGCCTATTACGCCACCATGCCCAACTAAGGCAGCCGCGCAACCGTTGGGATAGATACAAAAATGGGGCGACTGAGGGGATTCGAACCCCCGATAACCGGCACCACAAGCCGGGGCCTTAACCACTAGGCTACAGTCGCCACCATTTCATTTGCATTGATGAGCCCATAGCGTAGCACAGCCTTCAAAACAGTGTCTACCCAAAGCCATGGGATCAACGGCATTGAATATATTTTACAGTCGTAATACCATAGGCTCAGACCCGAACGGCCCGTCTGCCGCTAGCTTAAGACGCGTGGCCTGTGCAAAGGACCCATGCCCTACCCCATGCATGCCCTCACCCCGGTTGGGATAACCCGCCCCCTCGCCTGCTATAGCGTAGTAAACCCTGGCAAGCCAACAGCCTTTGGTGCCAGCCCCCCGCCCAAACCAGAGTGGCTGGTAGCGTTGGATAACTTTTGGCACGAAAGCACCGAGCGGCAGCAACAGCATCCCGATTTTTGGCCCAGAAAAATCCAGGGCCTTTTTGAACGGGTGGAAGGCTTACCCGCTTACCTGGCCACTTTTGAGAACCGCTTGGCCCGTACCAAAAACCATCAGCCCTTGGCTGACCTGCCCAAATTCGACACCACCGAAGAAGGTCTGCTGGATGCGACAATAGGCTACTACGCCTTGATGGTGGTGGGCATGGAAGCCCAACTGCATGGGCAACTAGCAACGCTGGTGGCACAAAGCAGCCCGCCACCGTATGTCGACGTTGCCACCCGGCTGTTTCCGTACCTGGAAACCATGTGGGAAATCAGCCAGCTCGACAAACAGTTTGCAGCCCTCGCCAAGACAGACGACGTGACGAACCAGACGTTCACCAACCTGTTGGCCCGGCATGATGCCATGCTCATTGCCCTGATCCAACACCAGATGCGTACGGAATATGCCCTGCCTGCCTGGGTCAATGGCTGGCTGCAGTCCTTGACGCAACTGCCGCAGGTTCTGGCCAAGCCAATGGGCGACATTCTGACGGCGGTGAACCGCTGGTACCTCACCAGCCCCTCATGGCTGGCCCCCATTAACGAGGTCTTCTACGACGACATGGACGCCGCCCTGACATTGCTTGAAAACGACCCGTCCTGGCGCATGACGCCTCGTTCGCCTTAACGCAGGCAAGCACAAAGGTGCGGTTACGCGCCAGCATAAAGGTACGGTTACGCGCCAGCATCACCCAAAAAACAGGCGCCAATGCGATCCCGTTATTTCAACTGATCAACGGGGGTGCCCATGTAGTGGCCTGTCAGGCTTTGGAGGAAGGCCACCAACTCGGCCACTTCCTTGTCCGTCAGTTCGCGGTCAAGCTGGTAATGGCCCATTTTACGTACGGCCTCATCAAGGGTGGTAACCTGGCCGTCATGGAAGTAGGGATAGGACGTCGCCACATTACGCAAGGTGGGAACCTTGAACTTGTGACGATCCGATTCAACCTTCGTCACGTTGTAGCGGCCCATATCAACATCGGTCACCTTGCCACCGGCCCGATCGGCAAAGTAGTCATGGTAAAGCCCCATCCGTTCAAAGGTGTTGCCACCCATGGCCACACCGCCATGGCAGTTGATGCACCCGACCGACTTGAACAGGGCCCAGCCCGCCTTGGCTTTGTCGTTCATCGCCGAGGCATCGCCCTTCAAAAAGCGATCAAACGGGGCATCGGGGGTAACCAGGGTCTTCTCAAACTCGGCAATGGCATCCTGTATATGGGCCGGCTCAATCGCACCGTTGTACACAGCCTTAAATTCCGCCACCATCTGGCTATCCGCCTTCAGACGCGTCAAGACCTGGGGCCAGGTGGCGCCCATTTCCAGCGGATTGGTCACCGGCCCGCCGGCCTGTTCAACCAGATCTGCCGCCCGGCCATCCCAGAACTGCTTGTGGTTAAACACCGCGTTAAAGACGGTCGGGGCGTTAATTGGCCCTTTCTGCCCGCCAATACCGGTCGACGTAGCCAGTCGGTCACCGCCCCCCTTGTTCAGCCCATGGCAGGAGGCACACGATACAGTCATATCACCACTGAGGCGGGTATCAAAATACAGGCGTTGCCCCAGCGCCACTTTTTTCGGGTCCGTCGGCACCCGGGTCGGCACCGGCCAAACCGGCTGGTTGCGCCATGTCATGTGGTTAACATCCACGCCGGGATACCACACGGCCATGGTCTCGGCTTTTCGGGCTTTCAAATCCGACAGCCACTGGGTCAACACCGCCGTGTCATGATCGGACAACCGGGTGCTCCAGTGCAACGCCACGTATTTTAAAGGCGGCATGGATCCCTTCTTGAGCACCTTCTCTATTTTGACCAACATGCTATCCGGCACAGAAGCCGGCTCACGGCCAAACGCCTCTTCCATGTTCAGTTTGCCAAGGGCCTCGTCAATGTCGGCTTGCATTACCTGGTGCGCCCCCGGCAGGGGGTAGTACCATGGCTTCTCCACGTCGGGGACATGGCAGGCGAAACACTTGGCCTGCATAATAGCCACGGCCTCGGGGTAGGCGCGCTGCATCGGGCTGATGATGGGCGTACGGGTACGGTTGGTATCCAGCCAGTAGTTGTACAGGGGAAACATCACCCCGACAGCCACCACAGCGGCCCCGGCCCAGGTTAACCATTCTTTCTTTACCATCTGTTCTCTCGGGTCTGCCCCCTGAATCAACTCAAACCATAGGGTTCCATTATAACGGACATCAGGCCTGAGTGTCTCCCACCACCGGTTTTCCGCTATAGCGCGTCAGGGCCTCAAAAAAAGCGGTTTCTTGGTCCGCCAAACGGAAAGGTCGGGGGTTAATGTAGACCGCCTCGTTCTGGTACGTCTGAATAACGTAATATTGGGCCTTGCTCGACGACTGGAAGACCGGCCCAACCTTGATGGCCTGAATGCGTTCGTAGGGCAAGCACAAATACGACTGCCCCCGGCGGCGGGTTTGCTGCAGGCTTGGCCCCGCCAGCAACCCCACAGACAACTGCAGTTCCTCTGCATCCAAAATTACCTCGCGCCCGCGTGTTTCTTGGCTTAAGGCCAGCGTTGCACTGGTATTGCGCCACAATACAAAGGCCACAGCAATAAAGGCCACACCACTGAGCAGTACAAAACCGCTAATCGTCCAGTACACCGGCGTATCAAACAGCTTCAAAAAATAAAACACCACGAAAATCATGCCCATGGTCACTGCCTCGGCCAGCATAAATAAGGCAGGCAACTGACGCCGCTGGTTCAGGTCACGTGCCACGTCAACATGCAGAATGGTTTCAGTCATAACCATGAGACAAAAAGAGGAGCTCCTTTTATAGAGGTCCCTATTTTAGGGGGGGGGGCTATTTTATAGGTGGGTCTTTTATGGATGCGTACCACAGTTACCTATACCACACACCAGCCTCTATAATGACAGCCAACCCGTCACTTTGCTTCAAAGGCGAGGGGGACCGCCACTATCAGACGACCATAGGGGGCCATGGGGGGGGCTTCATGTCCAAAATCCTTAAAGGACACGCTGGCCTTGCCCGTCGGCCCGATTTTTCCTACCTTTATCAATTTAATATATTAATTCATGTAAAAATATATACTGAAGCGATCAATTCAGGGGTTTTTGATTGTTTATTAATTTATAGAGAAATAAATTGGCTATTTACAGCTTCCCCCCACACACACCCCCTTCTTAGCATCGACATACATCTATATTTAGGAGTGACAATTAGACTATGAGTATTGGTTTCCCAGGCAATAATTGGCCTGTCAATTCACGCATCCCAGCCCTCCCCACCACCAACCTGACCCGCCCGGCCGCCTATCAACTGCCCGCAGCCTCGACTGCGCCCGTTGACACCGTGGAAATTACACCGCAAATCGCCGTGGGCATCCGTCTACAAGGCGCCGACACCGGCCAATGGGGTAACAACAAGCAGTTTGCCAGCTTTAGCAGCGACGAAGCCAGTCAGTTGTTTAACCAGCTCGTCGAGTATGCCAACAACCTGACCCCGCAAGAGGTTTATAAAAGCAGCGTCAACCGTGACGAAATTGGGGCCGTGCTGAAGCAACTGAACGCCCCGAACGTGGACGTGGACAACCGCTTTTTTGCATTTGTCAGTGCCATGTACGACCAAAACAATTACAAGGAAATCACCACCGACGACGGCACCCTCAATTATTTCCGTGCCCCGGAAATGACGTTGGATCTGCTCAAGCGTCAATACGACGACATGGCCCCCGCCGATCAGTTTACGGTGTACTACCAGCCTTTCAACAAGGTTCCCCCGCCACCCACCAGCAAATATGACGTGGGCAACAAAACCACGGATGATCACACCCTGCGGATTTCAGCCGATAAGGCCCAGCAGTACTTCACCCGCCTGCAAACCCGATCGGCCCACGGCAACAACTATGGCGACGCCTACGGATTGCCCTACATCGACGACCAAATTACCCTGCAGGAACTGAATGAAGAAATCACCCGGGTAAGCAAAGACCCCAGCCAAACGGCTTCCTCGGACAACAGCGATTACCTCTCCTTCCTGCAATCGCTCAAAAGCAACTTCAGTGAAGTGGCCGTTTCGAGCCCCCTGATGGGCACCACCGGCAGTGGTGTCACAGGTGGTAGTGTCACGGGCAGTTTGGGTGTCTATGGCAACCTCGACCCCGTCAACGGAAACAGTGGCAGCGGTGTCATCAGCAGCGGCAGCGGCTCGGTAAGACCCCAGACAACCGGTGGCGTACGCCCCACCGAACTGGTTATTACCCGCGAAAGCTTTATGGCCCAGTTGGACGACGACGGCAATGCCAACAACTACACGGCCTCCTACCGCGTTGATAAACCGGTACCCCAACCCCAACGGGTTGATATGGGCGCCGACATGGTGTTTGCCGGCGGGGCCACCACCCACAAGTTTGCCGCCTCGGAAGTGACGACCGCCTTGCAGTTTGTCACCATGCTGACCGGACAAACCCACTTCAGCAACGACATGCTCAGCCGTCTGTCCGACGTCTTCAAACCCTTTAACGGTCGGATGAGCACGCTCTTTGATGGCCTGTCGACACACTACAACGAAATTCTGCGCGAAGCCCAAGGTGGCGGTGGCGACTACGGCCAACTGGTTGGCTTTGGTATCGGCTACCCCGGCATCAGCGCCGACATGGTCAAACAACAGTTTGACGACGACGGCGATCAATCCAACCTGACCTTTAACCTGGGTTGGA
>JAGQHJ010000091.1 GCA_020431915.1 Cyanobacteria bacterium HKST-UBA04 | reverse complement strand
TGGTCGAATACCGTCGGAACAAAGACCACCTCGTTCGGGTTGCTGGCCAGAGCAAAGGTCCCGTCGGAACGACGGACAATGGCGTTGCGATCAACATTCAACCGGACAAAGCGGTGCAGTTGACGATCGTAGCGGTAAATATCATCGCGGCCATCGCCGTTGACATCCCACTGGGCCACATAGTTAGGCGGCAAAATACCGTCCATCAGGGCCGGGTCAAGTGCTTCGCGTTGATCCATGCGGGTTTGCAGCATGCGCTTCTTGTCTTCCATTTCCATGCGCAGCTCAGCAATCCGAGTCACCTCGTCAAAGGTTTCGGCTAATTTGTCTTGCAGGTCAATTTGCCGGGATATCAACCCGAACAAACGGCCCATGTTTAACGTTAACCCCATAACGTTATCCCCCTGTTTTATTCAGTTCTTTCATTATCCGTTCTTAAGTCGCCACACGGGTGTGACTGTAGACTGCGGGTCTTGATCTGACGCGTACGCATGCCTTGGCTAACTTGCGATGCCCTTGTATGCCCCCCGGCATACAAGTACTAAGACGTGCATGACTGCTGCTCTGTTCTCTGGACAAGACCAACAGGTAAACCCGTTGCGACTTTAAACGTCCCCCTTGTACACCTATAAACGTAACCCGTTAAGGTTTTTTTAATACTTGTCCCCTCAGCTTGTTACAATCGTTAACAAGAAAGCCGCCAAACCGGCATTATACGCCGTTTTTAGCGATTCAACACCAATGCCCGCTGGTGCGCCGAGGTTTCCAGGGCCTGCAGGGCCGGGGAAACCGGCTGTTGCATGGCCACCGCGCCCGCCTCGCCATACCGAACCGACAGGGCCTTGCCCAGCAGTTCGTCGGTAAGGCTGGGGTTTTTGGGCAGCAGCGACCCATGCAAATAGGTGCCGTAAAGGGTGCCGCTGGCCGACACCGCCCCTTCGCTGCCGTCCTGGCCATTGTTACCCTTGCCCAGCTTGACGGTGCCCAAGGGCACCACGCCCTGGCCCAGGGTGGTCAGGCCGCTGTGGTTCTCAAAGCCCACCAGGGTCGAGCCGTCGGGGCGCACCACCACCACGTTGCCAATAAACCGCTCGGGGCCCGCCACCGTGGTGCAATCCAGCAGGCCCAGGCCCGGTATGGGGTCGCTGTCGTAGGGCTGGTAATAATGGCCCAGCATTTGGTAGCCCCCGCAAATGCCCAGCATCACCACCCCGCGCTCGGCAGCCTGCCGCATGGCATCGGCCTTGTGCCGGGCCAAATCGTCGGCTACCAGCATCTGCTGGGCGTCTTGCCCCCCGCCCATAAATACAAAATCTACCGCCTCGGGCACCAGCGTGTCGCCAGGCCCTACCGGTACCACCTCGGCTTCAATACCCCGGCATTGGGCCCGATGCACCATGGCCAAGACGTTGCCCCGGTCGCCGTACATGTTGAGGTGGGCGGGATAAAGATGCGCAATGACGAGTTTCATAAACTACCGATATACAAAAAACATACGCTAACCATACACTAATGGCCTGATTTTTGGCCGGTTTGGCCCCGGCCGTTGTAAAGATATCTTACAATACCGTCGAGACAACCTTAAGCCCATGACCCACATGGCCGACACCTGACTTGAACGATTACATTTAAAAACCCCAATCACTTTGCTTCGAGCGCACCCTCATTTTGTGCAAGGCGAAAAGCACCAATGGTTAACGAACTGGAGGATCCACTTCAATTATGAGTAAACAATCAGGTTTTACGCTAACCGAACTTTTGATCGCGTTAGTTCTGCTGGGCGTTATTGCTTCGTTCGCAATCCCGAAAGTATTGAAGGCCACCGCCGACCAGCGGAAAGGCGCCATCATTCGTGAAGCCGTTTCGATGCTTGAAGACGCCTATTACGGTAACCGCGTGGAAGGTGACAACTTTGCCACGGCTACCGACTTGTATGCCTACATCATCAACGACATCAACTTTATCCAGTCTGGCACCGGTGACGCCGGTACCGCCTTCGGTGGTGCGTTTGACACCGCAGCAACCGCTTGCTCCGACAACGTGGGTTACATTCTGTTGCCCAACGGTGCCATTATCGCCGGCCTGGTTACCGATGCTGCTGGTGACTACCACCAGATTTGTATCGACGTGGATGGTGTCGGTGGCTTGAACACCATCGGTACTGACCAGTTTGTGGGGACCTTCGTTCACCACGCAACTGGTAAGTCCTTCTACTGGGCTTATGGTACCTGCACTGACGGCACCAACACCGACTGTGCTGCCGGTGAAGTCGGTGTACACGATGGTACAACTGCTGCTGCCGGTACTGCTGGCGGTGCAGTAGGTGACCAGCTGACCTCGGCTGCTACCTAAACCGTAGATTCTAACTAGGTAATGATTAGACAGGGCTGAGTGATCATTGGTATCCTCAGTCCTGTCTGTCTTACCGACAGCAAACCAGGTCAGACCAGATCAGCAGCCCCCTGGTTCGGCACACTGCGAATATACCCTTTGTATGGTATATGCTACGCTCTCTATTGTGCCCTCCTCTGTGTTAGCCCTCTGTATTACCCCTCTGTATTACCCCTGTTGAAAAGAACCCCACCCGCTTGCCCTTCATGACCCCTTTTACCCGCCCCATGCCCCTGAACCGACACCACGGTTTTACCCTGAACGAACTGCTGATTGCCCTGGTGGTGCTCGGCGTCATTGCCGCCTTTGCCATTCCCAAGGTGCTCAAGGCCGTTAACGACAACCGGCAGATTGCCCAGCTTCGCGAAGCCGCGTTTATTTTGGAAAACACCTACTACGCCAACCGGCAAGCCGAGATCAACTTTTTTGACGGCGTGGCCAATGCCGACGACGACTTGTACCACTACCTGGTTGACAGCATTAACATCATCGATGCCTCTCCCACAACCAAAGGCCCGGCCGGGTATAGCGGCGGCTGCAACAACGCCTCGGTGGCCAACGGTTATTTTCTGCTGCCCAGCGGCATGATTATCTCGGGCCTGGCCGGAGCCGATACGGCGGCCAGCGGCAGCCCACGGTTCCAGCTGATTTGCATTGACGTGGACGGCGTTGGCGGTACCAACCTGCCCGGCAACGACGTATTTTACGGCAACTTCCTGTACCAGAGCACCGGCAAGGTCTTTTTCTGGTCGTCCAGTGCCAGCTCGCCCCCCAACAGTGGTGTCGACGAGCTATGTGCCGATGACGAGGACGCCTCGTGCACCCTGACCGTGTCGGTGGACAGCACCAGCGAAGATGTGGGGCATATGCTCTCGCGCAACGAATAGCGAGAAAACGGCTTTTAAAACTCGTTGATGGCCAGCGGCTTATTATCTGCCGGCGGGTCGCTCAGGTAGTGCAGCAAAATCAGTTCCGTGCTTTTGCCGCGCCATAGGTTGACGATGACCCGATGCGTCAGGCGGTGGATCAGGTACATGCCCCGACCGTGGGTATCAAAAATCGATTCGCCGCTGATGTTGCGATCCAGCCAGAACAACACGTCGCTAGCCTTGACGGCCCCGAACTTGTCGCGAATGGACACACCCAGCTTATCGCCGTCCACGCCCCATTTCACGTCAACGGTCTCGCTTTCAAGCAACTGGTCAATATGCTCGCCTTTGATGTACTTTTCCTCGCCCGCCTCGTCGCGCGGGGCATGGTACACGGCGTTGGTTAGCGCCTCGACCATCACCACACTCAGGGCATCGTGATCGGGCAGGTCAAACGGTTTCATAAAGGCCACCAGCTCGGCGTGAACCTTCATGATGTCGTCGCTGTTTTTCATCACCCGATGCTCAATCTGGCTGGCGCCAACCTCCAGGTAGGTTTCCAGGCCCATGGCCTCGTCGGGAAACAGCAGGTTGTGCACCGTGCGCGACAGCTCCTCGAAGTTAAAGGGCGCCGTCTTGGTAATGATGTTGTAAATATGATCTTCCTTGGCCATGCGGATATAGCTGTCCAGGTCATAGGCCGTGATTAAGGCGGCCTTGATGCCTGGGTACATGGCCCGCGCCTGGCGAAGCAGCTCGAAGCCGTTGCTGTCGGGCAGGTTGATGTCTGAAATAACGAGGTCGTAAGCGGTCGTCTTCAGGCAATCGACGCCTTCGGCCACGGTGGCCGCCTCGTCCACACTGAGGCTGTAGCCGGAGCCTACATGATGGTGGTTCTCCAGGTACTCCTTGAGGTTGTCGCGGATGGAGCTTTCGTCGTCAATCAGCAGCAACTTGTAGGTCTTGGTCCCGGCAGGGGCGGTGGCAGTGGCAGACGTTTGGGCAGTCATGGGCAAGGGGGCTTTCTCTGAGTCTCTCTGGGTCGCTCTGGCGCTTGGCTATCGGGCACAGGAAGCAAAGGAGCAACGGCTTTTATGGGGCAAACACCGGCGAGCCGAACGGCACAAGCACCATTATACCCCGTATTGGCCCAGCACACGGCGGGCCGCAAAAACCTACGTTAAACGGCGGATTGGTCGTTTTTCCTGTCAGTGCAGGCCTCATCGCCCTCTTTGCGCTGCATCGTACCGTCAAGCAAGGCCATGGCCCCACCGGTTAAGTGTTTTTCGCGGGCCACGCTGTAGGAGGGCAGGCGCATCTGGAAACATGCGCCCTTGGCCGTGTTGTACACCGAGAAAGATCCCCCGTGCTGACCGATGATGTCGCGGCAAATACTGAGCCCCAGGCCGTTGCCGGTCTCCTTTTTGGTGGTGGAAAACGGCGAGAACACGTTGTCGATAATGGCGTCGTCAATGCCGGGCCCGTGGTCCTCAAACTCGAAGGTGACCATGCCCGCTTTCAGGAAAACCCGCAGCTCAACCATGCCCTTGCCCTCCATGGCCTCGGCGGCGTTCTTGAGCAGGTTGTACACGATTTGCTCGACCTTCTCGGCATCGCACATAATTTGGGGCAGGTCGGCGGCAAATTCCGTTTCAACGGCAATCCGGCGAAACAAGGGCTGGTTAATAAAGCCATTCAGGCTGTTTCGAATAAGCACCTCCGGCGACACCGGCTTAAGCTGCAACCGGCTGGGCTTGCTGAAAGCCAGCAGCTCCTCGCGAAGCTTGGACGCCTTTTGCACGGCCGAGCTGACATTGGTGAGTTCGCGCATGATTTTCTCGAACCACTGGCTAATGTGGGGCTGGCTCAGCTCCTCCTTGGGCAGGCGCTGCTGCAGCTTGGACACGGACATGGCAATCAGCTGCGTGCCCATCGAGATACTGGACAACGGGTTGCTGAGCTCGTGGACCATCTCCACAATCATTTGCCCGACCGTGGCCAGCTTGCGCTGCTGCAGCCAGTCCCGCTGCAGGTTAGCCAAATCCACGTCCATGCTCGACGAGGGAATCATCCACACGATACACACCCCCTGCGATCCGTCCGGGGTGGTCATGGTCTGCGGCACGAAGACAAACCCGCCATCCTCAATGTGGTGGTAAAACGGCTTGTCGTTGCGAATCTGCTCAAGAAACTGCTCGCCCTGGCGCTGGCTGCCAAAGGTTTCGCCAATGCTGGCATGGGCGCCAAGCAGGGTGGTGGCCATCTGGTTGCGCCACAGCAGCTCGGCATTGGTAATGGACAAAAGCAGCACCCCAAGCGGGCACTGTTGCAGCACCGACTCGATGAGCAGTTGTTCTCCAATATCAAGAAACACCATGGGCTAGGGGGGGTCCGATTTCCAAAAATTTCTCTGGCCGGGGCGCCTACAGAACGGTACACCCAATAAGAAGCAACCAAGGCGCAACTAAAGGGCAATCAAGACGGCGCAGGCGTGTGTCTGTGGGGAGCAATCCGTAAAAACGGTTGCGGGGAGATTCTGGCTTTAGGTATCTAAAATGTGACGGGGTAGGCTTATTAACTGTATCGGCTGCTTGTCCGCATTTATTGAGCGGGCCAGCACCATCAGCGTTTGGCCATGGCCGCCGCGCTCCAGTTGCCGCAAGAGAAAAGCCTGTCCAGGCTTGGGTATACAGACCAACTGGCCGGTCCGGCTCATGGCGACGGATTCGTAACATTCCGTATAAATCCGGTCGTACACCCTGGAAATCTCTACCTGGGCAGGGGAACAGCCCCAATAATTCGCCAAATATTCGACCATTCGTTGCCGTTGCTGCCTGGAATAGCGCAACAGCGGCACAGGACGATATTGGATGGGCCAATTGGTTTTTTTTGCCTGGCGCGCCTTGACGGACAGGCGGGTATCGACATGCCCAACCGCCAGAGGTCGCCGAGCATCGCCCTTAAACGGTTTTTCTACCGCCAGGCCACGGTTGGCCACCCGGTACCGCTCGACAACCAGCGTGCGCACGCCGGGCCGCACAAGCCGCTGGGCCTGCCATACGCCTACCACGGGCTGAGCCACTGCCTGCCCGACAACCAAAACCTGGGGCTGGGTAACAGCCAGCGTGGCCTGATGGTTCACCAGCCCGTCAACCACTACGGGAACCACCGCCGTCTGGCAGTGGGGGTGGCCAATGCGCCCGCCAAAGGTGTTCACCGGTTCGTCAGCGGTTTTAACAGCCACGGGCGGCGGCTCCAGTGTCCACTGATGCACGACCACAACGCAGTCCAGCAACCGGCAAGCCTGGGCCAGGCGCCAAAGCACACGACCGAGTCCATACCGTAATTGGCCTCCTAAGGCCTCTATGGCGTCGATAGCATCCATGCCCCCCATACGCCGGGCGCCCTAGCCTCGGGTGCCCTGTGGCTTGAGCTCGGTGCTGAGCTCGCGCAGGGCCTTTTCAACCCGTTCCACCGGTTCGGTCACCTCAAGGGACTGCCCTACGTCAAACAGGAAACGGGCCACGTCACTGTCCTTGAACGCGTCGATACCGCCTTCCTTGTCCGGCAGCGACCTCACGCCGGTGGCATCGGGCAGGCGATCATCGCCCTTCATCTGCAGCCGAACGGGGTTGCTTTGGGCCGTCAGTTGCATCAAAAATTCGTACTGACTGATCTTGTCCACGTCGCCCACATGGAGCAGGGGCTTGTTGCTGGTGGCCGTCAGGCGCACCACGGGACACTGTGCCGCCTGGCTCAGGTCGTCGGCCAGCAAGTGCTCTTCGCCGACAATCAACAGGTCAAGCCGCGACTCGATACTGCTGATAAGGGTCTTTAAAATGACATCGCGTTTCAGGTACTTCGACAAGGCCGCCCCGTACAGAATTTGCTGGATGCGACTGGGTTCGACCGGTTCGGTGTACCGGAACTCGACGGGCAACCCACGACCGTCAACCACCATCAGCCCGCCAATAAACATGCTGGGCGTAACGTTGAACACCATAAAATAGCCGATACGACGACCCTCAAGGGTGCTGCTATCCGAGGCCATCACGAATCAAGGTTCCCCCTCAGGCGCAGGATGGCCTGGGCATGCAGTTGGCAAACCCGTGATTCGGACACGTTAATCACTTCGCCAATTTCCTTGAGGGTCATGTTCTCGTGGTAATACAGGGCAATCAACAGCTTCTCGCGTTCGGGCAGCTTGCCAATGGCATTGGCCAGACGCTTTTTCAGCTCGACGGCCTCCATGTCGGCCTCCGGGTCGGGGCTGTTCATGTCCTCGACCAAATCCATCAGCGACCCGGCCCCGGACGAATCGTCGCTGCCGCGGTGCTCGTCGAGGGAAATCAGCAGGTTGTTGCTTTCGGCCACCATGGTTTTCAGGCGAGCCTTGGTTACGTTTAGTTCGGCACACAGCTCGTCTTCGGTCGGGGGCCGACCGTTCTTTTCCTCGAGACGAACCATGGCTTCGCCGAGGTCCTTGCTGCGCTTGCGCACCCCTCTGGGCACCCAGTCCTGAAAACGGAGCTGGTCAATAATGGCCCCACGGATCCGTGTCACGGCGTAGGTTTCAAATTTCAGGCCCCGGCTCAGATCGTAGCGCTCCACCGCTTCCATCAGGCCCATGGTGCCGTAGCTTACCAGGTCCTCATGGGCAATACTGGTGGGCAGCGACACAGGCAACCGGCTGACCACGTAGCGCACCAGGTGCAAATAGCGCAGGATAATCTGCTCGCGGTACTGCTTGTTGCCCGGGTTGTCTTTGTACTTTTTCCAAAGCACCATCACGTTTTCTTCGCCATTGCCTTCGCCCGACCCCTTGCTCTGGGTCGAAACACTGGGCATTGGTTTTGTGCGCTTTGTTTTGGAAACCTCGGACATCAAGCCACCTTTTTAAGGGTTTGGGGGACGATGCGCATAGAATGAAGAAGGGGAAAGACGCGATTAAGGCAATCTGCGGGAAGGAAGGAGGGCGGACGACTTTTCGGGAAACCGGGAAAAAGGCTTGTCCACAAAAACAGGGGGGTCTTCTGGACCATTTCACAGGGGTGGTCTTTTGGACCATTTCACAGGAAAGGCGTATTGGCGGGTTGCGGGTGCACCGTAAGCGTACCCATACCCATACAAGGCACTGGGGTGTGCTAATACTCTACATCGACGGGTATCGACAAAAACTCCCTTTGGCATAGGATATTGATAGAAAACTCCACCATTCAGAGGGGGCCGCACCCACCCATGACCTACCAAAACACCCATACCCTGCATGCCACCAAAGACGCAAAGCCAAAAACCACTGGTTATTTGGCCCCACCATGGGCAAGTACCCTGGACGAAGGCTGGCTGCGCTTCTACATAAAACCCCTGCTGCGCAAGTGGGCGAAGGATCACCCCCAGTCGACCTTCCTGCTGATTTCCGAGACGGCCCCCCAAGCCGTTGAACAAAACGACTGGCACCGCTGGCAAGGCATCACCACCAAGCAAACCCGCTTCGAGTGGGCCTCGACTGCCGACCTGCCA
>JAGQHJ010000090.1 GCA_020431915.1 Cyanobacteria bacterium HKST-UBA04 | reverse complement strand
GTCCTATCCCAATTTGAGCCTATACAATCCACAGCCGCCTGTGAATTTTGTGTCTCAAACCGTCAATAACGTGTACGAGCAAGGTACCACGAGTACCTACAACAGCATCTGGAAAAACGCGATTTCAACCCTGCAAACCAGCGTGGAAGCGTTTGTCCCCACCAGCGTTGACGTTCGTACCAATACCCAGTACAACCCGTTTGCCGGTGCCAGCCTGGTTAACGTGGCCAACCACATGGCCGCCGTCAACCCGCTGTTCAACCGCCCCTATGCCTTTAACTACTTCACGTCCACGTCGCCCTTCGCCGACGCCCTGAACCAAATCCCCAGCTCCATCCCCAGCAATGGCGGTGGTGGCTACGGTGGTGGCAGCTACAGCCCCAGCGGCGTGTACCAAGGCCCGTCTGGCGGCGGTTACGGTGGTGGCTACGGTGCAGCGCCCCAGCAACCGGCCTACCCGGTTCCGCAGAACCTGCCCATCCCGCAAGGCTATGGCCAACCCCAAATGCCTTACGGCCAGCCGCAAATGCCTTATGGTCAACCCCAAATGCCGTACGGCCAACCTCAAATACCCTATGGCCAACCCCAGCTGCCGTACGACCCCACCCAAATGCTCTACGCCCAGCAAGCCCTCCCTCAGGCTGCTGCCGGTGGTTATGCCCAGCAATTGCTGCCCTACGGGTTCTAGGCGCACCACCCCCCTTCATCCAACGTTTCCAATCGCCCGCACCTTGAACCGTGCGGGCGATTGCCGTTCTAACGCCCTTTTCTTTCAGAGACAGAAAAAAGGGCCTGTTCGGGGCATTTTTTAGTGGCCGGCGGGTTTTATTGGGCAAAGCCCACCCCCTAATTCGCCGTGGCTCTGCCATGCAATAAACAGGTGATGCCGTCCGCGTGAGTATCCAAAGCGCCCTTTATCGTCAAATCAGCACTGCCGCGTCGCGGTTCCAACCCCTTATAAAAGGGGTTAACAAGGCTATACGACCCCTTTCCGGTCCTACCAATATCGAGAAGGCCGTTCTGGATTACTGGGAACTGCTGCCGGCCGCCATCCCGGGCCTGTACTTCATGTACCAAATGGGCCAGCAATTAAGCCGCGACACCTTTATCAAACCAACCCCGATCAGAGATGCCTCCACCAGCATTGGCGAAGGACTGTTAACCAAATGGATTGTGGACAACACCACCCGTGTCTACCCGGCCATGGGCGTGATGTGGGGTGCCTACCGGGCCGGTATGGAAGACAACCGGGTCAACCGGGTCAAGGCGTTAATCGAAGCCGCCCTGCTCTTCCCGATGGGGTATCTGGGTGTTCAGCTTGGCCAGTGGTTTACCGACCTGACCCGGATGTGGGAAGGCTACAACATCCACAGCTTTTTTACCCCCAATCCGCGAGGGGGCCCCATGTTCAAGTTCTTCAGCACCTTCCACGGCGGCAACGAAATCGATTCTCGGCTCGGCGCCCTACTCGCCAAACCATCCCCGCACCTCACCAACCCCGATCTCAAGGCCCTCATACCCCTGCTTAAGCGGGTCAAGGACACCAACGTCAACAACGTCCGAACCCTCGGCAGCCTGTTTGCCGGTAAATCGCCCACGGTACAGCAACTGGCCAACGACCGGAAGCCCTTCGAAGAAGCCGTCAAGGCGTTCCTCGATCATGTCGGCAAACTGCGGCCCGAGCAGTTGCGCCAGATGGATGCCGCCCTGATGGGCCACACGCACACCCCTAAACCCACCGGCCTGAACCCGGCAGCCATAAGAGGCCCCTTAAGCAAGTTCATCCGGCAGTTGCGCCGGGGCAATGCCGGATACCGAAGCATTTTGCGGTTAATCAACCCGGCCTTCGGCTACCTGATTCTGACCAGCTTCGTGGCTATCCCGCTCGTCAAGCTCATCAGCGAACAACTGATGCCCCGGATCTCCAAAGAACCGGCCAGCGCATGGAAGGTCGGCTTCCAGAAAGACATGGCGCCCATCTGGCTCGATCATGTCTTGGGCATGGGCCATCCCAAGGGACGCATGTACGAATTTTTTAACCAGGGCGGCACCAACCCCTTTACCACCCAGATAGATCAGGACGATGTGTTCTACGGCCAAATCAACGGCCCGTCCCTGATTGGCCCCCCGCCGTTGGGCACGTAACTTGACCACCGCTTTGGCCACAGCCGAGAACGACAATCTTTGCTATGCTGAAAGGGTTACTAGAACCACGTCGTATTGAGCATCACCCTGTTCTGCCCCCTATGTCTGCCGTCCCCCTTCCCCCTCAGCAAACCGTTCTGGGCTACCCCGTCGACCTTGGCACCAAGGCCGAGCTGCTGGCACGGTTGCACACCCAGCTCGATACCCCCGACACAGCACCCCCAACCGTGCACGTGGTCACCCTGAACCCGGAGATGATTATGCGCGGCCAGCAGGACCCTGCCTTCGGCACGGTACTTAAGCAGGCCGATTTGGTACTGCCCGATGGTGCCGGGGTGGTGTGGGCCCTTAACCGCCGCCTTAAAGGCAAACAACCACAGGCACGGGTCGCCGGCATCGAATTCAGCGAAGCGCTGCTGGCCCATGCTGCCGAGCATCGCGAACCGGTGGCCTTGATTGGGGCGGCCGACGACATTAACCGGGCGGCCGTGGCCAACCTAATTGAGCGTTTTCGTGGCCTGCAAGTGGTGTACCACCATCACGGATTTCTTCAAACCGATGCCCAGCGCCGGGCGGTGGCCGAGGCCTGCGCCATGGCCCAACCTCGCTACGTGTTTGTAGCCATGGGCGTACCGCACCAGGAATACTGGATACGGGACTACCGCCACCTGTTTAGCCAGCCAACTGCCTTGATTGGGGTAGGCGGCAGCTTCGACATCTGGAGCGGTCTGAAGCAGCGGGCGCATCCGCTGTTTTTAAAGCTGGGCCTGGAGTGGCTATGGCGCATAACAGCCGAACCATGGCGCTTGAAGCGCGTGTATAAAACATTGCCCATGTTTGTTGTACAAGTATTAGTATCCAAAGACTGCACCTAAGCACGTATTTCGTAAGCCTTGATCACAGCCATGACCGAATCTGCCCCGCCTGCCGACCTCATAAAAAATGCCAAGGCCCTGCCTGCCGACACTACTACGGTGGACGTCGATGCCTTGAGCGAACTGTCGCGGAAACTGCGCATTGACATCCTCGACATGATCTTTACCGCCCAATCCGGGCACCCCGGCACTTCCCTGTCCTGCATCGATCTTCTGGTATGCCTGTTTGGCGAACTGATGCAGCACGATGCCAAACGCCCCGACTGGGCAGACCGCGACCGCTTTGTACTAAGCAAGGGCCATGGGGCCCCGGCGCTCTACGCCATACTGATGCACCACGGCTATATTGGCTGGGAAGAAAAACCGACCCTGCGGCAGGTCAACAGCAACCTGCAAGGACACCCGGCTTCCAAGTACGTCGACGGGGTAGACATCTCCACGGGGTCACTGGGCCAAGGCCTGTCGGCGGCCGTGGGTATGGCCCTGGGGTTACGGCTCAACAACAGCCCCGCCCATGTCTACTGCCTAATTGGCGACGGCGAAAGCCAGGAAGGCCAAATCTGGGAAGCCGCCCTGAGCGCCCCGGCCCACAAACTTACCAACCTCACAGCCCTGTGCGATCGCAACAGCCTGCAGATTGACGGCAACACGGAAGCCATCAAACCCTTAGGCGACATCGGCGCCAAGTTCGAAGCCTTTGGCTGGAACGTGTTGCGAATCGATGGCCACGACTTCCGGCAAATCATCGCAGCCGGGCACCGTGCCAAGGCATGGAGCCAGGAAACCGACAAGCCCACCATGATTGTGTGCCAGTGCACCAAGGGCAAAGGCGTTAGTTTTATGGAAAACGAGGCGGGCTGGCACGGCAAGGCCCCTAATGCCGAGCAGTACGAAGCGGCGCTGGCCGACCTGCAGCCGGACGTGTACTACCAGCGACTCAAGGAGGCCAACTAGCCATGGGCTTGTTATCGCCAGCCATTGATTTGGAGGCCCCCAAAAAAGAAGCGTTACGCAACCGGTTTGGCGACACCTTGGCCGAACTCGGTGCCACGGAAACGGATTTGGTGGTGCTCGATGCCGATTTAGCCTGTTCGACCCAAACCAAGCGCTTTGCTGACAAATTCCCCGACCGCTTTTTCAACCAGGGCATTTCCGAAGCCGACATGATGTGCACTGCCGCCGGTCTGGCCGCCGTCGGCAAGAAACCCTACGTCAGCACCTTTGCCCTGTTTGCCGCCGGCCGGGCCTGGGATCAGGTTCGCAACACCATCTGCTACAGCAACCTCAACGTCAAGATTGTGCCCACCCACAGTGGCATTAGCCTGGGCGAAGATGGCGCCAGCCACCAGTCCATTGAGGATCTGGCCCTGATGCGCACCATCCCGAACATGACCGTCATCGTCCCGGCCGATGCCGTGGAAACGGACCGCATTATCCGCTGGTCCTTGCAGGTACCAGGACCGATGTACATTCGGTTGGTACGCACCAACCATGCCGTTATCCACCCCGACGACTTCGAGCTGGAGCCCTATAAAAACCAGGTTCTGCGCCAGGGTAGCGACCTGACCATTTGTGCCACCGGCGAAATGACCTACCACGCCCTGCTGGCAGCCAAGCACCTGAGCGAGCGCGACGGAATTGAAGCCGAGGTGATTAACTGCACCTTCATCAAGCCCTTTGACACCGACACCTTAATTAAGAGTGCCCAGAAAACCGGCCGTGTGCTAACCGTCGAAAGTCACCAGTTTATTGGCGGACTGGGCGGAGCAGTTTGCGAAGAGCTTTGCGCGCACCATCCCGTACCGGTCAAGCGGCTTGGCACCCAGGATCGCTTTGGCCAAAGTGGCAAGCCCGACGATTTGTTCAAGGAATACGGCCTGGATCCCGACTCGATTTATGCCGAAGCCAAGGCGTTTGTGGCCTCTGGCCGCTAACCACCCCCAAGCCGACACGCCCTTAAGGCTTAACAGAACCCAATCGCCGACGCCCGGCCAATTTCTGCTTCGCCGTCAGCTCGCGCAACAAAGGGTCTGGCTCCAGCCGGCGCACATAATAATGCAGAAATTGGTGGCCCGAATGCCGGACCTGCTGGGCCGCAATCGTATAGGGCTCAATCAGGACAGGGTGATTATTGAGGTGAACCAGCAGAAACCAGCCCAGGCAATAGACCGTCAGCATAGCTATGCGCCAAGAAGGCAACCCTTTCCAGGTTGAATCGCCCTGAGCAATCAGGTACCCATTAAAGGCCACCAGCAGCATCATCCACCCCATCACATACCGCAGTTCGTGGGACTGGTGCGTAAAGGCCACGGTCACGGTCACCACCCCCATTGTCAGCAACACCCATCGCCGTATATCGGCCCGGCTATGCCAGAGGTTCAGCGCCAGCAAGCCCAGGTGAAAAAACACGTAGGCTGCAAAAAAACCACCCATCCGAAATCCGTAATCCCCCGTGCTGCGCTTCCATGCGTCAATGGTCCATTCAAACGGGGGAATGCCGAACTCGATGACAGAGTACAGCCATCGCAACGGCTGGGGGGCAAAGTACACAGTGGTCGACGAAATCAGTTCCAGCGGCTCGGCCCCCTTGAAGGTCAGCCCCAGCATGGAAAACGCAAACGGGTAAAACGGGTTCTGGAAAATAATCAGGTTGCGAAGATACGGGTATGCAATCAACCCCATCGACACAACCACCATCGGCAGCCCCACCAGTCCCCACCGCCTCAACATCACACCGACCCAGCCCGTCTGAGCCGTCTGTCGACAAGCCTGCCAGTCATGCCACACCAGCCGCAGCAGCGTCGCGCCGTACGTCACCATGGCCACGCGGACCATGGAAAATTTGGTGTGCGTGACCCCGGCCACCATCATGGCCATAAAGGCAAACAACCACCAGCGTCTGGGGTGGTCCGGTGCCAGCAATAACCTGAAGGCCACAACCACCGCCAACACGGCAAACACGTTATGGATCAGGTCGTTCTTGACCAACGTCACCTGGGCGGCAAGTACCGGCACGGCCAGCATAGCAAACACCGAATAAAAAACCGGTACCCGCCACAGTCGCCACAATCCGGCCAGCAGCCCCAAAAACGCCGCGAAACTGACAAAATTGACCGCCTTGATGTTGCCGGTCATCGCCCACAGCTTACCCTGGATCAATTCACTGAGTTGCGGGAAGCCCATGTAGCGGTATTCAACTTGCGGCGATGCGACAAAAGTGCCATCCTCAACCAGTCCCCCCTGCCGGGCGGCAAACAGCAACTGGTACCACCAGTCGTCATAATGCCCCGGAAACTCCACCCAGGCCTTGCCCAAAAGCACCCCCAGCACCATCAGCGCCAGGGCCGTCAACGAGGCGGTCAACAGCTTGGCCCACAAGGCCATACCTTGTTCAGGTACCTCCGGTCGCATAGGACTTTGGGGAGATGCTACCATCGCGCTTTATCCATGGCTTGGGGACATTCCTCGGGCAGATCGTACACGTTAACCCGGATCAAACACCCCACTCTAGCCGTGGGCACGACCCGGTACAATCGAATACAAACCATGCCGCCAGCCACTACGGCAACACTTCTTTTTTAGGGTGAAGGCGGTCGACATAGTACCGGAAAAAGCCGAGGTACGTCCGTTCAACCTGAGTGTGATCGATGGCTAGGGGCAACAGCGGGTTGGGCTGGTTAAAGCCAGCCACCACCAAAAACCAGCCCAGGCAATACACGGCCAACACGGTAATTGCCCATGACGATAGCCGCCCCAAACCGCGCCCCACGCTCGGGTGCATGATCATGTAGCCGTTGAAGGCCACGAGTAACATCATCCATCCCATCACATACCGCAGCTCGTGGGACTGGTGCATACAAGCCACCATCAGGGTAAGAACCCCCATGATCAGCGGAATCCAGCGCCGACCATCGGAATCCGTCCGTAACAGGTTCAAGGCAAACAGCCCCAACTGAAAAAACACGTACGCGCCAAAAAACCCACCCATCCGAAACGTATAGTCTCCTGGCGAGGCTGCCCAGACTTCAGGCTCCCAATGAAACGGCCGTACGCCAAACTCGATGATGGAATACAACCACCTTACCGGTTGGGGGGCCCCGTAAATGGTGGTTGAACTCACAAACACCGGTTCTTCGGGGCCGGGAAAATTTATCCCCAACACCTGGACATGGTAGGGATACACCGGGTTGCCCAAAACAAAAGCGTTCTTCAGGTAGGGGTATGCCATCAGCACCAGCCCCACGACAGCCAACGGTATGACCACCAGGCCCCACCGTTTTAGCCACGGGCCCAAAGCGGTTCGGTGCTGCCAGTCATACCAGCCCAACCGCAGCAAGGTGGTCAGGTAAACCAGCAAAGCCGCCCCCACCAGCGTGTACTTGGTGTGACAAACCCCAACGCCCATCAGTGCCACCAGCCCGACCAACCACCATCGCCTTGGGTGATCCGGACGGCAGTACAGCTTAAAGGCCGCGGCCACGGCCAACACCAAACACACGTTGTGAAGCAGATCATTCTTGACGGTCACCACATGGGCCCCGACGATGGGAATGGCCAGCATGGCAAACACCGTATAGTACACGGGCAAGCGCCACAACAGCCGCAAGCCGGCCACCAGGGCCAAAAACGATGTGTACCCCAAAAAATTGACGGCTTTGACGTTACCAAACGTCACCCACAACCAGCCTTGGATCATCTCAGCCAACTGGGGCATCCCTGTAAAGCGTGCTTCAATACGGCTGTCTGCCATAAAATCACCCATGGCCACCAATCCCCCATGTCGGGCAGCAAACAGAAGGTGATACCACCAATCGTCGTAATAGGGCGGGAATTGAGCCACGGCCTTGCCCAGCAGAAGACCCAGCACCACAAAAGCCAACCCGCCAAGCAGGCGTTGAAGCACCCTGATCACCCGCTGTTGCCGACCTGGTTCCTCCCCCCAAAACGGCGGTATACAGGCTTGCCAAACCGCTCGGTTTGCCCGCCCCTTAACCGACCCCTTAAGAGGTTTTAGAGAGGCATTCATCATCAGTTTGGCTAGCAGAAGGTATGACACACACGGACTGGTCGGCAACGTTATCGGCAACGTGATTGGTCGCGCTATCGGCAGCCTCATCGACAACCGATACCGGCGCAGCAAAGGCCAGCTTGGTCATACACATCAGGTGGGCCCAACCGTCCGGCCATGTCTTAAGATGAGCGGGGCGACTCCGGCCCGACAGCCGATAGGTAATGGGCTGTTCAACCACGCGCAGGCGATGGCGGGCAGCCTGCACCAACATTTCGGAGGCAAACGCCATGCCCGTCGCATGCAGGGGCAAGCGCTGATAGGCGTCACGCGACAAGACCCGCAAGCCGCTGTTGATATCCCGGTAGGCCGAGCGGTGCAGGAGGTTGAGCACCCCCGTTAAGACAGGGGTTCCTAAGTACCGGTGCAGCAGGGGCATGGCCCCCGGCTCTATATACCCTCCTCCCAAACGCAGGCCAATCCCCATGTCGGCCTGCCCTTGCCGAACCAGCTCCACCAGGGGCAGGGCATCGCGCAGGCAGTAGGTCATATCGCAGTCGGCCATCACCAGAATTCGGCCACGGCAAGAGTCGAAGCCCCCCATCAAGGCGGCCCCGTAACCGCGTTGTGCCACGTCCACCACTCGGCAGCCCAAATTCCGGGCCAGCTGTGGCGACCCGTCCGAGGAGCCGTTATCCGCCACCACGATTTCGCCGACCACCCCCAGCAAGGCAAACAATTGCTGGGCATCCGCCACACAACTGGCCAGCGTCTCGACCTCGTTAAGGCACGGAAAAACCACCGATATTTCGGGTAACGCAACCGGCAGCGCTTTGGAAAGGACAGGGACCGA
>JAGQHJ010000089.1 GCA_020431915.1 Cyanobacteria bacterium HKST-UBA04 | reverse complement strand
CGGGGCTGCTTCATACCCGTTGTCCGAGTAGACAAACCCCTCGGCCGGCAATTCCGGTGCCGTGGGTTCAGGTAGCTTGACGCCGTTGATGGCGTCCGTCAGCGGGTTAAACTTGAATGTTCCGGCCAGGGCATAGGCCATTACGATTTCGGGGCTGCTGATGAAGGCCAGCGTTTCCGGGTTGCCATCGTTGCGCTTGGGGAAGTTCCGGTTAAAGGAGGTAATGATGGCATTGGTCTGGCCCATCTCGATGTCCTGGCGATCCCAGTTACCGATGCACGGGCCGCAGGCATTGGCCAACACGGTTCCGCCAACCTGGTTAAGCACCTCCAGCTGGCCGTCGCGCTCGATGGTTTTGAGTACCTGGTCCGAGCCGGGGGTAATAAGCAATGGCACCTTGGCCTTGATGTCGCTGGCCTGAGCTGCCCGGGCAATGGAGGCCACGCGTTCGATGTCCTCGTAGGAGGAGTTGGTGCAGCTACCAATCAGCGTGGCGCTGGGGGCATCGGGGAAGCCTTCCCGTTCAATCTCGGCGGCAAAGGCCGAGATGGGTCGCGCCCGGTCAGGGCTGTGAGGGCCCACGATATGGGGCTCGAGCTCGGACAGGTTAATCTCGATGACCTCGTCGTAATACTGGGTGGGGTTGGCCAACACCTCGGCATCAGCCTGCAGGTGAGCCTTGACGGCCATAGCGGCCTCGGCCACATCGGGCCGACCGGTTGATCGCAGGTAGTCGGCCATTTTGTCGTCAAAGGGGAAGATGGACGTGGTGGCCCCGAGCTCGGCACCCATATTGGTAATGGTGCCCTTGCCGGTGGTCGAAAAGCTGGCCGTGCCGTCCCCGAAGTATTCGATGATTCGGTTGGTGCCGCCCTTGGTGGTTAACTGGTCGAGCAGCTTGAGGATCACGTCTTTCGAAGCGGTCCAGCCACTCATTTTGCCGGTGAGTTTCACACCGACGAGTTTCGGGTAAAGCACTTCCCAGGGTAGGCCGGCCATGGTCTCGGCAGCATCGGCCCCGCCGACGCCAATGGCAATCATGCCCAGGCCGCCGGCGTTGGGGGTGTGGCTGTCGGTGCCAATCATCAGGCCGCCGGGGAAGGCGTATTTTTCCAGCACCACCTGGTGGATGATACCGCTGCCCGGTTTCCAGAATCCGATGCCATACTTGGCCGAAGCGGTCCGAAGGAAGTTGTAGACCTCCTCATTGTCGCGGATAGCCCGTTCCATGTCTTCCTGGGCCCCGGACTGCGCACGGATAAGGTGATCGCAATGCACGGTCGAAGCCACGGCAGCCTGGCTCCGGCCGCTTTGCATGAACTGAAGCATGGCCATCTGGGCCGTGGCGTCCTGCATGGCCACCCGATCCGGCCTGAGGGCCAGAATGGTTTTGCCCCGTTGGGCATCGGCTTCAAAACGGCCCGGGAAGGTATGGGCAAAGAGGATCTTTTCGGCCAGGGTCAGTGCGGATTTTCCCAATGCTTCCTTGGCTTGAGCAATCCGATCCGGCAAAGCCGAATAAAACGCTTTGTAATCGACAGGTTTGGATTCTTGCAGGGTCGGCATGGGTGACACACATCCTATTTCATAAACGGGCACGATAGCGGGCACATACGACAGCGCGCAGTGCCTTTTATTGTACCCCAATGAACGGATGCCCGTTAACCGAAAACGGCAGCTTCGAGCAAGGGGGGCAAGTGTTTGCTGATGGCCTGACCCGCCTCCAGCACTTCATCGTGGCTGAGCTGGTGATCCGGTTTGAGGCCGGCAGCGGGGTTGGTGATGCATGACAGGCCCAAGACCTTCAGCCCCAGTTGCCGGGCAACAATAACTTCGGGCACCGTACTCATCCCAACGGCGTCGGCCCCAATGGCCTGCAGCATGCGAATCTCGGCAGGCGTTTCGTAGCTGGGGCCGCTAACGGCACAGTAAACGCCCTGGTACAGCTTCAGGTCCGGCGCCACGGTTTTGGCCTGGGCCTTGAGCCGATCAATCCAGTCCATGTCGTAGGCATGGCTCATGTCGACAAAGCGGGGGCTGATGTGGCCGACGCCAATCAGCGGGTTGTTGCCCATCAGATTGATGTGATCGGTAATCAGCATCACGGAGCCGGCGGCAAACTCGCGGTTTACCCCACCTGCTGCATTGGTTACAACCAGGCGACGCGCCCCGCAGGCCGCAGCTACCCGTATGGGAAAGGTGACACGGTCCAGGGGGTGGCCTTCATAGTAGTGGTAGCGACCCTGCATGAGGGCCACGGTGGTTTGTGCGCCACTCCCGTCGTCTTGACGCTGGTGGATTAAAAACCGGCCCTGGTGCCCTGCTACGGAAAGGGGGCCGAAATGGGGCAGGGTTTCATAATGCACGGTGACATGCGGATCCGGGTCGACCCGGTAGGGCTCAATCCCGCTGCCCAATACCAGCAACGTGTCAATTTGTTCGGGCAGTCCAGCAGCTTTCATGGCCGCCTTAAGGGCTTGGGCGGCGTCGGAAATAGTGCCATGCTGGGTATAAAACCCTTGAACGGGGAAAGAGGGGGTGGTCGTGCTCATCGCGTACATGTCCCTGTGCCATACCGCAACCGTGTGCGCTCGGGGGTGATTCGGGTTACAAGGTTATCCTAACAGAAATCAACCCTAACCATCAGACAGTTGGCGCAGGTATTCCGGGTCGTCGACAAAGGTATTGCCGTCACTGCCGGCCACCGCATCCTTGGGCAGGTCCGTATCGTAGGTGGTCATGCCGGACCATTGTTCCGTGGTGGTACGGCCCCCGATGTACAGGTAGATGGCCGTGGCGCTCTGAGCTTCAAGGACACCGTCGGGGTCGTACAGGAAGCGCAGGGCATGCATGTTGTGGGGCGGGTCACTCAGGGCGTTGCCGTTATTGAACGTGGCATTGGGGTCGTACTGTAGCAGGGCCTTGTTATGCATCAGCAGGCATGGGGCATTGGCATCGCATGCACTGACGCAATCGCCGTAGGTGTTGTTGCTGTGGCACTGTGTTGTGGCATCAGCCACCTGGATCGAGGCGCTGCTGTCACTGATGATGCGCAGGTAGTTGAGGTTGGCGATAAAATCGGCCGGGGTGGTATTGGTACCCGGCAGGTTGTCCTGGGCGTAGAGGGCGTAAGCACTCTCAAGTTCCGCCATCATGGTTTTGGTGTTGGCAAAAACCTTGTCTTCACCCAGGTTAACAATGGCATGAGGCAGTAAAAGACTGGCCAAGACAGCAATAATCACGACAGCCAGCAAAATTTCCACATACGTATACCCCGTTGCGGCATGGGGCCGTTCACGCATGGCGCGGTTCGAACCGTTCGAACGGTTCAGACGCGGGGCTATCACTGTCGCTGTGGCTTGATTTAGGTTGGGCAACACGTGTCTCGGATCCTGTCAAAAGGGGAATGGCTTGGGGAATGCGGGTGTGCATAAGCATGCATGAGCCACGCATGGGCATCGCCCGGCTTGTAGCAAAGTATCGACCCATCCGCCTACCGGCTTTAGTATTGGCCCGGTTGTCTAGGCCAGCCTTAGTAGACGTTCACCACGTCATTACGCGCCTGGTGGAGTGCAATAAACCGCTCTATCAGACTTTCCCGTACTTTGGGATCCTCGTCAATGACCGGTATCGCCTCGGCATCCATCATCGACTCACCGGGCCTGAGGCGGGTATCGTCCAGCACCAGACGGCCCTGGGTGGTTCGCCAAAGAACCGGCCCACCGCAGTAGCGGTCTGTTACCACGTATAGTGGCCGAGGCTTGGGGCGAAACGGCCATAGGCACCGGGCCATTTTTTTCAGGAGCGAGGGGTCCAAAGGGTTCTCATTGAGGAAGGCGGCAAAATCGCCCTCATTGCCCCGAATAATGACGTAGGTTCGGGTGTCTTCGAGCATGGCATCATTCTGGCAGCCGTAATAATCGTGCATGATTCGGCCCAAGTGAGGGAAAGAAGAACCTACTGAAAACTTATCGGCTTGTTGGGCTCTTGTTCGACGAGGCTTGCCGGATCGCCGGAACCAGTGGGTTAAGGCATTGCGTGTTTCATCGTCAATGTGTGCCGATACCTGGTATACCGTACCAAAAGCCACCGGTGGGGCGTAATGGCCATAACCCGATGATGGAACGGAAGCTGTAGACAGCGTTATAGACGGTGTTGATGACATCCCACTCTCACCAAACCTTGCGTCATGCAGCAGACACCCCAGGTATAAACGGTCTGACACAACCTAGCCCCTGTAGGGGCACAAGGCATTTATTATTCCCATAAAACGATACTATTATAAGCCAACGGGGCCGCTATGCCAATGGCAAGAGTATCGGGATAGGTAGAGAGGTTAATTGCTGGGTTTGCTTTTCGGTGTCTCGGTGTTCGAGGTGGCCGGTGTAGCGGGCGTATCGCCCATGGGTTGGGGAACGCTCATCGGTGTTTCCGAGAAATAGTCGTTACCCAGCTGCTGTTTCAGGCGTTGGATCTCCGTGGTCGACTGCAGGGCAAAGGGGGTATTGGGATAGTTGGTGCGGACGTAGTTGAAAAAGTCGAAGGCGTCGTCGTACTGTTCGCGGGCCTTGAACAGTCGGGCGGTTTCATAGGCCGGTTTTACCAGCTTGTCGTTAAGGGGAATGGTTTGCATCATCGTCAACAGCTTAAACTTCACCTCCATCAGCTTGCTGTTGTCGTTCGGCGAAAACAGTCCTTTGGCGGCCACCTTCCGGCTTAAGGGTTGCAGCATGGCATTCAGTTCCGTCACTTCCTGATCCACATCGGGGCCTTGCTGTTCTTCCTTCGCTTTCTTCTTGGCGTAAGCGGGCTCAGGATGGACCATTTGAACCATGAAGCCGCCGGCCAGCAACAGGGCAACACAAAGGGACAGGCATCGAATCTTACGACCTTGGAAGGGTTGAATGGACGTTATGGAAGCAATGGAAGGTGTATTAGGCATAACAGAATGATTTCTCCAGACACGCTCGGATTAAACCGGCTTGGCCTATGGTGACAGAACTTTTTGCAGACGGGGGTCCCCCCACGCTTTTACTATACCGTTTTTTGGCCCAAAAGCCAGTCCCTGAGGTGGGGGCTCCTCTCGATGGCTGAGGGGCCAATCGGGCAGGGGGACTGTTTCTCGGCTGATTGGTTGATTTTAAAAGCCAATCAGGTGCAGGAGGAACAGCGCTAATGCTATTATAGAGCCGGTTTTAGAGATTTTTTGTAAAACCTGCCTATGTATAATAAGGGGCATCTGAAAAGGGCACGAAATGGCCCGAAAAACCGTTAATGCACTTAATGGTATCAAGTGGTATCCAGCGCGGCATCGAGCGGTTATCACATCGGCTCTAAAAAAGCCCCAAGACCCGCCCCTTATCCCAGTTGTCCTAACTGCCCTAGCGAGCATTCTTAAAACAGTCCAGAGCCCCCAGCAGGTTAACTTCGTGCGCATTAGCGCCCAGCAACATACAGAAAAAGGTAGCAATCGGTTGAGCAACCCCGCAAAGCCTCCAAGAAACGGTTCCGGCAAGGCCCATCACGACATGGGCGACGAGGGCTACATGGAGCCCGATGAACTGGTGCCTGCCATGGACGACGTACAAGCCGATCATGGGGCGTTGGGCGCCGATGACGAGGGGGCGGGGGTTGACGACAGCAAGCACAAAGTGGATGACCTCGACGAAGAGCACAACGAGCCGATTGTTATTCGCGAAGATACCAACGCCGACGACTCGGTCAAGCTGTACCTGCAACAAATTGGCCGCATTAAACTGCTGACGGCCGAAGAGGAAATCGCGCTGGCCAAGGGCATTGCCGAGGGCAACGAGACGGCCAAGAAAAAACTGATCCAGGCCAACCTGAGACTGGTGGTCAGCATTGCCAAGAAGTACATTGGCCGGGGGCTGTCTTTCCTGGACCTGATACAGGAAGGCAACCTGGGCCTGATTCGGGCTGCCGAGAAGTTTGATTACAAGCGGGGCTTCAAGTTTTCAACCTATGCCACGTGGTGGATCCAGCAGTCCATTACCCGGGGCATTGCCGACAAATCCCGGATCATTCGCCTGCCGGTGCACATGATCGAAACCATCAGCAAGGTCAAACGCGCCAATCGCGAACTGACACTGCAGTTGGGTCGCCAGCCCACCCGCGAGGAGTTGGCCGGCCATCTCGACATTTCCATGAGCAAGCTGCGCCTGGCCCTAAAGGCCACCCAAAGCACTATCAGCATTGAGACCCCGCTAAAAACCAAGGACGATCAATCCACGATTTCCGACTTCCTTGTCGACGAGAACATGGAAGATCCCGACAGCCAAGTCAGCAACGATAGCCTGGTCAGCGAGCTTGACGGTATTTTAAACACCCTGCGCCCGCGCGAACGGGATGTGATTAAACTGCGTTTTGGCCTGAAGGACGGCAACAAGCGGACGCTCGAGGAGATTGGCCAGCTGTTTGGCGTGTCGCGCGAGCGGGTACGTCAAATTGAAACGCGGGCACTCAACAAGCTGCGTCGGTTGTGCCGCAGCAACCAGAGCATTCGTAGCCTGAAGAACTACCTCAGCCAGTAAGCCAGAAGAAAGAGGGAAAGAGGGACGAAGTAGGGAGAACTCCTGTGGCTGTGGTTTTTTGGTTTGTTGTTACGGCACAACAAGCTGTTTGTCGGCATCACGGTCGCGGTTGATCTGGCCATCGTCAACGAGCTGTTTTTTCCGTTCGTTGCCCCGTACATAGTTGTACTGGTCCAGGCCCCGTATCACGTCGGTGTATTCACCCCCGCCGGGAATGATGAGGGTCTGGCCGTCGTCGGCGGGTTCCCCGACCCAGACCGAGTTGTCATCGGTGGGACCGCTTTCATTCATCATCTGGGCCAGTCGAATATTGGTTTTGACCGTTTCAGCCGCCGTGTCTTGTCCCTCCACAGGGGCAATATCCCCGGTGCTGGCCGGTACTTCATCCCAAACAATGACTTCTACGTACTGCTTTTCCCGGTAGACGTAGTGTTGGGTGGGAATCTGTACTTCCAGGTCCAGCATGCCGCTGTCGGGAATCACGGCGGTTTCCTTCACGAAGGCTTCGCCTACCCGTAAGTCTTGCCCGCTGGCCAGGGCCTGCTTGCCCTTGTTGAACGGGGAAATGAGCAATTGGACGTGTTCGCCGGCCTTGCCTCGAATGGTAAACGTGGCTATCCGGCCCGGTACAATCTGGCTGGGCAGGTACACCTCCGGCGGCCGCTTAATCAGGTCTTTCAAACTTCGGCTATGGGCAACAGGGAGAGGGAAAAAGGGACCCAACAGGGTCACCACCAATCCAAGGGCACATGTAACACTTTGTAAAGCGGTTAATCGCATCCGTTCCGTTTCCTATGGCAATCCGGGGCATTGGGCCCCACCAAGAGGGGCAAGCGGCGTTTTGAACAGGGTCTGCCGTTGTGATTAAATAGGTACACTCAGTCTACGTGCTAGCCGTCCGTTTTTCAAATGGGTAATAACCCTGTTTCCAAGTGCCTAAACGTAAGTTTAAGTGGCGGTTTAGGTGTAAGATGTAAGCTGTAGACACGGGTTTCTTTGTTGGATACGCCTGGGGGAACCCCTTGCGGGTTTCACCGGTTTAAACGAATAGGTTTAAGGCAAAAAAGCACACCGATGTGGTTAACGTTGTTTCAAATATTGCAGGCGGCCAGTGGGCTCTTGCTGATTGTTCTGATCCTGATCCACTCGCCCAAGGGCGACGGGTTGGGCGGCATTGGCGGGGCGGCCCAAATGTTCTCTACCCAGCGTGAAACCGAAGCCGGCCTGAATAAGATTACCTATATTGTGGTGGCCGTGTTTTTTGCGTTAACAGCCATTACCGGGTTCTACGGCAACTTCCTCGCCTCGCTGTAGGGCACGCCCTATGCCTGAGCTGTGCGTGTGCCTGTGTATAACCGGCTGTAACCCACCGGGAGGGGCTATTGTCGTTTTTGGGTCTTAAGCCGCTGCATTGGGGCTTGGTGGCCAGTGTGGCTGCCCCCGTTGCCGCTATGATAGGGCTCCACCTTCACTGGATGCCCACGCCCGAGGCCAAGGCCCGCATGGCGTTAAAACACGCCGGATTTTGGGGCGGGATGACCGGAACCGTCGTGCTCGGGCATCGGGTTGCCATGTGGCGCTTTGGCACCCGGCAGCCCGTAAAAGCGGCCTTAACCTTTGCTGTGGGGGCCACCTTGCCGATGTTAGGGTATTGGGGCGGTAAACGCCTGGCAAGGGTGTGGTTCCCTACGCCAACTGAGCCGGGGGCCAAGTCGCTTCCCGTAAAGCAAGCGCCACAGCCACAGACATTTACCATGCCCGTTGGGCGTCGCTTAGACGTGTCGGCATCCGTGCCGCCGTTTCCTGTAAGGCCGTCAGTGCCGCAGCCTTATGGCCCACCTTGGCCTGCAGTAGCGTCTGTACCCATGGGGGGGCCACCGGTATGGCCAGTATCGCCCATATTCCATGTATTGCCCATGCAACGGGGGCCATGGGGTATTTAGGGAGAACAGAAGCGGGTAGGCGTGTGGCGTCAGGGGGAGAGCGGCGAGGAAGGAAGTGTCCTTTGTTTGAATGAATCACGCCGGGCTGTGCTTGTCCGGAACCGTTAAAGCTTGCTACACTCTAAACGAGGCACTAGGATAGCCTAGGTATGTCCAGCCCCATCGTATCGGGATGTGGCGCAGCTTGGTAGCGCACCTGCTTTGGGAGCAGGGGGCCGCAGGTTCAAATCCTGTCATCCCGATGTTTTTTCCCTCGTGGCGTCCGTCACGAGGGACTTCTTTGTGGCCCCGCCCCAAGCGCCATCTTGGGGCAGGCAAAAGTGGCCGCAGGTTCAAATCCCGCTCATCCCGATGTTTTTTCCCTCGTGACGGACGGTCACGAGGGACTTTTTTGTGGCCCCGCCCCAAATGCCGTTTTGGGGCAGGCAAAAGTGGCCGCAGGTTCAAATCCCGCTCATCCCGATGTTTTTTCCCT
>JAGQHJ010000007.1 GCA_020431915.1 Cyanobacteria bacterium HKST-UBA04 | reverse complement strand
CAGCGGCTATAATTCGCCCCTGGATGCCCTGGCGGCCATCGAGCTGGGCTTCCGGCCCGATGTGGTGATTTCCGATTTCCTGATGCCGCAGATGAAGGGCATTGAGTTTTTGAAACGGGTTCGGGCCCAATGCCCCGATGCGACCCTGATTCTGCTGACCGGCTATGCCGACAAGGAAAACGCCATCCAGGCCATTAACGAGGCCGGGATTTACCGCTACATTGAAAAACCCTGGGACAACGAGGCGCTTAAAATCACCATCCGAAACGGCTTGGAACGGACGCGCCTGCTGGTTCGGCTGCGCGACAAGATTGAAGCCCTCGAGGTGGCCCGGGCCGAGCTGAGCCAATACAGCCACCACCTTGAGGAAAAGGTAACCGAAAAAACCCGAACTCTGTCGGCGACCCTCAACAAGCTTAAGGCCATTGTGGAAAACACCGGCGATGCCATCATGACGATTGACGCCAACGGACATATCCAGGGGGCCAACCCGACGTTTGAGAACTGGAGCGGGTTTACCCTGAGCCAGTTGCTGGGCCACCCCTTGAACAAGGCCATGACGTTTTTGCAGCCGGTCGATGAAAGCCAGTTGTTTAACCCGTCCGAGCAGAGCATGCTGCTGGAAGCCAAGGTCGGCAACTATCTGGTGGAGGTCAACGTCTCGCCATTGAACCAGGAAGGCGCGGTGCTGGTGTGTCGCGACATCGGCAAGCGCAAGGAGGCCGAGCGGCTTCGGGAGGACTTTGTCAGTACCCTGACCCACGATCTGCGTACGCCTCTGATGGCCACGCAGCAGACTCTTGGCTTTCTGCTAGACGGTAGTCTGGGGCCGCTTGATGAGCGGCAAATTGAGATTCTGGCCATGATGGTCGACAGCCAGGAGCAGATGCTGGGACTGGTCAACGATCTGCTGGAAGTGTATCGTTACGAGGCCAAGCGCCAGAAACTGATTATGGGACCGGTGCAGTTGAACGAGGTGGTATCGGCGGTGGTGGCCGAGCTGACTGTGCTGGCCGGCAAGAAAAACCAAAGTATTGCACACCAGTTGCTCGATGGGCTGCCGGACGTGACGGCGGACAAGATGGCCCTGCGCCGGGTGGTCACCAATTTGGTGGCCAACGCCATTCACTATACGCCGCAGGGCAGCCAGATTGGTGTTTATACGGTTGTGGCCGACGAGCACGTGCGGGTGGTTGTCGAGGACAATGGCCGGGGCATTCCTGCCCACGATCTCAAGCACCTGTTTCAGCGCTTTGCCCAGGGCACCAGCAAGCACCGCACCACTGGCACGGGGTTGGGCCTCTATTTAAGCCGTCAAATCATCGAGGCCCACGGGGGAACCATTTGGGCCGAAAGCGTGGAGGGCGAAGGGTCTCGGTTCATGTTCGAACTGCCCCTTTAGGGAAAGGGTAAGCCCGGCACGGCTAGGGAATGGGGGTTACCACGGCTGGGGCGGTCAGGCTGACTTGGGTCAGGTCGTCTGCATAATGGTGGCTACCGGGCCACCAGGCCACGCCGTTTTGGTAAAACGATTGCCAGACAGTCATAAACGCCGGTGTTTTTTCATGAAGCAGCCCGGCATCAATGTCGGCCAGGGTATTGATGTACTGGGTGGGGTTGCCGATGTCGCACCAGTAGCCCTCGAGGGCCTGGGCCCAAAACGTGTAGGGTTGTTGGCTGGCGTTGTCCATAAACGCCCCCTGGGCCACCTTCTCAAAGATCATGGGGAAGACGTCGCAAGCGTAGTCGTAGTAGCCATGGCCGTCGTCGCGGGCCCGGCAGGTTTGGTAGTGCTGCTCGAAGGCGTCAAACACCACCGGGTCCAGAATGTAAAAGCCGGTATTGGCAAACCGGGTGGGGCCGGCATCGGCCAGGCGGGGTTTCTCCTTGAAGCCCGTAACGTGGCCGCTTTGCCCGTCATCGGTACAGCGGTCCGTGTCTATCATGCCAAAGCGGTGTACCTCTTCATCCCCTACGATTTGACCGCCGATGGTCAGGGCGGCATGTCGGTGCCGGTGGGTTTGCAGCAAGAAGCTCAAATCGGCATTGGTGACGGCATCGCCCTGAATAATCAGCAGGGGCTTGGTGCGGTCCACCAACCCTTGCTCCAAGGCTTTACCCAGGCCTCCGGCGGTACCCGAGGGGGCCGTTTCGTCAACGTAGGTAATGTTTAGCCCTGAAATGGTGGCCAGTTGGGCCTTGAGCTGGTCGGGCCGGTAATAGGTATTGATAAGGATGTCGGTCATGCCATGGGCCTGGAGGTGTTTGGCAATGGTGGCAATTACCGAGTCTTGACCGACCAGGGGAACCGATGGCTTGGAATACCCGGTGGTGTCGCCTGAAAAAGGCTCAAACCGAGAAGCGATACCGGCCCCCAGAATCATGGCCTGGCAGGTAACCGTTTGAACCGAGTCCTGGGGTTTTGGGTTGGGCAGAGGTAGGTGGGTGGTGTCGGTTGCCGGCACATGGGCAGGAGCTGAGGAAGGGGCCATCACAACCTGGGTGTCGGGCGACTCAAACCGGGCACCGGGCAGCAGCAGGACGCGCAGTCGCTTGTTGGAAATAATGGCGCAAAAATCGCTTTTGCCCTGGAAAAACTGCACCGACCAGTCTGGCGAGTGGCTTTGGCGGGCTTCGGCCAACCAGGCACCGTCTTGGCTTCGGATAATACGCTGGCATTGGCTGAAAGCCGACCCCGGTTCCGGGTCCAGGGGCTCAATGCGACAAGGCAGGTCTTGTTGGGCCAAATCTGGCACGAGTTCTAGGGTGATCACGGGGGTGGCGGGCCATCCTTGCGGCAAACAGCGACGAGACGGTAGATAAAACCGGCAGTCTGCTTATTGTAGCAAACACCACCAAATGCTGTAGATTCCCCTTCAAAAACCTCAAGAAACCTTGCCCGGCAAACGATACAGCCCGTAACCCCTCTTTTCGGTTTGGGCGTGCGTGCCCGTGTCTTAGGTGACGCAACACAAACAGGCCTTTTGCCCGTTTCTCCCAATTTCACCCCTTTTTTCAAATTCCAGGAGTGCCTCTGTTTTGCCCCCGTTTATCCGTACGTTTTTTGGTGCCGTCAACGAACCCTTGCCGCATATGGCACCGACCGATCCCGATGAGGCGGTCCTGCAGGTTCGGCCCTTGCCCCGTGAGGCGATTAAAACCGTTCAACCCGAACCGGTTGAGCCCGATACCCAACGCCCGGCTGCCCAAGCCCTGCCGGCCCCCGACGGAAGCCGGATTGTGAGGATCAACAACCAAACCCACCAGCGGCACGCCGTGACGATTCGGAACCATCTGAAGGGCTACCGGCTTTTGGCGAAGCGGGCGGAACCGGATTCAAACACGGGTTCAAACACGGTATCCCATACGGCGCCAAACACCAAGCCAAATACCAAGGCAAACACTATGGAACTGCAGTCCGCCTCCGCCTCGCGCCGTCGCCCCGCTTCTGTCGGATCAGGGCCGGTTTTGGATTCGGCTTCGGATCAGGTGCGCCCGGCCAGTATGGAGGCCCTGATGCAGGCAGATGATTTGAAGGCCTCGCTGGCCAACGATTACCCGGCACCGCACCATTACGAATCGCACGGGCAATAACGCGCAGTAGCGCGCAATAACTGGCAACAGACGGGCAACAGAGGGGCGAAACAGCTTGGCGCAGAGACCGGATTCTAAAAAAAGCGTTAACGAATCACGGGATTTTTAAAAAGCCTGACTATAATCTAACTGTAGCTGGCACCGGGTAAACGGTATGGGGTGTAAAGCCCCATCATCGCTTGCACGGCCATGACCGTTTCGATTGCTAAATGGAATTTCTAAATGGAAGGGTGTGCCGGCGCGACATGTATTGTTATGGTCTTGATAGCAGGATTGAACAGATTAAACATGGCGGCTTGCAGAAAAGGGACTGGCGGCGATAAGGGCGGGGCACATGGTGTGAGCCCGTGGTCTAAACACCATCGGCTTGTCTGATACCGTCTCACTCACCCCCGCTCATGAACTGATACAGCCCCCATGTTCTGATTCTGTAGGCCGTGCCGAATCGGGTTGGTAGCGGGCCGGCATGGCTTAAACATGACTTAAATACGGTTCCCCCTAAAAACTGGCGAGGATGCGACATTATGGTAGGTTTTGGTATGACAGGCGGTCTGATGGCATCGGGCCTGCAGGCCCAGTTACGACAGTCCGACGCCCGGCCGGCGTCCAAGTGGACCCTGGCACAGTTTACCCGGTACATGAAAGATCATGGACTGGAGCGCACCGGCCAGTCACAGCCGCAGCTATCTCAGGGGGCGACCGCCGCCATGACCCGGTCCGGTCGTCCTGGCCAACAAGGCCAACTAGGCCAACAAGGTCAGCATGGCCAGCAAGGTGGGCAGTTGCAGTTTGGCAAACCCCATGCGGCCCATGGCAAGCAATCTGACGGTTCACCACCGCCCACCATTAACCTGGATATGAACGGGGCGGCCCAAAACGGCCGCGTGGCCTTGGACGATTTGGGCCAGGCCCAGCAACAGTTTTTTGCCTTGACCGGGCAGCAGTTGCCTGACGAACCGCCACCGGAATACCGCAGTGCCGCCCAGTCTCAACCCAGGCAATCGGTACCGCAGCAGCAACCGGCCGTGCCCCAATCGTTTGGCCTGAGGGTCTGAAACAAAAGGTGCCGTGTCGGTTGCGCGTGATCGATCACGCTATCGGTCGTGCCGTCGGTCACGCTGCCAATCGCAGGATTCGGCTTGTTCAAGGCTTTGTTTTACCCCCCCCCCCCACTTAATCACGTTCTCTCTGTGATAAGAGACCCAGGCGGCTGATCAGGCTGCAGACACGGTATCACCAGGCGCCCGTTTCGGGGGCCGTGATGCGCGGTGTTTGTGTGTCGGTCAGCCTTTTTTTTGGAGGGAGGGTTACCGGACGGGTTCATCGAGGATGGCGGCCAGGTGGTCCAGTTCCTTGACCAGGCTGCTGAATGCCTTGTCGGTACAGGGGCCCGCCGGTTGTTTTATCTTCAGGGCGTTGCGGAGCGTTCGGGGCAAGTTGATAGCCTTGCCTTGGCTGACGGCCTTGAAATAGGCTTTTTGGTAGTCATGAGGGATGCGCAGTTGCCAGTTCACGTTATCGTCAAAGAGGCCGGGTTGGTTGTAATTGTCGCGCATGCCAAACCAGTCGGCAAAAAATAACTGCACATTGCGTGCCGGGCTCAGGAACAGTTCGGTGACCATGGCCCGTGTCAAATCCTGTGCATCGTTCCAGTTGGTTTTCAGGCCGCGGCGTTTGCACTGCGACGGGCTTAAGTGGCCGTACATATCGTATTGCAGCCGGAGCAGGTGATCCGATTTTCGCTTGGCCCATTCGTCGTGTTTCATCGTGTCGGGTGGGCGAATAAACATGTCCGTAACCCAGTTGTACAGGGCCGGGTTGTCATGGGTGCCGGGTGTCAACCAGTGGTGGGCAGGTACGTTTTTGCCCCGGTGCATGTCTTGAGGGTCATGGGGGTTGATAAACTGCGTTACACGAATGGCACTGAGCCCGCGTTTTTTCAAGACGGTGGCGGTCGGGGCGGTAATGGCCCCGAGGTCCTCGAAGATCAGTTTGTTTTTGTCGATCCCGGCTGCCTTGGCCAGGGGCAAAATCAATTGATCAACCAGGGCACCGTAGGTACGGACACGGTCCTCGGTCATGGCGGCTTGTTTGACCCATTCGCCACTGTCGGGTGCCTTGTCCTTGTTAATGTCGTCGGGCTTGATGCGGCTGTACTGTTTTAATGTGTCATGCGTGGGGCTGGAGAACAGGCGGGTCCCGTCCTTGGTGGTGGGGGCGTCCTTGGGGTAAACCCATGGATCGATTAGCCCCAGGGTATGGTCAATACGAACCCCCGTGTTTTCACTAAAGATTTTGCGGTACAAGCGTTCAAGCAGTTGGGTACCGGGAGCGGTTCGGTCCAGTTGGCCGTTGGCGTCAAAGAGTTTGGCCGGATCGATGATGGGGAAGTTCCAGATCTGGCCATCCTTGCTGAAGTAATCTGGCGGGCACCCCAGTACCCATCCCTTCAAGGCGACGTCCTGGTAAGCCCACCGGTCGCTGATGCTCCAGCCCACCTGTCGGTCGGCCATTACCTGCATGCCCATCTTTTTCAGCCGGTTTTTGACGTCCTGTTTTTGTTGTGAGGCGATGAACTGAACAAAAGCATAGCGATCCAGTGGCTGGGCGTAGCGTTGCTCAAGCTGTTGGATGCGTTGCTGTTCGGCCTGCCCAGCCCCGGCCCGAAACAGATGTTTGTCCAGCTCGGCATTCGGCCCTTTCCAGTGTTCCCAGTCATCGCTGTGGTAAACGGATTTGTTGAGGACGTCAAACAGCGCGTCGCGCTGAAGCCATTCGGCATTGGCCTGTTTAAAGTGGGCAAAGGCGGCATCGAGATCGGGCAGGGTTTGGCGTTTGTCAACAAACGTCTTGTAGGCCTGGGTCAGGGCGGTTTCGTAAACCTGTTTGTAGGCGTAGGGGTAGGCCACCCGGTTGGTGTGCTGGCGCGGGTTTTTTGCGGCAATGCCTGCCGTGGTGCCTTGGGCCAGCAGGTTGCCCCAGGCTTCGGTTTCGAGGGGCGTCAGGTCGATTTGCAACGGGCTGGTTGAAAACGTGGTGCCCAGATAGGGTGAGATATTGTTGACCTGCGAAAACCCGTCGGGATCCACCTGGGCCACGTTAAAGCCCAGGCGCTTGATGAACCCGAAGAAAGGCAATGCCCCGTGCAGCGAACCGATACCCGTGTTAAGGGGCGTGGGTAGGCTTCGGATGGGGGTAATCATGCCCAGGTTTTCCACGCCCAGCCGTTGCTTGGCCTGGCCTACGGCCTGTTCGTACCGTGACCATTCGGCTTCGTTCAGGGCTCGGCCAAATCTCATGCGGGCCGTGCCGGCGGGCTGTTTTTGGATTAACCGACGGCCATCCGGGCCAGCGGGCCGGGCGCCAAGTCGGGGCGCGGTGAACGGATAAATTCGAGTCATTGAAACGCCTTGATTCCCACTTAAAATCCCACAACAGGGGTATTCTAGATGACGACAACCATAGCAAAAAGGCGCTGTATAAGCAAGGCGAAGGCCTTGTGGCAAGGGGATATCCGGCGGATACGTCTCTTCGGAATCGCGTGGCCAGGGAGCGTCGCGCGCGTGCGGTGGCTTTAGGCGCGAGGGTTCTAAGCGAGGGCTGGTTGCCGGTGGCCGGTGGGTTGGTTGGGCAAGGCGGCCATGGCCGTCAACAACTGGTCGGCGGTATGCTTGAACGCCTGGGCTTCGGGACAGGCGGTGTCGGCCACCATAATCGGTTGGCCCTCGTCGGCATGGGTGCGGATAGCCGGGTTGATGGGTATTTGACCGAGCAGGGGGACGTGGGCTTCGTCGGCCAGTTTTTGGCCGCCGCCCTGGCCGAACAGGTATATTTTTTCAGTTTCAGCGGTAGTGGCAGTGGTACCTTGGGGTTGGTAATAGCTCATGTTTTCGATGACCCCCAGAACAGGAATGTCTGCGTTCTGAAACATGCTCAGGCCCTTGCGGCTGTCAATCAGCGAAACTTCCTGCGGCGTGGTGACGATGACGGCACCGGTCAGCGGAACGGCTTCCATCAGGGTCAGTTGGGCGTCGCCTGTGCCGGGTGGCAGATCCACAATCAGCACGTCAAGCTCGCCCCAGCCGGTGTCGGTAAAAAACTGACGAATCACCCGGTCCAGCAGCGGGCCGCGCCATATGACGGGTTGACCCGGTTTGAGCAGGAAGTTCATGCTCATCACCTTTACCCCATGGCCTTCGGGTGGCTTCATTTTGCCGTCGTCGGTTTTCTCGCGGATGGTGGCGTCCTGTACGCCCATCATCAAGGGGACGTTGGGGCCGTAGATGTCGGCATCGAGAATACCCACGCGTTGGCCTTGCTGCTGCATGGCGCAGGCCAGGTTAACCGAGACGGTGGTTTTGCCCACGCCACCCTTGCCGCTGCTGACGGCCAGGATATGGGTAATGCCGGGCAGCTCAAGCTTTGGGGTGGCCGGGCGCTGGGGACCGGCTTTGGGGATGATCAGGTTTGGGCTCACGTACTCAATGCCGGTTACGCCTTTGGCCAGCTCAATGCAGGCCGACTGGATTTGGTCCTTGAGGCCGGCGGCTTGCGCTGGCAGGGTAATATCGAACTGGGCCAGCTTGTCGTGGACGCGGATGTTGCTGACAAAGCCCAGCGCCACAATATCCTGTCCCCCCTCGGACAACTGGATCTGGCCCAAGGCTTCAAGCAGGGCTTGCTCCTGGGGATTGGCCTGTTCGGCGCTGCGGTTGCTGGAGAACGGGGTGGTATGGGGGGGTGTCATCGGGGCACGACCTTTACTTAACGGGCTTGCTGGCTTGAAGAAAACGGTTTGTCCCACTGTAGTCTGGGCAGATGTTCGAGTCAAACCCCTTGTTTCGAGTAGGGTTCCAGTTCCCCGTCCCATTCGGCCAGCCCATGCTCAAGGTTATACAGCCGGGTGTAGCCCTGGGCCTCAAGAAAATAAGCAGCGTTCAGGCTACGGGCCCCATGGGCGCAGACCACCACGGCGGGGCGATCGGGGTCGACCATGCGGTAGGCGTAGGGCAGCTCGTGGATGGGGATTTTAATGGTTTTGGGCAACAGCCCGGTGGCCAGCCATTCCGCCTCATCGCGTACATCGACGACCTGCAACTCCGGTTCGCTGTCCAGCAAGGTTTTTAGGGTGGCATTGTCTATTTGTTCAAGCGGCATGGGTTTCGGGTACCTTTCAACCTGAAAACGTCCAAGGGCAATACCGTCTCTCAATACCGCTTCTGCCGGAAACGGCGACGGAAATCCATGGCGGCCCGCAGGACGGGCTTGTTGTGTAGCAGATAGAAAAAGGGGACAGCACCATTTAACCATGGCCAAAGCCCATGGCGTAAGCGTTGGGGGTTTTACCTAAACCTGCAGGGATCGGGCCAGGCCTTCGGTGTTGATCCCGAATTCGTCGGCGGCCTTGAGCACGGTTTGGATATGCTCGTCATTCATCGTGTAGCAACCCACCAGGTGGTGCGAATCGTGGAAGGACAGGTCGGGGAATTCCAGGCCAAAACGCTTGTAGATGGTTCCCAGCCGAAAGTCCGACATGAAGAAGAAAATGTGCTTGTAGCCGCCACGCAAGGCGTTTAAGGCAATTTGCAGGAAGGTGTACTTGAGCATGGCCAGGTTACGGTATTTTTTAAGCGAGCTATAGGTGTGGGCCATGGCCAGCTTGCCTTCGTAATGGTCAAGCATGTTTCGGTCTGCCAAGGCCTGGGCCAGTTTTTTGCCCTGGTAATGTTGGGTCAGTTCACGAAACCCGAAGATGCCGACCGGTACGTACTGACGCTCGTCAAGACGAAACCCGACCGAGTACATGTACGGGTCATCCAGGTGTTCAATCAGGCCGTTGAGCGTGGTTTCGCACTCTTCCAGGGCGTTTTTCCACGCTTCTTCCTTGCTCTGGTTTAAAATATAACGCCAGTAACGGTAGTAGCCTTGGCAAAACCGTTCGTCCGGCTCGAACAACTGGTTGCACAGATCCACGGCTTCCCGGTTGGGCAACTGGGCCAGGGGCACGGAATAGTACTGGTTAAGCTGCAACTCGGGCAGCTCCTGCAGATCGCCCATGTCGGCACACGGATACAGCCCGTCAGAGCGGTTGCCGGCGCATTGTTCGTCTGAATGCAGGCTGATATCGCACTCGGGGTTGGCTGTTTTGTCGAGGGTTGGGGATTTCGTGTCAGTCACGATACGTTTCATGGCCTTTAATACGATCTGCGGTTTGGTGCAGGGAAAAGGGATACGGGGGCCGGATCGACGATAAAACAGCCGACCGGTTTCTCATGTCGTTCAGACGATTATAACAGGCACCCCGCTTTTCGTCTTGTTTTTAGGGGCATGGCAGCCGAAATGAAGGGGCAGGGCTTTGGCCGTGCCGGGCAAAGAATCGCCGAAACTCAGGACGCCCAGGCGTTGCCACGGATGACCCGCAGGCTTGCTTGTGCTTACAATAAAGAGAACTTAACACCCCCCCCTCCCTTAATCCCCATCTGTTTACGGTTTTTAGTGGTACGGCGCGCAGGCGTATGGTGTATTCCCGGTTTAATCCGTTCAGGCCCCATTGGCGAGACCCCTTTAGCTTTGACGCGCCCGTGTTTCGGACATGGCTATGGCCCTCGTTCAGGCTGACCAATTATTTATTGAACAAATTTAAATTCAAGTTTACCCGGATCATCGTGGAGCCCGAGGCCCGGCAACGGCTGGCGCAGATGCAGCCCGGCACCAGCCATTTGCTGATGTGCAACCACATTAATTTTACGGATCCCCATGTGCTGTTTGCCCTGTGTAACCGTCATGGCAAACAGGCATACTGGATTGCCGGGGTAGAGCCCTTTGAAAAGGATTGGTTGACGGCCTCCCATATCCGCTCGGTGGGTTGCCTTTCGCTGGACCGTGGAATTCTGGACAAGCGGGCCTTGCAATATTTTCAACAACGGCTCAACGAGGCCCAATACCCCTGTGTCATCTTTCCCGAGGGTGAAGCCCGCTATGTCAGCAAAACCCTAACCGGTTTCAACACGGGGGCCGTGATGCTGGCGGTGGCTGCTGCCACCCATCGGCAGGACGGCCAGCCCCATCCTGCCCTTATTTGGCCCGTAACCATTACCCACCAATTTTTGACTTGTCCGGCCCCGGCCTTGGTGGAGGATTGTACCCGGTTGGCTGCCGATATGGGCCAGGCCGGCTTAAGCACGGTTGCCGGGCTGCATCGGCTCGACATCGATGCCCTGCCCGAGGGGCTCTATAGCGTTTTGCATAGCCTGGCGGCGGCGTTTGTGGCGCGTTTAAGCAGCCAGTACGGCGTGGCGTTTGATGCCAACACCGATGGACAGCAGGAAACCCTTGAAAACGCTATTATTCGCCTGCAGTTGGCCATAGCCGGCTGCTTATGTGCCGAGCATGCCCCGGAAATTACCCTGGATGCGGCCACGATTGCCGATTATGGGTTTATGATGAACCTGAAAAACAAGCTTCGGAGCCTCATTATTCGTAAAATCGATGCGCCGTCTCCGGCCCGGCTGGAGCAGCACCAACGTTGGCTGAAACAGGCTGCCGAAGGAAATACCCGTGTCCTGCGCCGTCTCGAGCGGACGCTGTTTGACATGGGGTACGAGGCCGTCGATACCGTGCCCAAACGCGTGGCCCGGGTCGAGGCGCACCTGGCGCAAATGGTCCCTTACGTGTCGGCCCGGGTCGAAGCTTCTGCCCAGACACTGGCCCGGTGGCACGATCAGCTTAACGTCACCCGGCAGCTTAAAATGCTGACGCTGATTGCCGCCGACCTGCAAAAGGCCGACAAAAGCTGGCAAGGTTTGGACGAGCTTCTCGTCAAACTCGAGATAGCCGCCCTGAGCCGGTTTGTCTACCGGGGGCCCAAGGAGGTCCGGGTGCATGTTGCCGAACCGATTGATGTGACCGCGACCATGGCCGAGCAGACCCAAGCCGGGATGCCACGCAAGGCGATCATTCGCCACCTGAACGAGCAGGTGTGGCAACAAATGGCCCATCGATTAACGACCATTTACGGTCAGCCGAAAACCAACCAGCCGGAACCGGTGTTAAGCGATTAACCTGACGAGGGAGCGTACACACGCGCGCGCCCTGGTAGGGGTGTTTTAGGCCAACCAGCTATAGGAAGCCGGTCGACGAGCAGCCTGGTATACCTCGTTAACCCGGAATTGCGGGTTAACCATGGCGGCCAACAATTCATTTAAACCAAAGCGTACGGCGGCGTCGTTCTGAACCGCATCCACCATTTGGGTTTGCCCTGGCTGGGGCGACTTGCCAAAAGCCGGTGATTCGTGAGCCTTGAGGTTTTCCTGCTGGTTTTGCCGCTGCTGGGCCTGTTGGCCGACAGCCTCGGATGCCTGGGCAAGCCAGGGACGGTGCAGGTTGGAATTAACCATGGCAACAGACATCTAAGCGGGAACCTTCTTCCTATACATCACAATCAGGGGCGGCTATGGGGAAACGATCACACGTCAACCAGGGGGTTACGGGGCCGCACAGGAGACGCTTACACAAGGCTGGACCAATACGGTCTGACGACATCAAAACCAGCCTAACGACTCACCTTGTTATTCTAACCAGTTTTAGGCCGGTTGTCAAAGGGTTTGTCCCCAATCCCGGTACGGGGCCACGCTTTAGCTCTGGTGGAGGGCTGCCCTTTTTACATTTTGAGGGGCTTCGGGCACAATAGTTGTAGTAGACGAGGCGGTCCCCAACCGGGGCGAGCCCAAGAAGCCACAGGTCGTGCCGTGAGGCGCGGTGACATTGATGCACATTGACATTGTTGAAGGCTGTATCGCCTGCGGGGTATGCGAATCCTTGTGTCCCGAGGTGTTTACCGTTACCGACACGTCCCACGCCTGTCAAGCTGGCGTATCGGGGCGCGAAGATGCCTGTCGTCAAGCTGCCGAGGCCTGTCCGGTCAGTGTAATTGTGGTTAAGGAGTCGTAAGGGCTTATATTCAAGGGACTATCGTATTCAATTGGCTTGAATAGGCCCTCTGGAAATCCGTATTAGGCTGACAAACTGCTGCTCGGGGTGCCTGCGGCCTTCGGATCGACTCGTCTCAGGGTCCGGGCTGTCTGGATATCAATACCCTGGTCACTGGGGCGGCCGTCGATGAGTTTGACCAGCTCGTAGTGGCTGTTGACCACATACCACCGGTCGTTGGGAGTGGTTTCATGGTCGGTGGCCTGGTAGACGGTGCCTGGTTTGATGGACAAGCGTTTCAGGGGAAGCTTGTAATTCTTGGCCACATCCTGCCGGATGTCGAGATGGGCGTAGGTGGGGCTGACAACCCCCCGGTCAAAGGTTTCCCAGTGGTTTTCGGGTTTGCCGGTGTTGATCAGCGCGATGACCTGGTCCGTGCCGTTGTCGCGGATAAAGGGCAACACCCCGGTGTCGTTCAGGAACTGGTTGGGGACCGAGTTGTCGTCGCCTTCCTTGGGGTTGACGGGCAGTACGAAGGACCCGTTGTTCAGGACGTGGTTTTCATAACGCTGGCGCAGGATACCCGACAAGGCCTGGAAATGTCGGGCGATGAGCGGATTGGTTTTCAGCCAGTCATGGCGAATCAGTTCCCGGTTGCCCAGGTACATGTTCTTGATGTCTTCGCCGCCGGCCTGGCCGAGCAGGTCGGGCAGATAAATGGTGGGGTCGCCGGGAATGGCCACCTGAAGGGCTGCCAGGCGTTCGAACTGCTTGAGGGCCGGTTCAATGGTGTGGTTAAACAGGGCCTGTTTGTAGCGGCGACGCAGTTGTACGTCGTTTTTCAGGGTAGGGACATCCAGGCGATCAACGACCCAGTCAATGACGTAGTCCACCTGTTGGTAGCCCAGCCATCGCTGTTGTCTGGGGGTCAGGGACAGGTGCTCGAAATCCCAGAACCCTTTGTCAAATACCAGGGCCACCTGTTGGGCCACCTGCTGGGCCTGCTTGGCGGGTAGTTGCATGGTTTGGGCCAGGTTGTTCAGCACGGCCGAACCTTCGGCGGCATTGGCCAGTTCATGGACCCGGTTGCTCAGGGTGCCGCGCTGGCATTTTACTTCCGACGGCTCGGTCATCAGGATCTTGAAGGCCTTGAAGAGCTGGGCGTGATCGGCCACGCTCAGGCCCAATTCCTCGGGGGTAATGATACGGGCTGCCTCATCTGCATACTGGGCCTTGATACCGACCGGGAAGGGGGAGGCTGTTACCTTGACATAGTTGTGCAGGAAGTGGTGTTTGACTTCGCGGCTGAACAACTCTTTTTTGGCTTTGGTACCGAGTAGCTGGATCAGCTTGTCGAAGGCAGCATCGGGAATGCGGCTGTCGCCCAGCAGGAAGCGTACCTGGGGTTTGTGCTGCAGCTCGCGGAGGGTTAGGGTAGAAAAATCGCGGGGCTGGGCTTTGAGATCGTCGGACTCGGGGACCAGCTTGACGAAGCTCATGTAGTCGTACCGGAAGAGCAGATTGTGCTGGAAGAGGTTGAACGTGGCGGTCGGGTAGTCATGGCTGCTGTTCATGTTCTGGAAGAACAGCACGTTGTTCATCGGCATGACCGTTACAAAGGGCTTGATACGCTGGGCTAGGTACTGGGCCGGGCTCAGCTGGGCGTGGAATTCTTCGTCGGGTTTGCTGGCGACGTGCAGGCCCATAAACGATTGGAAGAACCAGCGCATGTTGGGGACCCCGTTAAAGCCGCTTCGCTTGACGAATTCCGGCAGGATTTCGCGGTGGGCAATGTCGTCGGCGTTGCCGCTGGCCGGCGAAATGAACTGGTTGAAGTCCGTCAGCTCGGGTTTGATGATGGCACCCTGGAAGGCCTGGCGCAGGCCGTCGGCGATATGGCTCAGGGCGCTTTCGGCATTGGCCAGCTCTTCGCGGAAGACCCGGGTCATGTTGGTGCTGGAATAGTTGGTGCGCTGCGGGTCGTGGATGTCGGGGATGTTGCGGACCCGATCCATGTCGCCGATTTCCTTGGCGGCGTCCACGCGAAGGTGGGTGCCAAAACGGCGTTCGTTACAAATCAGCTTGGCCACGACGGCGGCTTCGGGCTGAATGGGCTTGAGCTCGCGTTCCAGGTATTCGATAAGGGGTTTGGTGTTGAGCAGGTCAAGCTGGTCGCGCAAAAAGGCGGCCAGGCGGCTAGCAGCCAAATCTGGCGGGGACATGGTAATGTGGCCTGGCAAATGCTTGGCGTAGGCAGCCATAAACTGCTGACGATCCAGATCCTGGCCTGGTTTTACCGGCAGGCCCGTCAGCAGGCTCAGCATAATGCTTCGGCCGACCTGCTCAAAAAACAGGTGTTCCACTTCCGGGTCGCGCAGCTTGCGGCGCGCCTCATCGCTGAGACCCGTCATGAAATCGTGACGGAGTTTTTCCTCCAGATGCTTGGAGAAGGATTTGTGACGGAACCAGCTGTTCGTATCAATTTTGGGGTTGAACGCCTTGGCAATCAGGGCAACGGGGTAGGTTACCCAGCTGAGCACGTCATGCCACCAGCTTTTGGGGCCCAGATTCAGGGCTTTTTTCAAGGCTGGGTTCATCAGGACGGTTTGCAGCATGGGCGGGGCCGGTAGGGTTTCCAGGGGGAAGTGCTCTACCATGTCGTCGACAACCCGCATAGCCGCGTTTTGGGTATGGTCCTTCATTTTGGTCTTGTAGTCTTGAAGAACCTGGGTCACCTTTTCGGCGGTAATCGGGTTTTCTTCGCCCCGGTTCAGGGCAGGCAGCAAGCCCTCGGCCCCCAGTTCGGGTTTGGTAATGGCGTTGACGGCCGCCACCACTTTTTCAGGGTGGGCCAGAGCCGCTTCCAAAGACTTCGGCATTTCCGGGCGCTGGTTCAGGGCCGTGGCAATGTTGGCCGTGTACAGGCGCATCAGCTTGTCGCCCCAGTACCACATGGCCGACCGCAGGTAGTTGACCACGTCCTTGTTTTTCATGTTCAACCGCACCACGTCGCGTTGCCCATCCCACTTGCGTCCGGCAAAATCCGTGGCGCTGATGTCGAAGGAGAAGTTGTGCCATTCGCGCTTGAGTCGTTTTTCGGTTCGTAGCCGCTGAACCGGGTTTTCAATCTTGCGGGCATCTTCGAGCTTGCGGGTTTTTTCGGCATGCTCGCTGGCCGAGATGGGGAAACGGTAGTGCTGTACACTGCTTTGGTAGCTGGTCAAGAAATCCAGATTCGGGTTGGGACGAAGTCGGCCTTGCTCGTCCTCGATGCGCGGATCGTAAAGCTCAACGTAATGGGGTGCTTCGGGGTTGTTGGTGTTATGGGGTGCAACAAACCGGACGTCCCAGGCGTGGTCGTCAATCACGTCATCTCCCGTCTGGGGATCGGGTTTGGTTGGTAAAATGCCCAGTTTCAGGGGCTCATGAGGAAACTGGTTCAATTCGCCGTAGTCAAACCAGTCGAGGTAAGGCGAGCTTTCTTTCCAGTACAGGTTGCTTAGGTAATGAATCCCGTTCAGGCCTTCGTTGACAAATGCCCCGTCAAAAAACCACTTGCCGCCGTTCTCCAGCATGTCCATGGCCACCTGTTCGAAGGCTTGCGGGCTGGAGATGCGGGGGTTGAGCTGGAAGAGGTTGTTGGTCCAGTACCCGTGCGAGCTGAGACGGTCGCCCCCGATAATGGGCCGGTCTTCGACCCCCACGAAGCCCATTTGCCGACAGATGCGGTTGATGAATGGCCGGCCGGTCTCGTCGCCCCCGAAGCTGTTGAAGCCGTTTCGTTTGTAAACCAGGGTATCTCCCTGGTCCTTGTGGGTCATCAGGGTCGAAAGCTGATCTTCGTTAACCAGGGCGTCGGGAAAGTTGAGCAGGACAGGGCCGATGCTGCAAGGGTCCTTGGAATGCCTCGGGACGATGTTGTACATCAGGTTGTCTTCGGGGTGCTTGTTTCGGTATGCCCAGTCCAGCAATACCCGTTCCTTGGGCTCGTTGGTTTTCGAATCGTTTTTGGTTTCGATAATGCGGTAGGACAGGTCCTTGGTCGTGCTCAGCTTGACCGATGCAGGCAGCTCCCATTGGCCCCTCTGGTCGTTCCAGTCCATGTCGATTGAGCGGGGCGGTTCGCCCTCTTCGTCCCGGCCCAGGCGGTAGTCGACCCGAAGCTTGGGGCTGCCGGCTCCATCGGGGTGATGGCCAGGATAGAACAGCCAGACCCCGTCGGGCCTGATGCGGTAGCCGGAAAACTGGGGGTGTTTGGTCGCGGTTGGTTGTGAACGCAGGCGCGGGTTGGGGGGCTGAACAAGCCGGGTCGATTCAATCGGGTCGAATCGTATCATTGAAACTGTATTCCCTTATTCGAAAGTGGTTGTGTCTGCTGCCGGGGGCACGGACAGCACGTACAGAGAGAGACAGAGGGGGGGCTAGCGAAACGTTTTGTATTGTCGCGGATGGACAAGCATTAAGACGTCATGGGCCAGGGCGTTAGTGGGCGGAACGGCTGGAAGGAGCAGATTAAGTTGATAGATTGGACGATACAGGCTAACAAAAACATCGAAACCGCTCAATAGCGGGCTGTTACAGGCGCATAAGGCTAATATGCTGTGGAAATACGCTGTACATCCTTCGGGCATGGCCTGAGGCCCGGTTTATGAAGGGGTGCTGGTTGTCGATGGCTTGAGTACCGACCTAGGTAAATGAAACCCAGGCCGGAAGAAAATTGCCGAATAACCGGATGAGGTTTACCGGACGGATTCGGTTGCCGGATGTGCCTGAACCGTTGATTTTTGTGGGCTTTTGGAATCATTTGGCTGCGTTTGCTGCGGTTTGCCAGGTTCTTTGTCAAGCCATTCCGATAAAAAGTACTTGTTGATGTCGTTCCACATAATGAACACCATCAGCCCCATCAGCATCACAAAGCACACTTGCACCAGGCGTTCCTGCAGGGCCTTGTTGACGGGGCGGCCCTTGATGGCCTCGATGGCCAGAAACAGCAGGTGCCCGCCATCGAGCATGGGGACGGGCAGGATATTGATGATAGCCAGCATGACGCTGAGCAGGGCCGAAATCATCAGTCCGAAAGGAAAACCGAATTGGGAGATGTAGTCGCCGCCTTCCTTGACGATACCAATCGGGCCGCTCAGGGACTGCTTTAGGGTTTCATCCCCCTGAACGATTCGGCCAATGGCGTGGAACTGCTGTTCCATTTTTTCATAAAGGAAGGTATAGGCCCGCACGACTCCCTGAAGCGGGTTGTCGAGAGGAACGAACATGTACTGCACGGCGGGTACAAAACCGAGAATCCCCTCCGCGTTGGGGCTGGCGGTCAGTGCCACGATTTGGTCACCTCGCTTGACGGTGAAATGAACCGGCTGGTTCTTGTGGGCTTCAAGGTAGGCCTTGTATTCATCAAAGCGGGTAAAGGAAACACGCTGCCCGTCCATTTTCAGAAAAACGTCGTCGGGTTGAAAGCCGGCTGTTGCAGCCGGGGTGTTGGGACTGACAAACTCGTGGACCTTGACCAGGACATCCGGCTCGCCCCATCCCAGCAGGACGATGAGCATGAACACATACCCCAGAATAAAGTTGACCGTTACCCCGGCAATGGCAATGGCGGCCCGGTTCAATACCGGCTGGTTCTCAAACCGTCTGGGAGAATCCTTGGGCAGGTCGTTGTCGGGTTCGTCGTCGGGAAACGATACGTAGCCGCCGAGCAGTACCGGGTGAAGGCAATAGGTGGTCTCGCCCACTTGTTTCTGCCATATGGCGGGCCCGATGGGCAGGCCGAAGCCAAAGCGCTCCACCTTTACCCCGCAGCGCTTGGCAACCCAGAAGTGCCCCAGTTCATGGGCAATGACGAGGATGCTGATCAGCAGCAGCATCTGGAAATACCCATGGAAACCGGGAACAATTAGGTACGCAAAGGTGACGGCTGCCACCATCAAAAAAATGGGGAGCCACTCGTGGTTCAAGAGGGTTTGCATCGGGAAGCCATTACCTTAAAACTTGTTCAACCTGAAACGGGCACGTGCTTTAAACCTGTAGGAGAAAGACTGCTTGGGGAGGGGGTGCAGACTTTCTGGCGCGTAAAGACGCCCAAAGACGCCTAAAGACGTATGAATACCATTCTACACAACCCGCATGCTTTAATCGAGCCAATTGCGTGCGTGGCGTTTTAAGGGTGATGTGCCAATGGGTTAGCGGTTGGGGGAGCCGAGCCGGGCCAGCCGAGCTTGGGCCTGGCCGACGAGCTGGCCTTCCATGCCGTCGGTCTGCATGGTGGCCAGAAACACGGCCACCTGCTCGGCCTGGGTCAGTATGGCCTCGATGGACAGCTGGTAGCCAGATGAAAGCCGGATGTCCTGGTCGGCTTGATCCATCAGTCGGTGGGCGGTGTTGACGAGGGTGGCGATAAGGGTACGGAATCCGTCAGCGCCCTTTTCTTTCTGCTGCATGTTGCTGGCGGGGGTGGCCGTAGTCTCGGCCAACTGGTTTAACGGGCCAGTGCCTGTTGGTGTCGACGAGCTGCCCCCAAGACTACCCCCAAAACTGCCGTCAAGACGGTTGCTGGTGTTGTGTCGGCCGTCGCTCAGCAGCAAATGAATATCCTCGACCGATACCGATTTGGGCAGAACCGCCCCGACGAGGTTGACGATGCTCGACAGCAGTCGCTGGGCCTTGCCGATCATGGCCGCGGCGGCCGGGGGGAGTTCATCCTGGCCAAACGTATTGACCAGCGTCTCAATCCAGGCCTCGGTGTCCGAGTACAGTTTGGCAAAGCCATTCAAGGTAAAGGCCAGCCCGGCCATGGTCTGGTAGCTCAGGGCCCGGTCAATCCGTTTCCATGCCGCGTCGTGAAACTGGGCATCGGCTATCGCCAGGTTGGCCAGCTTCATTTGGAGGCGCGTGTCTGGGGAAAGGGTATCCGCCGCCTGGGGGGTGGTCGAAGAGAACAGGGCCATCGGATCGGTGTCCCCGGAGGGGCTGGCCGTCATGGGAAAAGCCGCCGGTTTTTGGGGCGGTTTTGGGTTTGCTGGGGTGGAGGTAACCGGTTGATACGGATTTGAGGCATAGGGCGTATAAGCCGTTACCGAAGACTGGAACAGGTTCATGGGGGGGGGACACACTCAACACGATAAGGGATACGCGTTAGACCAACGCTGCGTTGCAACGGGGATTATCCGTTGGACGCGGGCACTTGTAAGGGCGATGGACACACTAAATTTGTGGCGGGAGAAAAGAGGGGGGGTATCGGCATGAAACCCAACCAAGTCTATTTTTTGATAAAATTATATAAACAATAAATAAGGCGCTGCTTGCAGCGACTGTTTTGGGCGGCGTGTCTCTCCAGGGTGCCTATGCCTATGCAGCGCAGGGTGTTAAGCCTGTTAATCTTGTTACATCTTGCCGCTGGCGAAGGGGTTGTCGACGCCCACAAAGTTGGACAGTTCTTGTTTCAGGCTGTTGATTTCAGCGTTCAGTGCCGGGCCACCCGAGCCGGTGGCGCTGCCCATAAAGCCGGCGAGTGCTTCGGCATCGGCCAGGTATTTGGCGGCTTCGGCCAGAATGTAGCCGGACCGTCTCGGGTCCAGTTTGGCTGAGGCGATCAGGGCCGATACCTTGGCCAACGAGGCCGTGGCTCCTTTGTTGAGCCCGCCGGCTGCAGACGTTTTAAGTTGGCCGGTTCGGGCACTGTCCAGGCCGGCATTGGCTTGGCCCAATTGGCTAACGGGTGTTGACGCACCCTGGGCCGACTCATGGGTGTTCTTTTTGCGATCCCCGCCGAGCAGGGCAAAAATCTCGTCCATGCTCAATATGGCGTCTTTGGGCAGTACCACTTGTACAAAGCCGGCAATACTTTCGAGCATGCTCTCGGCGTTGCCAATCAGGCCCTGGATGGAGGCCGGGATTTCGTCGAAATAGCCTTGCATTTCCGAGATATAGGCTTGCACGTCATCAAAGGCACTGGCCAGCGTGCCCAACGAGAAGCCCAGGCCGAGGTTGGCTGTTACGGCCAGCGAAATCTTGTTCCAGATACCCGAACGGATGCCGAAATCACGGCCCAAAAACATTTTTTCGTAGGCGGCACCTGGGTTTAAGTCTTCGCTGAGGTTAACCAACTCGCCGGGGCCTTGGCCATCCATCAGCCACAGGGCTGTGGCGGTTATTTCGTCGGCAGGGCCTTGGGGCTGCCCCACCTGATTCTGGTTCAGGTTTTGCAGTATTGTTTGGTGCAGGTGTTGTCCAATGGGGCCTATGGTGGGCATAGCCGAATCCTTGTAAAAACTGCCTCTTGTTGGCGGCGGTACGGCGTGGAAATGGGGGCCGGGTTAACCGCAGGGGCGCGGACGTAAGCGTCGTGTGGTTCGCTACTCCGAGTAAGTGACTGTTACAGGCAATCCCCGTTCGATAGGGCCTTGGAAGGAAGGCATGGGGGGAGGGGGAGCCTGCCAAAGGCATAAAACCGGTTAAAAGGCTGCTTTTTGATAGTATTTTTATATAAACAATCAATTTGTTACGTCTTGTTACAGGGCGGGGCGTATGGGCCAGTTCGGGCGGGTCGTGGCCGGCCAAAGCTCGGTGGGGTGATGTAGGGAGGGGGGTGGGGGTTGGCCCAGTTTGGGTCAGGTGGTGCAGAAACCCTTAAGAAAACCTTAATAGTGTGCGGCCCCTCTTCTGGCCGGTGCCCCCTCCCCCCTATAATAGGGATAAAGACGATGCTCACCTCTTTTGCCAGGGTTTCTTATAGCTGATGAATCGCCCTACTGCGTTTAGGGGCTTTGGTTTACAATAAGGCGGCCCTTACAATCGATTTGGCAATCGATCTGGCAATAGGCTAGGCAATAGGCCTGGTGCGCGCGTTGCCTGTCCTGTCGCTGTCTGCATTGAGTTCTTTGTGCTTATGGATGCCCCAAAATCTTCGTCTCCTTCGGAAACAGAGTCCGATACAGTCGTCAGCGAGACCGACGCCCAAACCGCATCTGGCCAACCATCGGGTGATGTGGCGGCCGAGCTGGAGCAGTTGAACAACCAGTATTTGCGGTTGGCTGCTGATTTCGACAATTTTCGAAAACGCCAGGCGTCCGAGCGCGAGCAATTGTTGAAATACGGGGCCGAGCAGACCATGCTGGCGTTGTTGCCGGTATTGGACAACCTGAAGCTGGCCCTCAAAAACCTGGACGAAGACAGCAAGCCGGAGATGCTGTATAAAAGCTTCAAGATGCTTTCTTCGCAGCTAAACGATGCTTTGGGTCATGCTGGCCTGAAACTGATCCATACCGACAGCCGGCCGTTTGATCCGCAGTTGCATGAAGCCCTGAGTTTTATCGAGACCGCAGACTTCAACGACGGGACGATTGTGGAAACCTACAAGGATGGTTATACCCTCAACGATCGGGTGATCCGGGCTGCCCAGGTGGTGGTTAGCAAGGCGCCGGACGACGACGAGGTGGACCAAAACGACGGTGGTGGCCAGAACGAGGAACCGCCTGTTACCCCGCCTAACCCGTTTGAACAAGCGTCCAAGGACGAGTAGCCCGCCATTGCCATGAGTAAAGCCGATTATTACGAATTACTGGGTGTCAGCAAACATGCGTCCCCGGACGAAATTAAAAAGGCGTTTCGGAAGAAGGCCCGCCAGTACCACCCCGATGTAAACAAGGACCCGGATGCCGAGGGGCATTTCAAGGAGCTTGGGGAAGCCTATCAGGTGCTCAGTGATCCGCAGAAACGCCAGATATACGATACCTATGGTCATCAGGGGCTGCAGGGTGCCGGCCACCAGCAAAGCTGGGATTTCATGGACGCCTTCCCCGATCTCAACGATTTGTTTGCCCAGTTTTTCGGGGCCGAGTTTGCCAGCCGATCCGGCCGGGCTGCCGGGCCGATACAGGGAAACCACCTGCAGTACGACCTCAATATTGCCTTTACCGATGCCGTGTTTGGCACCCAAAAAGAGATCCAGGTGCCCCAGCTTATCGAATGTCGCCCGTGCAACGGCAGTGGCGCCTCCCCCGAATCGGGCGGTCCAGCCACGTGTCAGACCTGTATGGGTCAGGGCAAAATCCGGCAGACCACCCAAACCATTCTGGGCCAGTTTACCCAGATTTCTACCTGTCCGCAGTGCCAGGGCAGTGGCCAGGTTATTGTCGACCCCTGCACGACCTGCGGTGGGCGGGGGCGGTTACGCGAGCCCAAGACATTGACCATTACCGTGCCGATGGGCGTCGATACGGGAACCCGCCTGCGGATGGTAGGCGAAGGCGATGCCGGGTATATGGGCGGGCCGCCGGGTGATTTGTACGTGATGGTGCACGTCGAGCCCCATCCCCAGTTCCAGCGGGACGGTTACGATGTGCATTCTCGCCGGACGGTCAGCTACAGCGATCTGGCCTTGGGGGCCAGGGTCTCGGTTGAAGGGCTGCATGGGACTGAAACCCTGGATATTCCTGCCGGTACCCAAGTTGGCGAAGTGTTTACCCTTAAGCAAAAAGGGGTGCCGGTGCTCAATCAGGCCAACCAGCGAGGCAACCACCTGGTGCATATTATGGTTGAGATTCCCAAGAAGCTGGACAAGGAAGAAAAGCAGTTGCTTGAGCAGTTACAGCAGCTGGAAAAAAACCGTCAGTCCCATGAATCGATGGCAAACAAGCACGTTCAGACCACCTTTAAGGCGATGGCTCAGTGGGTACAAACACATTGGGGCACTGCCGGACAGCCCGTGTCGTTGCAGCCCTCTGGCTAAGCGACCGTTGCTAGTAGCGACGGCTGCCGTTGCCAAACCCGAGCATCATCATCATAAACATCATCATGAAGCTCAGGACGATCTTGAGTGTGGATTGATCGGGGCCGCTGGCTGCAGTGGTGATGGGCGGAGTATACGTTGGGTTTGGTAGCGGGGCCGGGGTAGGCGGAGGGCTGTTGGGCAAGGGCGGTGGTAATGGAACAGGCGGGGTGTTGCCGGTACCTTCCGGGCGTATGGCAATTTTGGGCGTGGTGGAGCCAGGCAGCGGAATCGGTGCCGGAGCAGGTGCTGGGGGGATGATACCGCCACCGGTGCCTTCCGGGGCAATTCTAAGCTTGGGGGTTGGAACCGGTGCCGGGGCTGGCGCAGGTGCTGGCGGGTAGATGCCGCCGCCGGTACCTTCCGGAGCAATTCTCAGCTTGGGGGTTGGCACAGGCGCTGGTGCAGGTGGGAGGGTACCACCGCCGGTACCTTCCGGAGCAATTCTGTATTTGGGGGTTGGTACAGGTGCGGGTGCTGGGGGAATGGTGCCGCCACCGGTGCCTTCCGGGGCAATTCTGTATTTGGGGGTTGGCACAGGTGCGGGTGCTGGGGGGATGGTGCCACCACCCGTTCCTTCCACGAACACCGGTATCTTACGCGGGCCAATGCCCCCAATACCTCCCGTGCCTTCGGCACGGGTATTGATTTTTCGGCCACCGGTCGTTGTTCCCTCCGGGGCATAAACCAGTTTGGCTTGCCAAGGGGTGTAGCCTGCCAGGCCGGTTATTTGGCCTTGCATGGTGTTGATGCGCTGGGTCGTCAGGCTGGTCCCTTCAAAGGCAATGACATCCTTATACCGTTTGGTGGTGGTCAGCTTGGTCCCTTCAAAGGCGACGACATCCTTATAACGGTGTTGCAACAGACTGGCCCCGGTGGTTACGGTAGCCGGTCGGCCGGCCAGTTGATCCAGGCCGGTTTGGTAATGCTGGCTATAGTCGGAAAAATGGTTGGTCGTCATCGATCTTCAGTGAAGCCGATCGGTACAGTATGGGTGAGACTGTAACGGGCTTGTCTCCAAAATAAATGGGGGGTGGGGGAACGAACCGGGAACGAACGTTGCGGGGCTTAAGGCCGTTGAGAAAGCGAAAGCGAAAGCCAAGCGGGCCTTAAAGGCTGTTAATAGAATAAAAAGAAATTATTAAAATTTTTGAGGGTTTTTATATCCTATCTAAAGTAATATTAACAATTTAAAGAGGCGGCTTAACCAAGTGGCCCCGTTGGTCTGGTCGGGTGATACGGTACAATAAAAAGACAGACAGAGAAAATAAAGAGAAAAAAAGCGCAAGCGTGTCTTGGTTTTGTTGAGTCGGGTTTGGCCTTTTCTATGTTGATTGTTTTAGGCGATGAAACGGATTTGCGTGTGCAGGGGCTGTGCCCGGCTTTGCATCGGCAGCGATTACCGTACATCGTGTTAAACAACGCGTGTTTTCCATACACGCTTCAATTAACCCAGTCGATCGATGACAGCGGTCAGGACGTGCTGTTCTTGCCTGGCGAAGGGGTGTCGGTGCCGGCTGACGAAATACGGGCCGTGTACTACTGCTGCCAGTACCCCTTTGTGCTTCGGCCCGACGATCCGGCTGAAATTGGCGACACGGTTTACCAGAACATCAACTCGGCGTTCTGGAGCTTTTTTTATGGCTTGGCTGAGCGGGACTGCCTGTTTGTGAATCCGATCAAGCCGGCGGATCACCACAACTATAAAACCGATGTGCTGCGTTGCCTTAAGGCAGCCGGTGTGCGGGTGCCAGCCACAACCGTCACGAACCGGCCCGAGGCGGTGGTGGCGTTTTATGAGCAGCATGCCCGGTGTATTTTTAAGCCTCCCTGGGGACAGGCCTTTACCGAGGAATTGCTGCCAAAGCACCTGAAGCCGGACATGCTGGCCAGGCTGGCCAATTCGCCGACCATGCTGCAGGAATACGTGGCGGGTCAGGAAATCCGGTTGTACGTAATTGGCGAGGCGGTCTTTGGTGTGCGGGTGATCAGTGATGCCCTCGATATCAACGAGGATGCCTATACGCTTCGTCAGGCCTTCGAGCCGGACGAGGCCATGGTGGCTTTGGCTCGTCGCGTGGCCCAGGTTACGGGGCTGGTGTTTACGGCCATTGACATGCGCCAAACCCCTGATGGCGAGCTGGTGGTGTTTGAGGCCAATTCCAGTCCCGATTTTACGGCTGATGAAGCCCAGGCCGGGCATCCGCTCTCCGATTGCCTGGCCCGGCTTTTGGCCCGGGTGGACTGAGCCTCCGGTTGGCGCCGGAAAAAATTACGGGGCGGGTGTCGGTTAAGGATCCGTTTTTTTAAGGGTGCCCAACGTGGCATCCAGGGTAATGGTTTCGTGGCTATCGACCCAGTCGCCCAGGCCGTCGATGCCGACGACCACCGGCAACTGCAGTTCGCGCGCCACAATCACGGCATGGCTGAGCATGTTGCCTTTGGCAAAGACCACGCCGCGCACATAGGGCAGGTACGCCACCAGGGCCGGATCGGCCGTCGGGGCCAACAAAATTTTGCCCGACAGGTCGGCCGGATTCAGCAGGCCGGTGTGCCCATCCACCCATAGGGTTTGTCCTGTAACCCGGCCTTGAGAAACCCCCAGGCCGGTGGCTGTTTGGTCGGTCAACCGAGGGTCGTTTGGGGGGCTAAGCCGCTCATCGTAGGGGGCTTGGTGAATGTGGCATGCCAGCAGCCAGTCGGGGCATGAGCCTGCCATGGCCGTGCCTTCGGGTGGCATCCACTGGGGCAAGGTTTCCCCGTATCCCAGTGTCCACGATTTCGCCGGTATGTCGGCCAGGTGGCTGTGTCGTTCGAACCGTTGCCGCCGCTCGCTAATAACCGTTGCCAGCGTGTGGGACAACGCCTTGAGGGCATAGGTGGTTTGGGCCTGTCGATGGGCATGCTTGAGGACGTACCATTCCGGCAGGCTCAGAAACAGCATGTCGTCCCAGCGTTGTAGCACGCCATCTGCTACCAGCCTTTGGCCAAAGGCCTTGGCTTTTTGCCGGAGCCGGGCGGCTTGGTACGTTAGGGCTTCGCGTGTCGATTCACGGCCCTGCAATGCCCATCGTCCCACGCTGCGAAGCAGCAGGCGGGCAGGCCAAAGCAGGAAGCGATACAACCCCTTGCCCGTTGATGACAGTTGCCGGGGATGCGCGGGGGATGGCTTCGAGGGGTGGCCGGTTTCGAGGGTGCCTTGGGCCAGCCGAACCCATTGGGCCACCAGCCGTTGCCGGGCTTCCCAATAACTGGGGGCTTCGAGCATGTAATCCTGCATGAGCCGTGTGCCGTAGGCATTAAAAAAATCAGCCACGGCCTGTCGTACATCGGGGAAGAACTGCGTGGCGGTATACATGTCCCGAACAGCTTCGTCACTGGGTTTGGTCAGCGTGTTGGCCAGCTGTATCACCAGATCCCGGTGATGATGCAGCGCCTCAATCACCCGATGCTGGGCATGCAGGCGCTGGTGGTTCGGGGTGCAAAGGCCCCGTTGCAGATCGGCAAACACACGGGCTTCGTCTGTTTCGGCACAAGCACAATCGCCTGTGGTCAACCGATCCAATGCCACCAGGCCATGGTGGCAGGCACCCAGCAGAAACTGGTAGCACACCGAACCGTGGGTCAGGCGCTGCATACGTTGCAGGGTTTGCGTCAGGTTTGGTTTTCGGTGCAACAGTCTGTCCAGACGGGTTTGAACGCATATCGTATAGCTGTGCCAGGGCAGTCCCAGCATGGTGCCGGTGGCCCGGCCTAACCCGGCCACCAGTTCGGCGAGCTGATCCACGAAGGGATCGGTAACCTTTTGCTGAGCCCGGCAGACATGCCAGAGCTTGGCAACGGCGTGGAAACGGTAAGCGAGGGTGGGGGCCAAAAACCACAGTTGCTCAAGCATGGTTTGGTTCAGGACCACCCGGCCCTGGAGGGTACCGGTCAAGCCCCGGCACAGTTCATGCAGGGTGGCCTTGCTGGTTTTGGGCGGGCAGCCCAGCAGGGTTTGGGTGCCGTATACCACGGCCATGTTGTGCCGGGCCAACGAGGCGGTTAACGGCACGACGGCCGCTGGCCAGGTTTCGCCCGTGAAGGTATGGTGCCAGTCGTACCGATGGCTAGGGTGGCTGGGTGGCGTAAACTCGGGCAGGGCGGTTACTGGGCGCGATTGCAGCAGCACGGGCCGGTTGTCTCGGGTCAATGCCCACTCCACATCCTGTGCTTCGCCAAACACGTCGGTGCAGTGGGCCAGCATGTCCAGGACCATGGCCAATTGCGTGTCAGTTAACACCGGTGGCTCGTCCGGTTTGTAGAGTACCGTTTCGTTGCGCCAGCAATAAAGGGTCTGGCCCGTGTCGCTGCCGCCAACCAGGCCCTGGTTGTGCTGCGGTGTGGCCGATACAATCCATAGGTTAGGGTTGCCTGTTTTGGGATCGGCACTGAAGGCCACACCGGAGGCGGCTATCTGGCCTGGTGACAGGTAGGCCTGGATCATCACGGCAGGGATGCAGTCTTGAAGCGACAGGCCATGTTGCCGGGCATAGGCCAGGGCTGCCGGTTGGCATGCCGAAGCCCAGACGGTTTTGATGGCCTCGACAAGTTTGTCGCACGGTACGTCGAGGCAGGTGTGCAGGATGCCGGCAAAGGCATGCCGGGCATGGTCTTCGGCCACCGCTGAGGATCGCACGGCAAAGCGGGTGCCGGGGGCAAAGGTGGTTGCCACGTATGCCAGCAAATCGGCGACGGTTTCCTCGCTCAGGCAAACCGCTTCGATGGCTCGGGCGCTCAGGGGGGTATTTGCCAGGCTGTCGGTTAACCACGTGGGTAAAATGGTCAGCCATGCCGGAATGGGTAACCCCTGCTGTTTAAGAATACTCAGGGCCCGGGCCTTGCCCCCCACCGGCCACTGTTTAAAATCCGGGGCATCATCCGCCACCCAGTACCGAGATGCCGTGCTCATTGGCGGGGCCTTGCACAGCAGGCTTGCAACCCTTCGCGCAGCAGGGCCTCGACCACGGGCACACAGGGCATGAAATAGGACAGCACCGGCCGGCGGGCTGTGCCGTAAAGCAGGTAAACGAGGCACTCGGCAAACACTTCCTCGGGCCGGTTAATGAAGAACGAAACCTCAAGCAGATCCTGTTGTTCCTTGGGCAGGTGGAGCTGACCGCCGACGGTGGCGATAAGGGCGGCCCACTCGTCTTCGGTCGGCATGTGCTCGCTGTGGGGAATAGCTGCCACGCAGGCTTGCCATGCCTGGCAGAATTCCCGGCGGCCGGTTAAATGCCCGTGGCCCAGCAACCGCTGCTGGGCGTCGTCGGGGATGTCGGGCATGCAATGCCAGTCCAGGTAATGGGCAAATTCGTGTGCCAGTACGCCGGGCAAATCGTAGGGAAAAACAGGGTTTTGCTGTGAGCGGTAGAGGGTTTCGTCAATCAGGAAAAACTTGTTCAGGTGCAGTTTGGGGTTGGGGCCACCTACATCGGCCATGGCCGGTGGTTCGCCCACCACGTCCAGTTCCAGCGGCACGCCGTGGGCCACCATGATTTCCAAAAACACTTTGGGCAGTTGGTTTAGGGCTTCGGCAACCTGGGCCGGGAATTCCGGGCCAATGGTGTGGCGGGTAAACTCAAACCGGTACGTAATCAGGCGGTTTAGCAACCAGGTGGTGGACTTGGCCGAGACGTCGTCGTGTGCCATGGCCAAGTCGGTGCACCAGCGGGCAAAGGCCGAGGTAGCGGTACCGGGTTGCACCAGTTTGGGCACCCTCTGGCCGTTTTGGGATGAAAGGGACTGTGGTTGACGGGGCGTGGCTTGCAGCCGTACACGGCGATGCTCCACAAAATCGCGCCAGCCGCTCAGGCCCATGGTCAATACCAGGGCCAACACCCCGGTGGTGGCTGTCAGCAGGAGGAGGGTCAACAAATCCATGCCATGGTGATCGGCAAAAATCGGCTGGTTATGCACCCTGTACGTGGATTTTAGGGGTAATCTCCCCTATAAGGGGGAGGTTGGGCTGTCAGGCAAAACCGAGACGGGTGTTTTAGCTATCCGTCTTGGTATGCAAATAGGGGGTAATCGACGCTAACCCTGGGGTTTGGCCTCGGGTGCCGGTTCCTTCCCTTCGGGGGTGTTGAGCATGGCCTGAATTTTTTTGAGGGCGTCGCGCTGGAGCATCACATCCTGGTTGTCGGCTCCAAACAGCTTGCTGTTGACCTCAATGGACTGCTCGAGGATGGGTTCGGCGGCCTTGAATTTCTTCTGGGCCATGTAGGCCGAACTGAGGCCGGTCAGGGTGGCGGCCATTTCCATCGAGTCGGGGCCAACCTGCTTGGCAATGGCCATGGCCTTCAGAAAATCAGTTTCGGCTTCCTGGTAGCGCTGCTGGTTCATATGCTCGCTGGCGGCCAGGGCGTGGGTTTTCCATTCCTGCCGCAGCTTTATTTTTTCCGGCGTGCTGGCTTCCTCGGCCTTGTCAATCAAGGCCAGCGAACGGACAAGCTCTTGCGTGTTGGGATGGTCCTCGCCCCAAACGGCTTTGGCGTCATTCAAGGCAATGTTCAGTTCCTTGCGGGCATTGACCAGATCGTTTTTCAAGGCATACACGCGTGCCACCCCCGATTTGGCTTCAATCATCCGGATGGTTTTGGGGGGTGTTTGCGATTTGGCTTCGTTGTAGGCCTGGTTAAAATAGGTCAGTGCCTTGGGCAGAACGTCATGGTTTTCCGATTGGCGGGCCTGCACGTAATAAAAATTGCCTAAGTCCATCTGCAGGGTGTCATAACCGGCTTCGCCCGGTTTAACCAAACCAGCGGCCCGCTTGAGCAGGCTCTCCGACTGGTCGAAATCCTGCTTGGCGGCATAGAAGGCGGCCAGGGTTTTCAGGGTGTTGGCGTAGTTGAGAGGATTCTCAAAGGTCTGCACTTTTTCATACTGATCAATGGCCTGGTTATAGTAGGTGACGGCTTGGCCAAAATCGTTAATGGAGCGGTACAGGCCGGCAATTTTTTGCAGGGTTTCGGCCAGTACTTCCGGGTCGGCCCCGGCTTGTTCCTGTTGCTTGTATTGGTTTTGCAACTGGTCAATCTTGTCTTCGGTCTGGCTCACAATTTTTTTGTTGAACTGATCCACGGCGGCCTGGCTGGCCTGCTGGGCTTCCGTGTTAAGCGGGGTATCCTCGGCTGCCACTGCCATGGGTGGGGTGCTGGCCATTATCATGGTCGTCATCATGGCTGTGGTCAGGGTAAGGGTTAAGGCCAGGGATTTTTTAATCCAGCCGTTCAGTACAGTGTTCATCAGTCAAGCCGCCTTTCATCTCCAACAAGTACAAGGGTATACAGGGTCTGTGTGTTTGCGTGGGTTCGTGAGGGGTCAATGCGTTAGGTTAATTTGCCAGGTAATGCGGTTACCTTACACAAAGACGTGCCGTGCACGACAAAGTGCCTTTGATTGTAAGGCTCGGCCCCCCTCCTGCGCAAGCGCTGTTGGCTGTGTCCCTTTGATCAGGGATCAAAGCATTTCCATTTGGTAGGCGTGCAGGTTATGCACCCCACCCTCTTTTTGGGCTGCCGGCGTCCGGCGCTCAAAGCGGGTTTGCCCGGCATACAGGGCACGGTGGAGATCCGGGATGGATTGCACGCCGATGTCCTGGAAGCCCTGGCAGATACCCTGATACAGGTAGGGCAGGTAGTTGGTCAACGATCCCTTGTCGACCACCGAGCCGGTTACCCCTTGGGCCACGAGGCGGGGCTGGTCGTTTTCGTTCAGGTAGCGGTGGGCGCTGCCTTCGCGCATGGCCTGCAAGGAGCCCATGCCCCGGTATTTCTTCAGGCGAACGCCGTCGCGGTAATAGTACTCGCCGGGGGTTTCCTCGGTACCGGCCAGCATGCCCCCCATCATCACGGTAGAGGCGCCCAGGGCCATGGCCTTGGTAATATGGCCAATGGTGGAAATGCCGCCGTCGGCAATAATGGGAATACCGTATTCGCGGGCCAGCGCAGCCGTTCGGTAAACCGCCGTGGCCTGTGGCCGGCCAACGGCCATTACCATCTGGGTGGTGCAAATTGAGCCGGCTCCCATCCCGACACGCAGGGCATCTGCCCCGGCCTCAATCAGGTGCTTGGCCTGGGCGGTTGTTACCACGTTGCCGGCAATCACGTTGAGTTCCGGGTAGTGGTGCTTGATGTGGCGGATCAGATCGATTTGGTAAACCGAGTCGCCTTGCGAGGAATCGATAATTACCACGTCCAGCCCCTCTTTGACCAGGGCGTCAATCCGGTCCTTGTCCTGGGGCCGGGTAGAGACGGCGGCACCGGCCAGCAGGCTCTTGTTGTTGGCCTTGGACGCCAGCGGGTAGTCGCGGTTTTTGAGCAGGTCGGTGCGCGAGATAAGGGCGACCAGGTGGAAATTTTTATCGACCAGGGGCAGTTTGCCCTTTTTGCTGGATTTAAGGATCTGGTTGGCTTCGTCGAGCGAGGCGCTTTGGTCGGCCGTTACCAGGTCGGTGGTCATCACGTCGCGCAGGGGCGTGTTGCGGTCGGTCACGAAGTCGATGTCGCGATTGGTGACAATGCCTAAAAGTCGCGACCCCATGCTGCCGTCTTCGGTAATAGGGATACCGCTGTAGCCGAGGGTTTTCTTAATGGCATCAATGTCGCTGAGGCGGTGTTCGGGGCTCAGTACAATCGGGTCGGTAATAAACCCGTTCTTGAAGCGCTTGACGGTGCGAACCTCTTTGGCCTGCTCCTCAATGCTGTTGTTGTAATGAATAAAGCCGATCCCGCCGAGCAGTGCCATGTAAATGGCCATGCGTGACTCGGTAACCGTGTCCATGGGCGAGCTGGTAATGGGCCGTTGCAGGGTAATGTGCCGTGTCAGGCGGGTGCTCAGGTCCACGTCGGCGGCCGAAAAATCAATGTGCCCCGGCAGCAGGATAAAGTCGTCATAGGTGTAGCCGGCCCCGCTGCTGAACATGGCCTCGCCGGACAACCCGTCCATGCTGTAGTCGGCGCCGGTTGCCGTCATGCCTGCCGAAGCCGGACGGGACGGGCGCGATTCATGAGGGGACTGCGTGGTGACACCGGTTGCGGCGCCACGACCTTGGTGATCATGTACCATCGTTGGGGGCAAACAAACCTTTGTGAATTGGTTGGGAATTTGTGGGGGCCGTTCGGTGATGTTCGGTGACGTTTGGTGACGACTGAACCGTTTATAAACGGTATCACGTCTCGCGTACCCGGAACGGACGCATCCACCCCTTGAGAAAGTGAGAAAGTGAGAAAGCGGGAAATCACGTTTGTTGTGTTATATCACAAAGGTAGCCGTCTGCCCAGCCTGCCGGGCAGCAAGCGTTACGGTACCGCAACACCAAGTGCGCGATCCGTTTGGCAACCCCCTAACCTGGTTAAGCCGGGGTTAGGGGAAAGGGGCTTTGGCTGTTTAGTAGCCGTAGCCGCCTTTTAACTTGCCAATTAACGCCATAATGGCCTGGATGAGCACCAGCTTGAGTTGCGTGGTATCGCCACCATAGCCGCCGCTGTTGTAGCTGCTGCCTGTGGAAGGATACCCCTGGGGCATGCCGAAATACGGGTTGTTGCCCCATGTCTGGCCGTCGGCGTTGTAGCCGTACTTGCCGCTGCTGTATTGTTGCGGGCCGCTATACTGCTGCGGGCTGCTGTAGGAACTGCTGTACGACGACATGGGGATGTTGATGTACGGCGAGTTGCCTTGGTACTTGATGACCTGGTTGTTGTAGCCCCCGTAGTTGATTTGGGTGGCATTAAACGGTATCGACATCGACACGTTCGGGAAGTTTGACACCGGTTGTTCCTCCAGATTACGAATGAACGACACATCCGCGCGCTTGCCCCAGGGCGTCGTACTAAAGCACGTATGCTGCCTTTCAGCACAGGCATTCGGGGGTCGATAGACCACCTTGGCCACACACACATACAGACGAGAAACCCATGGTGCGCACGCACGCATTGGTAAAATTATTCACACACAACTATATAAAAACAATCAATTAGGGTTTTGTGCTAGTGCCGTGCCGGATCCCCTTTGCCAGCGGCAGTAGAACAAAAGCAGGAGAAGCTTGAAGCTTAAAGCGAGATGGGTTTATAGAGCTGGTTGTAGTACTCGATGACCATCCGCTCCGAGGTGAAGTAGGCTTCTGCCGTGTTGATGGCGTTGCGCATCACGTCGGCCCACTGGCTTTTGTCGTTGTAGTACATCGGAATAATGCGGTTTTCAATCAGGTCCATCATGGCTTCGTGGTCCAGGTTGTCCTGGTCTTCGTGCGAGAGGTTGCTCAGGTCCACGTGCTCGTTGATGATAAAGCCGTTGATGCCGTCGAAGGTGCCTTCCACGGCCCAGCCGTCAAAGGTGGAGCAATGGATGGCGCCGTTCATGTTGGCCGACATGCCGCTGGTGCCCGATGCTTCGAGCGGGCGGCGCGGGGTGTTCAGCCAGACGTCGGCGCCCCGTTTCAGCAGGCCACTCAAGGCCAGGTCGTAGTTAAGCAGGACCGACACGTTGTCGAATTCCTCGGCATACGCCAAGGCCTGGTTAAACATGGCCTGGCCACCGGTGTCGAGCGGGTGGAACTTGCCGGCATAAATCAGTTGAACTTTCTTGTCCTTGAGCAGCTTGGCCATGCGGTCATAGTCATGGAACAGCAACATGGCCCGTTTGTACGGCGTAAAGCGGCGGGCCCAGACAATGGTCAGCACGTCTTCGTCGTAGGTTTTGCCGGCTTGCTGTTTAACCTGCTTGAACAGTTCGCGCTTCATGGTTTTCTTAACCGACAACAGCTCTTCGTCGGTTTTGTAGGAGTTGATCCGTTCATCCTGCCAGTAGTGCAGGTTAACGGAGTTGGTAATGGGAACGATGGGGCAGCGGTGCTCGACCCATTCCCACATGCCTTCCGTTACATGGCCGTGCAGTTGGCTTACGGCGTTGGCCTTGCGACACATGCGCAGGGCGGCCACGGTTAGCGAGAAGTTGGTGCCCCCCAGGCTGGCGGCTTCGTCTTGGCACATGTTGCCAAAGAAACCGGCCTCGGCCAGCAGTTCGACAGGATGGGTTTCGTTGCCGCTGGCTACGGGTGTATGGGTGGTAAACACGGCCCGCTTACGGACTTCGCTGAGGTTGCCACCGAATTTTTCAAGCAGGGCAAAGAGGGCCGGCAGGGCATGGCCTTCGTTGATGTGGAACACATCGATATTTTCGTGGGCGGCTTCCAGTACCTTCAGGCCGGCCCGGCCCAGAATCACTTCCTGGCTGACACGGGTCCGTTCGTCCCCGTCGTAAAGAATCTTGGTTAGCTTGCGGTGTTCCGGCTTGTTGCTGTCAAAGTCGGTGGTCAGGTAGTAAATGGGCACCGAGCCAAACGTGCATTTTTCGAGTTTCTTGGCGCGTACCTTCACCGGTTCGCCGAAGATCTTTACCTCTACCTCAATACCGGTGTCGACCAGGCAGTCGTACTGACGGTCCTGGTAGGTCAGGGCAATGTTGCCGTCCTGGCCGATGGTTTGTTCGCCGTAGCCGTTGGTCCATAACACGGTGACACCGACCATCGGGAAGTTAAGCTGGCCGGCACTGAGCATATGGCTGCCTGCCAAAAAGCCAAGGCCGCCGGCGTAGGTATGCAGACTGGCATCAATGGCAATTTCCATACTGAAGTAGGCAGTTTTGGGTAAAGTCATACGTTTTAGGCTCTCTTTACTCATCAGAATAGGTCGTTTCTCTTGGTAAGTAGGGCTATGGGGCTGGGTTGCCGTGGCGGACAACAAGCAGCAGGGTAAACCACGGGCTGTTGCAATTCAACAGGGGCGTTATTGCTCCGGTAAATGCACTGGCACAGCGTTTTAACGTTTACCGTTAGCACAGTGTATGCCGAAGCATGGCGATCTGCAATGGTCAATCCGTATTGGTTTTATCCACAGTGATGCCAGGGCCTTGCTGGTCTTTGGTACAATAACCCTTCCACGGGCATGTGGCGGAATGGTAGACGCGCTGGTTTTAGGTACCAGTGAGGCAACTCGTGGAGGTTCAAGTCCTCTCATGCCCACTTAAATAACGATTGCCTGCTAACACGAATCCCGATGTCGGGTGTCCGTGTGGCATGGTGGTGGGGGGCGCATGCGTTTGGGGGGCATATGTGGTTGGGGCCCCCTTATGCTAGACTAGCGGATGGATAACACGCGATAGAGAACCGGTAAAAAATTGGTAAAAAACCGGCAGAGAACTGGTAGAGAACCCATAGCGCACAGAGAGGGCCGAGAGGATGGATGTTGAATTTGACGAAGCCGATCGCCTGGCGGCCACGCCAGCGCTGCAGGTTGTCAACCCTGCCCAACCGCCGTCGGCGGTGCGCGATTTTCTTCGAGGCATGTGGGGCAAATGCTTCGGGGCCCTGACGGCCGATTTGCGGGTGCGCCCCAAGGGTGGCGACACCCCGTTTAATCCGGCCAAGGGGGCCATGCCGGCCGTGGTTGGTGCCGATGAAAGTATGAAAACCTTGCTGGTCAAGGCAAAAAGTCTTGAAGATGTCTGGACGTTTATTGTGCGGCGGGTTCGCAGTGGCTCAGAGCCAAAGGTAATGATATTCAGCACCGTCAGCAGCTCGGTGCTTCCCAGTCAGCAGGCCCAGCACCAGCGCTTGGGGCAGGGCACCCCTCAAATCGAGCCGCGGTTCCTGACGGTGGACAACCATACCGTACCGCTGCACGGGGTGGCCATTGCCCTGGCCGATACGGACAACCACCTGGTGCAAACGCTGCATCGCCAGGACACCACGTTTACCCAGCAGATGGCTTCTTTAGGCGACTGGTTCTTTGATAACACTCTGGTCCGGCATGCGCTGGCCGAGTCGGTGGATGCCGTCAACTGCCCCCTGTTTACCATTCCGCTGATGGCCAACGGGCACCCTATTGCTACGATTAGTGTGGGGTTTGGCGAGCTGGACACCATGACCCAGGCCAAGCTGTCCTATATCTATGCCATGCGCGATCAACTGGCCCAGCTGGTCTGGAACATGCTGCTCGAAGAGCGCTTGGCCCAGCAGGCGCTTCGCGATCCGTTGACGGGCCTGTACAATTTTACCGGTTTTTATACCCAACTGGCCCGCTGCCAGCAGCATGCCACCGACCAAACCACCCCCTTAAGCCTGTTGCGTGTCAATTTTAATGATCTGATGGGCTATAACCTTTCCTATGGCGTTGTTCAGGGCGATTTGGCCTTGCAGGGCATGGCGCAGTGCGTCGATGAGGTGCTGGCCGATCAGCCCGAAGCGGTTCTGGCCCGGTTGGGCGGCGATGAATTGGGTATCATACTGCCCCATACCAGCCTGGCCCTGGCCCAAAACCTGGGGCGCCAAATTGAGGTGGCCTTTGAGCTGTACGATTATGGGGGCCGGCCTCATATGCCTCCGGCCCAGTGTTTGTGCCATGCGGTTAACTGGCCCGAGACCGTGCCGCAGCTTAGCCAGTTGCTGCCGACCCTCAAGCATGGCAAGCAAATGCTGGTTGCCCGCCGGTATGCCGAGAAAGACAAGCTGCTGTCGAGACGCTGAGGCCAAATTCGTCGCCAGGGTTGCAACGGGCAACGGGAGACGCTACAGTAATGCTTCAGTTTAATTACTTTTATGACGGTGTCCTGAGTCAAAGGATGTGCCCCCCACCATGTTCAACATCACGCAAATTGCTTCGGATTTAAACGAAAAAGTCGACAACAAGTATGCCCTGGTTTTGGAAATTGCCGACCTGGCCAAGCGCCTGCTTGAGGATGCCCGCCAACAGGCCGATGACTACCTGGGGATGGGTGGCGGTAGTGCCATTATTGGTGGCAGCGGCACGTCGTCCGATACGGTTATTTACCAGTCGCTGGTCATGAAGGCCTCGGAAATCGACATTGACGACAACTTGATTGGCTAAGGTTGGCCTCAGCCAGAGGCACCTAACGGGGTAAAAAAGGTCAACTTTAGACTCAAATGCCCAAGTGATGTACACTTTGGCCTATGGAAACGACCTGCCAAGCGCCTGACCAATCCAAAATCGCCCCCGGTGACAAAACCGTGGCGTTCTATGCGCTCGGCTGCCGGGCCAACCAGCTCGAAGCATCGGCACTGGCCGATGAGTTTCGTCGGCATGGCTGGCAGGTGAACGACTTTATGGCTCACGATGCCGGTTTGGTGGTGATTAACACCTGCACCGTTACCCATGGTGGGGACAGCGAATCGCGGCGTATCATTCGAAAGGCCAAGCGCCATAACCCGAATGCCCGTGTGGCGGTTACCGGCTGCTATGCCCAGGTGGCGCCCCAGCAGGTGGCGGCCCTGGACGGGGTGAACTACGTCATTGGCAACAACTTCAAGCAGGACGTGTTTCGCATTACCACCGAGCAACCGGTGGATCCGGCCGATGCCCCGCTGATCCACCACAGCGAGATGGACAAGAGCCGGATTATGCTCGGCGGCACCACGTCGGCCCTGAACCGTACCCGGGCCAGCCTCAAAATTCAGGACGGGTGTGATTACAAATGTAGCTATTGTATTATTCCGCAGGCACGCGGGTTAAGCCGTAGTGTGCCGGCCGCTACCCTGCTGAGCCAGTTCAAGCAGCTGCTTGAGGCCGGGTTCAAGGAGGTGGTGCTGACGGGTATTAACATTGGCCAGTACCAGGAACCCGATGACGGCACGGACCTGGCAGCCCTGTTACAGGTGCTGGTGGCGATTCCCGGCGATTTTCGCATTCGGCTTTCCTCGCTCGATCCCTGGGAGGTCACCGACGGGTTGCTGGCCGTGCTGGCCTCGACGGACAAGGTGTGCCCCTTTGTGCACCTGTCGGTGCAAAGCATGCAAGACGACGTGCTAAAGCGCATGGCCCGGCGCCATCGCGAGGCCGATGTGGTTGAGCTCTGTAATCGCCTTAACGAGGCGCTTCCCGACATCGCTATTGGCATGGACATCATTGTGGGCTTCCCCGGCGAGACCGATCGCCGGTTTGAAACCACCCACGCGCATCTGTCGGCCATGCCCATCAGTTATCTGCATACGTTCAGCTATTCGGCCCGTCGCCAGACGGCTGCCGCCGGGTTTGACGGCCAGGTAAACGAGGCCGACAAGAAACGGCGCAGCCAGGTTCTTATTGAGCTGGCTCAGGAAAAAAGCCTGGCTTACCGGCGCCGCTTTATGGGCCAGACCGTGCCGGTGCTGGTCGAACAGTGCGGCACGAAAGGCCTTAGCCCCCACTTTATCCCGGTGCAATTGACCGGGCCTGATACGGACCATCCGGTATCGGCTGTGCCCAACACCGTTGTTCCTGTTACAATAAAGGCTGTGTCTATCATGTCGACCACAGGACAGCTGAACGCTAGCAACCCGCTATGAGCCGACCCTTTTACCTCACCACGGCGATTTATTACGCCAATGGTGCCCCCCATATCGGGCATGCCTACGAGGTGATTGCTGCCGATGTCATTGCCCGTTTTAACCGGCTGATTGGCAAGCAGGTTTTTTTCCTCACCGGTACCGACGAGCATGGGATCAAGGTGCAAAAAACCGCCTTGGCCCAGGGGACGTCGCCCAAAACTTATGTTGACGACATTGCGGCCGTGTACCGGCAGGAATGGGCTTACCTGAACGTCACCCACGATCGCTTTATTCGGACCACGGACCCGGAGCATTACGAGCTGGTGACCCGGTTGTGGAACAAGCTGGTGGAGAAGGGCGATATTTACAAGGCCCAGTACACCGGCACCTATTGTCCCATTCGCGAGGCGTTTCTGACCGACCGTGAACTGAAGCTGATGCAGGACACCGGCGAGGACATGAGCAAGCTGGAAGCCGTGACCGAGGAAAACTACTTTTTCCGTCTCAGCAACTACAAAGACCGTGTGCGCGAGTTTATTGAAACCCACGAAACGTTTATATTGCCGGCCTACCGTCGAAACGAGGTATTGAACCAGCTCGAAGACCTGGCCGACATCAGCGTGTCGCGTTCCAAGAAGTCGGTGTCCTGGGGTATTCCTGTGCCCGGTGACGACGAGCAGGTGATTTACGTCTGGATTGACGCCTTGAGCAATTACCTGACCGGCCTGGATTGGGGCGTGGACGATGCGGCAGCCAAGGAACGCTTTGAAGAGTACTGGCCGCCCAACGTGCAGGTTATCGGCAAGGACATCATGCGCTTCCATGCCATCTACTGGCCGGCCATGCTCATGGCAGCCGACCTGCCTCTGCCCGAGCATCTGCTTGTCCATGGCTTTATTACGGTGGCCGATACCAAAATCAGCAAGTCGCTGGGCAACGTTATTACGCCCAAGGATTTGGTCGACCGCTTCGAGCTGCCCAATGTCGACCCGATTCGCTACTACTTTTTGGCCACCACGCCCTTTGGCCAGGATGGCAGCTACACGGACGACGACTTCAAGGCGAAGGTGAATGCCGATTTGGCCAACAACCTGGGCAACCTGCTGAACCGTACGCTGAACATGACCAAAAAATACTTTGACGGGGCCGTACCATCGTTTTCCAAGGACTACCAGGGCCTGATTGATATTTCCGAGCTCAACCCCATCCGCGAGCATTATGACAACTACCGCTTCAGCGAGGCGATGCAAAGCATCATGGGGTTTGTGGACCGGGCCAACAAGTACATTAACGAGAAGGAACCGTGGACGCTGCACAAGGAAGAGAAGCTTGAGCAGTTGGGCGACGTTATTTATGCCATTCTCGACAGCCTGCGGCAAGTAGCCATTTTGCTGTACCCGGTTTGCCCCAGCCTGACAAAAGATTTGTGGGCCCAGTTGGGCTTTGACATGGATTTGGACCAGGCCGACTGGCGCTGGATTAACGGGATGCTGACCCCTGTTGGGCAGCATACTCGTCTTGGTGAGCCGGTACTGCCCCGGTTGGAAAGCGAAATCGTGGGAACCGGCGGCAAAAAGAAATGAGGCTCGTCGACACCCATGCCCATCTCGATGTGGTGGTTGACGAACTGAGTCGCCACGGCACCGATGCACAACTTGCGCTGGACCAGGTTCTGGACCGAGCCCGTGCCAACGGGTTGCAATGGTTGGTGGTGCCCAGTGTCAGTCTCGACAAGATTCCGGCGGTGCTGGAACTGGCCGAAAACCATCAGGAAGTGTATGCTGCCGTGGCCATTCATCCCTGCGACGTGCAGGACATTGCCGAGGCGGATCGCACAGCCTGCTTCGAACAGTTGGCGGGTTACCTCAGCCACGACAAAGTGGTGGCGCTCGGCGAGACGGGATTGGACTACTACTGGGACGAATCGACCAAGCCGGTGCAGTGGCTGTTTATTCGTCGCTTCTTTGAGCTGGCCCGGCAGTACCGCCTGCCGATGGTGTTGCACAGCCGAAGCAAGGACGATTGCAGCAAGGCCTGCAATGACGATTTGTACCAGCTCGCCTGCGAGTACCCGGATGTGACCGGCGTGATGCACTGCTTTTCGGGCGATGCCGACATGGCCATGCGCATGGTCGACGCGGGGTATTACATCAGTTTTGCTGGCAACGTGACCTTTAAAAAAGCCTGTAACCTGCACGAAGCAGCCAAGGTGGTTCCGTTGGACCGGTTGCTGATTGAAACCGATTCGCCCTACCTGAGCCCGGTGCCCTGCCGGGGCCAATCGCCCAACGAGCCGGCCCGTGTGCTGCACGTGGCCGAGTTTATTGCCGACTTGCGCCAGACCGACGTGGCCACTATTGCCCAAGCCACCACGGCCAACGCTCACCGGTTTTTTGGGATTCCGTCGATGGTTGCCGCAGAGGAGGGCGTTGCCTGATGTTGATTGTACTGCCTTCCGACCCGACCACCATGAAGGCGTCTGCCTGGCTGAAAGGCCGGGGCGTGAACCACCGCATGATTCGCATCCCCGATTCGCTGGGCTATCGCACCACGGCCACCATTGCCCTGTACCTGCCCGACGCGACCCACACCGATGCCAAAACCATGATGATGGATTTTTCTGCCGAAGGGTTTGTGATTATGCGAATCTTCCAGGATTTTCACCTGGATGAGGACGGCACCAATGGCAACCCGCCGTAGTCATCGTGCAGGGTATTGGCTGGCATGGCTGCTGGCTGTCGTAGGGTTCATGGCACCGATCAGCGGGTGCACGGTCAACCCTGCCCGTCAGGAAGCGGACGGGATCATTGAGCTGGAATTCTGGTCCCTGCAGATGCTGTCCTTCAAGGACTATATGACGGCCATGATTGCCGACTACGAGACGGCCCATCCCAATATCCGCATCAAGTGGGTGGATGTGCCGTTTAGCGAGGGGGAGAAAAAAGCCATTAGCAGTATGCTGGCCCAGCACGCCCCGGACGTGGTGAACCTCAACCCGAACTTTAGCGCCCTGCTGGCCCAGCGCGGTGCCCTGATCGATTTTCGCGACTACCTGAGCGAGGCCGAGCTGTCTGCTTATGTACCCGTAACCCTGCAGGCCGCCTCGCAATACAACGGCCAAAAAGAGACCCTGTTCGGCTTGCCCTGGTATGTGACGTCGGCCATTACCATCTACAACGATGCCCTGTTGCCGGCCGGCGTGGGCGGCCCACCCCGTGATTACCCGGCCATGGCCCGGCTGGCCAAACAGGTGCATGAACAAGGTAAGGGGTACCTGTTGATGCCGACCCTGGCCAACGGGGGACAGTTTTTTAAGGTGCTGTTCCAGGCGGGCGTGCCTTTGGTTGACGAGACGACCGGCCGGTTTGTGTTTGCCGACCATGGGGCCGGCCAGGCCCTGGCCTTCTGGGTGGCCTTGTTCAAGTCGGGGGTCATTCCCCGCGAGTCGTTGGTCGAGGGGCATCAGGCCGCCGTGGATCGCTACCAGTCCGGCACCCTTGGCCTGCTGCTGACGGGGGCCAACTTCCTGAACATGGTTCGGGAAAATGCGCCGGCTGTCTTCCAAACCACCCGCGTGGCCCCGCAGTTCCCCGAAGGGGGCAAGGGCGTCGATTTTAGCGAGATGATTCTGGTCGTACCCAAGCGATCGGCACACCCGAAAGAGGCGGTTGCCTTTGCCCGGTTTGTCACCAATGCCGAGAACACCCGGCGCCTGACGCAACTGGCCCCGGTGCTGTCGCCCAACAAGGTCGTTTTGCAGCTACAGGCCCGCGAACATCCGGCCCTGCCCACTCAAGCCGGCAGCGACGATCATGCCCCGGAGCCCCTGCCCCCGGTAATTATCGAGGCCAGTCAGCTTAGTGCCCGGCAGTTGCTGGGCGCCCAGGCCACCATGCCAGTGCTGCCCCGACAAAACGAATTGAATCAGCGCATGGATTATTTTGTGCAGCAGGCCCTGCTGGAGCGGCTGACGCCCGAAGCGGCCATGGCCCAGGCCCAGGCCGCCATGAATGGGTTGCAGTAGCAGGGGGCCAAGCCCCTACCCCCCCTTCCCCCGCTTACACCACCTTGTACAGCTGCGTGCCAACCCACACGGCCCCCAGCCCCAGCAGCACGGAGCCGACAGCATACAACCCGGCTGCTAGGTAGGCCTGCTTTTCAACCATTTGCCATGTTTCCAGGCCAAAGGCCGAGAAGGTGGTAAAGCCGCCCAGGCAGCCGGTAATAATAAAGAGCTTGGCTGTCACGTTGTGGGGATGGTGGTGGTTCAGCCAGCTGTAGGCCAGGCCAATGAGCAGGCAACCCAGCAGGTTGGCCCCAAAGGTGCCATAGGGCCATAGGCCACCAAGGGCCGCGGTACATCCGCGTCCCAAAAAATAACGGCCCAGGGAACCCAGGCCGCCACCAATAAAAAGCCAAACGAAGGGTTTAATCATGTTTGCTTTCGTTTAGGGTGTATTTCAGGGGGGAAGTCACGTTAATACTTCAACATGTGGTTGGGGTTCCAGCTGTCGTCGGTGTGCGCGGACAGTTGTTCCATCCGGGCGGCGTAGCTGGCCACTTCAAAATTCATGGGCGTGAAGATAAACACCCCGTCGCCAATGCGTTGCTGTTGGCCGTCAATAGCATGGGTGGCTCCGCTCAGGAAATCCACCACGCGCTGGCTTTGGGCCATGTCGAGCATGTGCAGGTTTAAAATCGTGGCCCGCTTGGCCCGTAAATGCTCCACAATTTCGAGGGCCTCTTCAAAGGCCTTGGGCTCAATAACCATCACCTGGCTCGACGAACCGGCATGGTGATCGACCACTTTTAAATGCTTCTTGGGGGGTTGGGGTTTTTGGGTGTAGAGCTTGTCGAGTTGTTTTTCGTTGTCGTCCAAACTGTTTAAGTCGGGGCCTAAAGGATCAAACTCGTCATCGATACTGTAAATATCGTCTTCCAGATCGTCCCCTGTTACCCAGTTTTTTAACTTATGCATTAAACCCATCGTTGTTATATGAACCTCCGTGGTTACTCTCTTGAATCCTTGTTGCATCCAGACGCAAATTGGTGGTGGGGGCCTCTTGTTGCCAGAAGCTTTTGGATGCCTAATCTACATTTGAATATTGTATACGTATTTGTTGTCTAGCTCAACCCAACCCGGCGGTTTTTTAAAAAACGAACCAACATCCATCCGTTGTTGCCCTCAGTGGGCCGGGTTAAACAAAGCGCTACCAACTCTGATTATTGTAGCACCGTTTTTCAAAGCCCAGGCGTAGTCTTCACTCATGCCCATCGATAGGTGCGGAAGCAAAGCGCCAAAGTCATGACAGAGCCGATCTCTTAGCCGGGCCAATCGGGCAAAGCATTGTGACGACGCCTCGGCATCGGCGGGATGGGGGCCCATGGCCATCAGGCCATGGATTGCCAGGTGGGGTAAAGCCGCCGGGTTGCTTAACATTTTGTAATCTTTGAGGAGGGTGGCTTCATCGAAGCCCGATTTTTGCGCCTCGCCGGTCAGGTTAACCTGCAGCAACACGGCTTGGGTATGGGCGTCGCTTTGGTGGGCCCGGTTCAGTTTTTCGGCCAGCGCCAGCGAGTCGATGCTGTGGATCAGGTGCAGCGGCACGGATAGTTGTGACGGCTTGGTCTTGTTCACCTTGTTCGACTGCAGGTGCCCGATGAAGTGCCAGCGGATGTCGGGACAGCCGGCAGCCAGCAACAGCGGCTGCTTGGCCGCCACGTCCTGAATCTTGTTTTCCCCGAAGTCGCGCAGCCCGCATTGGTAGGCGGCTACCATTTGATCCAGTGTGCAGTATTTGGTGACCGCCACCAGGGTGGTGTCGGGGTAAGGGGCCAGCTCGGCTTGAAGCCGGTTAAGGTTGCTTTCGATAACAGGCAGGTGAGATGTGATGGAATGAGGGGTGGGCGGTTTCATCATGTAACAGTGTGGCATAAAGATGCGCACGCGATCGGCTTGAGGGGGCTTAGAAGGGATGGGGGCACCCCATTATCCAACCCATTGTCGTGCGGTTGGATCAGGGCCGGGCTGTTTTGGAGCGGTGCAGACAATGTTAGGCAATTTGATCGGTTCACGGTTGTTATAAACGTACTGACCCGTTTTTTAGATCGTTTCAACCCTCTTTGTGGAGCTTTGTGTGTTTATGCAACCCGTTTCGTTTTCACCGGTCTCGCCTCGCTTGGCTGGCCACTCGCTTCAAGCGGTCCCACTGTCCCAACCACCGCAAGGCGGCAAAAGCCGTCAACCGGCCACTGGTTATGCTGGTTACGCTGGTGATGCACCGCTGTCTGCCCAGGTCGCCTTTGGGGGATGGGATCGGCTATGGCGCTGGATTCCCGGCCTGGGCGGTAGCTCGGAAAAGCCCGCTTCCGATGACGGGCTACAACCGGCCAAGCCCCCACCCCTTCCGGCAGATCCGACCAAGCCGGCAGGCCCTTCGGCAGAGGAACTGGCTGAGCAGGAACGTCAGAGAACCCAACGGCTTCAGCAGCAGCGTATAGAGGCACGCCAGCGTGAAATCGAGGTGACCCAGAAAAAGGGGGCCGCCCTGGTGGAGGCAGCCACGGTCATGGACCGGCTGCACCAGGGGCAAACCATTGCCTTTGACATGAGTTTGTCGGGGGATGATGGCGCGTCGGCCGCAACGGCTTCGGTGCCTCATGCCGAAGTGACCATGACCCTGGTGGCCCCCAAGCCGTATGACGACTTTAACCTGGTTCGGACCACGCGCATGACCGAACGGCACCACTACTACTACCAGGCGGTTCCCGTTCTCCCCGAGGATGCTCGGCCCGATCAGATGCTGGCGTTGGCCAGCCAAGCCCGTTCCGTGGCCAAGCCGGCGTTGCTGGTTAGTGTGGTTCAGCCGGCCCAGGGCTTTGGGTATGCCTTTACCATTCAGCCCGATACGGGCGAGATCAAGAACAGCTTTACTGCGATACAGGCCCTTGAGGAAGGGCAGCCCCCTGTCGAGCTGTCCTCCGAGGAACAGCACCAGTTGATGGTGCCGGTGGTCAATGGCCTGCACCAGGCGTTTCTGCGCGACGTAGGCGGGGATGGCCAGGGTCAAAACTATGGCGGGGTAACCCCCTACCGCTTTGATTACCAACGCTTTAAACCCGAGACGGTTGAGATGGAGCGCTACACCCCCGACGTTCTGACGCGCCGGGCCGAGCAGTACCGGCTGGGTGTTGGGCAGTTTCGCCCGACCGATGACTAGTGGTTAAACCCAGCCAACCTAAGCCAGCCTAAACCCACTTAAACCGAGACCGGCTGCCGGGGGCTCTTCTGATGGGTTTGGCTAAAGTAGTCGGCCCAGCGCTGGTCCACTTTTTGCCGGGTGGCCTCGTCCATCACGATCTCGTCCGGCCAGTCGCGTTGAAAATCGTCTTCGGCGGCGGTTTTGATGGTGGCATCAATGCCCAGTTTGCTGCCGTAGGCCCAGCGTGGGCAGGCATGGTCGAGAATGTCGAGGGGGCCTTCGCTGATGACGGTGTCGCGTTTCGGGTCGGTGTGGTTAAACACGCGCCAGGCCACGTCGCTTAGGTTGCGCACGTCCACGTCGGCATCCACCACGATGATGTACTTGCTGAACATCAACTGCCCGAAGCCCCAGATGCTGTGCATAATTTTTCGGGTATGCCCGGGGTAGCGTTTTTCCATGCTGACGATCAGGCAGTTGTGAAAGACCCCTTCGGCGGGCATGTGCATGTCCGTAATTTCGGGAATAAACAGGTTGAGCAGGGGCAGGAAGATGTGCTCGGTGGCCCCGCCCAGGTACAAATCCTCTTGTGGCGGCTTGCCGACAATCGTCGTCAGGTAGATCGGGTTGTGGCGGTGGGTGACGGCGGTCAGGTGGAAGACGGGGAAATCGTCGGCCAGACTGTACACGCCGGTATGGTCACCGAAGGGGCCTTCCCAGCGAAGCTCGTCGACAGGGACACGGCCTTCCAAAATAATCTCGCTCTGGGCCGGGACTTCCAAATCCACGGTTTTGCAAGGCACCATGTCCACGGGGCTCTGGTGCAGGAAACCGGCAAAAATCATCTCGTCAATGCCGGGCGGCAACGGGGCCGTAGCGGCATACACCACATGGGGCGGGGCACCCAGGGCTACGGCGACTTCCACATAGTCCTTGCCGGCCCGTCGGGCGGCCTCGTACAGGCGGTTGCCGTCGTGGTGCTTGTGCCAGTGCATGCCGGTCGTGCAGTTGTCGTATTTTTGCAGGCGGTACATGCCGGCATTCTGGTGGCCCGTTTCCGGGTCCTTGGTAAAGACCACGGGCATGGTAATAAAGGGGCCGCCGTCCTGTGGCCAGCATGTCAGGATGGGCAACATGTCGAGCATCGGCTGGGCGGTGTCGGTAACCACCACCTCTTGGCAGGGGGCACTTTTGACGGTTTTCGGGAAAAACTTGCCGGCATCGGCCAGCATCGGTAGCAGCTTGAGCTTGTCCATCATCGAGGCGGCCTTGGGCGGCTTGATGAACTGCAGAAGGCGTTGCTGAAGTTCGCTGTAATCGGCGTCGTGCGTGGGCTCTAAGCCCAGGGCCAGTTTCATGCGCTGGTGGCTGCCAAACAGGTTTAGGGCAACCGGCATGGTGGCCCCGTCGGGGTGCATAAACAGCAGGCCCTTGTTCTGCGGGGCCGGTGCCTTGCTGATGCGATCGGTAATCTCGGCTATTTCCAGTTCGGGTGACACGGGAACCTCGATACGCGCCAGGGCGTCATGGTCTTCGAGAAGCCGGATGAAGTCACGTAACGAAGCCGGTTTGGTTGCCATGGTGGTGCTTGTTCACTCCTGTTGCTCATCTTGACGGTTTGACCCGTCGGCCACACCAGCCTTATTATGGATGAAACAGGCTGGGGCTTCCATAGAACGAAGAAAGCACCACGAAGAAAGCACCACGAAGAAGCCCTAATGAAGAAACCACGAAGGTTTAAAGGAGCTATGCGCGCATGACGGGTCCACTTTCCCTTCGCCTGTTTACCCTGGCCCTGCTGGTGTCGTTGGTATTACCGGTATCTAGTGTGATGGCGGGCGATAAGCCCCCGTTTGACACGGCCGGGGGCTTTAGTCGGTTTGTGCAAAAAGCCAGCGGGTTTACGTGGCTGACGAAAACCGTGGCCAACAAGGCGGCCAAGCGCGAGATTGCCAAATACAGCGATCACGATCGGCTGGAAATCAAAATAAGACCCTACAGCGGCACGGACTTGATCAAGGGCAAGGTCAAGCAGGTCAACATCAAGGCCAAGAACCTGCGTATCGAGGAGTTCTTTAACATCCGCGACGTGGTGGTCAACAGCAACAGCGAAACCCCGCCTTGGGTGGACCTCAAAAGCGGCCAGGTCAAAACCGACGTGGACGGGGATTTCATGATCCGCCTGACTGACGACGATTTGAATGCGGCGTTCAATTCGCCGCAGTTCAAGGATCTGACCAAGGACATCAAGATTAAAATCGGCACGGTCGGTGAACAGCACCTCTTTGTTGATCATGTGGTGGCCGATTTTGTGGGCACCCGCCTGAACGTGAAAGCCGATGTCGGGTTCATTAGCCCCGAAGGTAAGGTGCTCAGCACGGCGCCGCTGGAAGTGGAAACCGATTTGGTGGCTGATGCGAACCGCAACCTGTTGGCGTTCAAGAACGTCAAGGTCAAGACCATTGCCGAGGTTCAGGACACCAGCGGCCTGGAAGCGGCCATCGAGGAATATGGCCAGACGGCCATCAAGCCCTACAAGTGGCTCAAGCCCGAGGTAGGCTGGGTGAAGCTGAGCGCCATTAAAATTCAACCCGAGGCCATGGTGATTCTAGGCGACTTCCACCTCAACGAGCGGGGGTAGGGTATTCATCTAGCCTACCCGGTTTAAGCGTCCCTGTGTTTCGGCATGTTGTTTTGCATTGAGCGCGGCTTCAGACAAGCGGGTTTGTACGTCAGGGGTGCTCAGTGTGGCGGCCGTCTTGTAGAAACCGAACAAATCCGGGGTGTTGGTGTTGGTGATTACCACCACACCCGTGTCGTCATCAAAAACTTTCGATACGGCCACCGTACTGCCAATGTCATCCTTGGGGTTGGCATCCAGGGCCAATACTGCCGGATCCCGGGTCTGTTCGTAGAGCCACCGGACTTGTTCCGAAGTAGGGGCTGATGGGGAGGCCAGACTGGGGGTGGTATCTTTGAGGTAATGGACGGCACCAAACTGTACGGGCATAAGCGGGGGTATCTCCAAAAAACAAGGTGGGTGGCTACAGTAATTAAACCGGCTCAACGGCCAGATTGCTATATTGCTATGGGGCAATGTCAGGGTTTAAACCATACCTGATTGGGGGTGTCGGTAATGTCGTAGTCCCTCAGAGATTGGGCGTCCAGTGGGACGAACCCGTTGTGTATTAAATGGCGCTCCAGGTAAAAATGTTCGAACCGGGCCAGGTTCAGGACCATTTGCAGGGCGTGCAGCGGAGACGCCTGTGCGATGGTTTCGTGGGCCGTTTGCTTGCCTTCCTCAATGCCCTGTACCGTATCCTGGTGGCCAATAATCAGCATGCTGCCCGGGGCCAGCCGGTGGCCCAACTGCCGGGCTAGGGCACCGAGCCCCGGATGTTCCCCCCGTCGGTGCAGTTCGTGAACGTAGCGGGCCACGTTGGAAAACAGCACCACCACCGGGCGATCGGTGGGGATGTCGGCGATCCGGTCTTCGAGGCTGCCTTGCTTAAGGGTTATCCAGTCGGTCAGGGGCGGTTTGATTCGGTACCATTCAAACCCCTCTTGCTGAGGCGGATCACCGTGCCGGGCCAGGCTGGTTTTAACCGGATCGGGCAGGGTCGGCACCGCTTCAAAAAACTGGTCCAGCGTGGCCAAGGCCGGGGTTGGGCAACGGATGACCCGTGACAAGATACGCAAGGCGTTGTTGGTGGTTTTTACTTCCACGTCATCGAGTTCAATATAGTGTTGCGACAACAGGTCGATTCGGCCGGCATCCGGCTCGCTGACCTCAAGGGGGTAGCGCCGCCCCAGATCGGCGATGTCCACCGCGTTGAGGGGAACCCCTTTTCGGCCGCTCTCGTTGACGAGCATGGCCGTTGCCAGGCTGAGGGCTTCGCTGCCGTCGCTGGCTGCGGTGGCAAAAATGGGCACCCCTTCGGGGAACACGTCGTGAATCAGGCAACTGGTAGCCAGCGTAATATCGGGTTGTCTGAACATGGCCGTGATCTGCGGTAGCCGGTTATGCTGCAGGGTGTGCGTCATGGTGGTGTGCATGCTGATGCCGGCAAAACGGCTTCGGCTCATCCGATACGGTTGATGAGTCTGATGCAGCTGATGCGGTTGGTGAATTTGACGCGATGGCCACGGCCTCGGAGCAGGCATAAACTGGCTGAGTACACGAGTGAGTCGCATGGCGGGGTTAGTAGGCGCCTCTTATGGGTTGCCGAGAAGGAGTGGTTGGCTGCCCGTTGTTGTAGAGGGGCTGCCCAGGACGGTGCCCCTCCACTTCGGCGGCTTTTTGCTTCACCGCGTCCTTGGTCATTTCGTTGGTCAGGTGGATGACGTAGCTGAGGATGGCCGTGGTGGCCGCAAACCCAATCAGGTATTGCTTGCCCAGGTAGCGCTTGACGGTGGGGACTAAGCGCCTGGGGATGCGTGATTTTCGTAACACTTCGTAGATGGTGGGGCCGGGTTTTACCCCCCATCGGCCTGCCAGGGCGCGGCTGCTGGCCCACATCAGCGCAGGCATGCTGCCCCAGAAGGCCACTTCAAGCACCCCGCGCTGGATCAGGATTTCGCGAAACTCCCTCGGGCTTCGGGCGGCAGCCAGGTATCCCAGGTCCTGACAGATGTTAAGGATCATCATCCCCCCGTCAGCCATCAACGGCACGTTCTTTAAGCGCGGGCTTGATTCCATATAGCGGTAGTCGGTCAGCTTGGCCAGTATCTTGGTAAACGTGGCCATGGCACCTGTTTTGCCCGGTACCTTCAGGCTTTTGGTAATAAACTGATGCCGAATCAGGCTGGTTAGGCCGGTGGTTAGCCCCAGCCCCACGAGCATGGGCAAGATCGTCTTGAAGAACTGGTCGTTCTTGTTGGTTTTCTGGGCCTCCTGGGCATAGATTTGATCGAGGGTGGCCTCTTTGACCAGACCCATTTCGCCGGTAAACTGGCCTTTCTTGCCGGTCATCCAACGCCCGAAGGCAACCTTGGCTGGTCCAATCAGGCTAACCAGAATGCTTTCGACGAGAATGTCGGACCACATCAGGTTGGTTTTCTGGCGGATGATGTTTTTGCGCAAGGCTTCGCCCCCTTGGCCGCCTTTGCCCGATAACAACTGGGCTATTTTGGCCGGTACGGCCTGGCCGTAGGAACGGGCATAAAACTGTTTGACGCCCTTGGCAAAGCCGCCCTTGGTGGCATCGGTCAGGGCGTCAAAGGACAGGCGCATCAGCCTTGGATCGGCCAGGTTTTTTCGGAAGACTCGGCCCAGCAGGGTGGCATGCAGGGGGGCCAGCATAAAGAAAATCAGGAAGGTAATGGCCTGCTGGAAGGCCCGTTCCTTCCGTTCCAGATTGTTTTTGGCCACGGCAATCAGGGGGACATCGATACCGATGATATCGAGTATCCCTTTGTTAATTGCAGAAGCGTGGGCAAAATCCTGCATCATGCTATGCGAGGCCTGACGGGCCAGCGCGTTTGGAATGGGAGAAACCATAGCGGGTCAATAAAAACGGCGGTCGGTCGATTATTGCTTGCTCCGGTTACCCGCCTGGTTACCTGCCCGGTTACCAGTCCGGTTACAGGGGTGCTTCAGACGGGTTGGGCAAGGCGGGCCCGATTCGTGTACAATACGGGTGGATTTATGAGTTTCAGGGCCGATACCTCCCCCTATGCTTCAGAACGACAACAAGTGGTTACCCCGGATCCTGCTTGGCAGTGTGGTGGTTATTGTCATGGTCATGCTGCTGCTGTTGCCCAAGGGCAAGGATGGCCTGCCGACCCTGACGCCGGAATCGCCCTATCCCTACCTGGTTTATTACTGCAAGGAGCAAGGGGACAATGTGGTGGTGGAAGGGATTAAACCCCAAGACACGGTAGCCGAAGCCTTGCCCGACAAGCAGTTGCTGAGGAAGGCTGTTAAGCACTTGCTGGCCGGACCAACCGAAGCCGAAACAGGCAAGGGCTATTATTCCGAGATTCCTGCCGGCACGAAGCTGTTGAGCATTAAAGGGGGTGTTGAAAATGCCCCCTTTCGGGTCAATTTAAGCGAGGCTTTTCGCGAAGGGGGCGGGTCGACGACCATGCGCCTGCGCCTGGAGCAGATGACCAAAACGGTGCTTAGTACCCGCATTGAAGGGCCTGTCTACCTGGATGTGGAAGGCGAGCCGCTCGACGTGTTGGGGGGCGAAGGGGTCGAGGTGGACAAGCCCTTAAACCAAGGCAAAGACGCCGCGTAACGACTGAAGGGGGTGGTGCCTGTGCAGCCAGGGCTTTTTTCATTAGGCTTTTTGCTTCTGTGTGTGGTGGTGTTTGGCTTGCAACAATTGGCCTTGGCCAATCCGCCCTGGGGCATCTGGGCTGTGCGTGCCTACGAATGGGGGGCGTTTTATGCCCCGGCGATTGCCCAGGGCGAGTGGTGGCGGCTGGCCACCTTCCATTTTTTGCATGCCGGCTGGGGGCATCTGCTTAATAACATGATTGGACTCTATATATATGGGGCTCTGTTGGAAGGCAATCGCCTGAGACTGGGTTGGCCGGCCATGGGGCTGTTGTTTGTTGCAGCCATGGGGGCTACCGATTTGGCGTCATGGTGGTGGGTTCAGGGGGCCAGTATCGGGGCCAGTGGGGTGGTTTACGGGCTAATGGCTGGTTTTTTGGTGCTTTCGGTGCGCCAGGTGCGGTTGCAGGCCCCCGAAACCTCGCCGGCAGCTCTTAGGAGCCTGCTTGTCTACAGTATGATCCTGTTGCTTGTCAACGTGACGGGGCCTGGCAATATCAATATTTGGGGCCATTTCGGCGGTTTTGTGGGAGGGGCGGTGTTTGGCCTGTTTTGGCCGTTGCCGGCTCCCTTGTCGGTTTCTTTGCCGGATCAGCTGTTGGACCCGCCCCTGCCTGTGTCTGCGGCGGCAGGTGATGACGAGCCGCCGCAGACACAGGCATAAATAGGTAAGGAGGAAGCGGGTTAGCGGTTGGTTGGTGTTTTTAGGCTGGTGTTTTTATGCCGGTGGTGTCTTCCAAATACCGGCTCTTGAGGGCCGGGTGGCTTCGGATAACAGACCGGGCCAGGGTGTCGGCTGCTTTAAGCACGGCTTCTTGCCAGGCTGTACCCTGTTTTTTGCCAATAGGAATAAGCCAAAGCAGGTTGAAGGCCGGCGGGCGTGTGACGGTGACGCTTTTGTCCAGGGCCGGGTTCTTTTCCCAAAGCTCTACGCTGCTTATACTGCCTGGGCGTGGGGTTTGTGCCGTGGCCATCATCAACACCGTGCCGGCAGCTTGCTTAATGGGGGTGGCGTTGCCCACCACCACATTAAGATCCAGCCGGTTATGGCCGTTGCATCCCACCGTGTGCTGATCGGCGGCCCAGTGCAGGAAGGGGTAGCGTTGGGCATCAATAATGTCGGGCAGCAGACGTTGCTGGAGTTTTTCTCCGTCGCCGTAATCGACCCGTTTCAGTTCCTCGCCGCCATAGGCCCCCGATTGGGTGCCGACCAGGCCGGAAAACGGATCGGTGTCGGGGGTGCATTCGGGCACCAACCGCTGCAAGACCACCCGGCCAAAGGCGGGTTGGCTTAGCTGATGCGGCTGAAACGGTTTGCCCAGCGGTGTTGTAAGGGCTGTGATGTTCATCAAGGCTCAATATCCCACATCAAAGGCGGGACGCGCTTAGCGTGTCGTGGTCACATCCCGCCGGTATCCAATAACCATATACTGACTTTGAGCCTTTATTCTAGCCAATGGAGACAGCCCCGGCAATGGCCGGCTGGCCCGTGTGACGCGAATTGTTACAGGGCAAAAAGCGCGGGCCTATGGATCACCTAATGAATCACCTATGGATCGATGTCCTCCCGTATCGGTTCCGTGTTCGAAGTTGCCGGAAAATCGCCGGCTCCCGATCGAACCGGCTGGCGGTGTTCTTCAGGGTGATCGCGCTTGTACCCCTGCTCAAGCTGGGGGGTCTGCCTCAGGGCAGCCCGGGTAAACTGTTCGGCCTGGTGCCAAACCCTGGTCTGCCACCGGGTCATTGGTAGCCATTCCTGCCCTAGGCGCCAACCGCCCCATTCAATCCATGGGCCGGGTCGGTTTATGCGTTGGGATTCGGCCACATGCAGGTTTTCATGCCAGCGATCGGGCACTTCCGGGTGGGTCGACGGCACGAAGACCCCCAGGTAGGCTTCCAGCTTGACCTGGTTGGGTCGAACCGTGGTTTGGTACACGTCGCCTGAGGTGATCACAATGTCGATGGCGGCGGCTGGCTGGCTGGCGACCCATTCCAGGGCCGGGCAGTTGCCCGGTACAAATTCGGGCGCGATGGCCTGGCTGTAATAGGCGTCGCGGCTGATGGGCCGATGCATGGTCACGGCGTCGGCCGGTCGGCTGAGTTCGTTGCTGATGGGGATGGCCGAAAACGGGTCGCGCTGCTGCGCCACGTCGTCGGCCCGGCGGTACAGCAGCAGTCGTCCAAACCGGGGTGGGCTCGAAACGCCCAACCGAAGGAAGGTGGATAAAACGCCCAATAGAATGCTTTCCCTTTTTAGCCCTTTTTCGTTGTCATAACCCAGTGGGGGCTGTTTGCCCCCATGTCCGTTAAAACACAAGCCCGGCACCGGATAAAGCATAATCGTCGCCTGAGCTTCAAGTCCTTTACATAGGGCGGGCGGGCATGTGCACCGCACACCTAAGTATGGTCCCGACACGGTTAAACGGGGTCGAGGGGGATCGGAAAATCGGGTGGGGTAAAGGCAGGCAAGGTCAAAGCATCGTGGCTGGCCGACCACGCGTCGGGGGGTAGAAGGGATTCAGGCGGGTCGGTTTCGGAATCGGTGAGGGTGGTGGGGGCATTGGGGGTGGTATCGGTGTGGCTTGTGCCCTCGGCTGTCGTTTCCGCCGTGGTTTCCGCTGTCGTCTCTCCAAAGGCCTGGTCAATGTTAAAGATCATTTCAAGCACGGGGTTGGTGTGGATGATTTGGTGGGCCAGGGCTTCGGCATGTTGCCAGGCATGGGCCGGGTTGTCTCTTACATCCTGGTGTTTGAGCAGTTGCTGCCGGGTGGGGCGGGTGCCGGCCGTCCACATGGCGCTGAGGTCTGTGTTAAAAGGCTGTTCGCTATGATTCAGCGTGCCGACAAAGGCCTGTAGGCCAACGTTGTGCCGTTTGACGAGCATGGGGGCCTTTTGGGCCTTTTTGGGGATGCGGCCGACGGTGATGACCAAGTCCACCATGGTCGTGGGCATTTCTGCCAGCCAGCGCAGGGCGGGGTATGTGGGCAAAATCTGTTCCGGGCCAAGGGTTTGTTTAAAGTAGGGGCGCCGAAGCCGCTTGCTTCGGGCCGCTGGTTGGCTGGTGGGGGTTAAGGGGACGGTGTTGGCAAAGGGATCTTGCCCCTTGTTAATGCTGTGGCGGCTGCGCACGAGGGTAAGCTGGCCAAAACCAAAGCCAGAGCCAACAGCGGGCGAGGTTGGAGAAACGGTAGGCGAAACGGGAACGAGCATCGGGTGTGATCCTTCATTTAATTACAATTGTAATGTAAAGAAGGGCTGATTGGGACCGGTTGTGTCGGTCTCCTAAGCCGTTGACTTTCTTTTGGGCTGTGGCGTATGATAGGCTTCCACCGTTTTTAGAGAGGCGGTGGTTGTGTGTGCCCAAACCCCCAATGCCTTGTGCGGCGGCGGTTGACCACGTAAAACCCGCGTTGTTTTGTGTCTACAAAATACGATGTCAAAACCGGCTTAACCCAGCAAAAAATAAATGCTTTACACCGTTAGGCCTTTTTGATTTACTAGTCTTCCTGCAAAATTTGCAGGGCATAGCTCAGTCCAGTCAAAAACGCGACCATTTCCGGTTTTTGGTAAAGCTGACCTCGGTACATTGACAACTGCATAGCGTGGCATTAGGTCATCAATCATAGTTAGTCATTATTTTGTGATTAATGTTGACTGTGACCTTGAGCGATCTATTGTCACTG
>JAGQHJ010000088.1 GCA_020431915.1 Cyanobacteria bacterium HKST-UBA04 | reverse complement strand
AAGCTGGCCAAGCTCGTCGAGCAGGTTAAGCGCAACGGCACGCAAGAAACCGAAGGCGGCCAGTTGTACCTGCAGACCGACGGCAGTGGCAAGGATGCCCGACAGTTGGCTGGCGACGTAATTGACCTGCTGGTTGCACCAAAAACCAATCAGAAAGTTGCAACTCCCGCAAACGGTATCCTGGCCAGCATCGGCTTCGACACCATTATGCGCGCAGCCCCGGTCACCGATACCGCTGCCAAGGCAAACCCGGTGGGCACTACTAAGACTGCCCTGCGCCGTGGTTTCGAGCACAGTGCCTTTGAGACCGCCCCGGTTCTGGCCCTGTACAACCGTCCCAAAACGGACACCGCTACCGAGCAGTTCATCGAGGACTTCGACAAATCGATGAAAGCCGCCAAGGCAGCCGTCCGCCTCACGTCGGAACAAACCGACAGAGCCAAGGATCTCAAAGCCCATATGGCCGAAGTCGACAAAGAAAACTACAAAAAAGCCTTCGATCTGGTTGCCTTGGCCATCAGAGAGGCACGTGCCGGTGGCAAGCGCGCTTCTGAAGTTATTGTAGACAAGTTCCCTGAAAAAGATGCATTCATTGCTCAGCCTGACTTGTACTACAAAAATCCCAACAACGAAACCGATAATGCCAAGATCAATGCAGCTAAAAACCACAACACCTCGCTGTACCTGGCCAAATACATCATCGGTATCCTCGAAAAACCGGCCGGCAAATCTGGCACCACGGCACTGTTAAGCCATCAACAGCCTCGGCCCGAACAAACGAAAGCCCACGATCACTACAACACTCAATTGCAGGCCTTCATTGACGGTGCCAAAGCCAAAATCGACGCTGCTGCCGATAGTAGCGCCGCCACCTTAACGGCACTGAAGTTCAGCGACTAGCGCCGCCACCCAAAACACTTCCCCTTCTCCTTTTTTCTTGTTTCTCTCTCGAATCGGACTGGGGTGGGATCTCCACCCAAACCAATCCCGCCCCAGTCCACCCCAGTCCAACCAAACCCAAGCAGAGACCAACAGAAAACCGGAGACCCAGGAAGCAGACAGACAACGGTCTTAACCAAAGGCCTGATTTGACTCATCACTCAAAGCAATCTTCCAGAGCAAATCCAAGCGTTTAATGAAACCTAAAGACCCGCCCGCCCTAGTCAGGGATGAGGCACCCACCCTTCCCGCATTCCTTATACCTTGTTTCTCTCCCCACTGCCCCAAACGCCCCAAACGACGTTGATTGCCTCTCTCCCCCCTCTCTCTTCCCCCCTCCTCTCCTCTCTCTCTCCTCTCTCCCTGCATCTCAAAATTTACCCGAATGTTCTTCTCAACGTGCGGTTAAAGACCTCCAGCGTCTTTAACCGCTTTTTTTTGACGAACCCCCCTCAGGACTTTCACCGCACGACTTCTCAAAAAGTGCGGTGAAGACGGCCAGCGTCTTTAACCGCTTTTTTTTGCTTAATCGAAAGGCCTTGGCCGGGCCCAGCCGTATCCGGCCAAAGGATGATTCGTAATGTCATCCGGCTTTCGGCTTTACATTGGCGTTAACTTCCCTACCCTGGCCCGTTTTCTTGGCGTATAATGCATCCACGATTTCCGAAGGTATTGGCCTCCCCTGCCACCTGTATTCGACATTGACCTGATCGGATGTCCGGCCTTTAACGAAGCGCTTTAGCCAGCCTTCCCCATGCGTGCATGCCCAGCGCTGCTATCCCAGTCTGGGATAGACCCCGTACTGTAGCCGATCAGGATGATATAGTTGACGCCGATGCAACGTCTGCCGTTTCAAGAAGCCGCCTTGCTCGTCAAGCAATCCCTCGACATCGTGGATGTCGTGGGGCAGACGGTCATGCTGAAAAAAGCCGGCCGCAACTACAAGGGGCTTTGTCCCTTCCACAACGACAAAAAACCGTCGTTTAACGTCAACCCGGCCAAGCAAATCTACAAGTGCTTTAGTTGCGGCGAAGGGGGCGATGCGTTGGCCTTCATCATGAAAACCCAGCGCAAGACCTACGGCGAGGTCATTATGGAACTGGCTGCCGAACAGGGTATCGAGGTAGCCGACAAACGCCACGATCCGCAGAAAAAAGCGCTGCTGGACCAACTGTACGACGTGCACCGCTATGCCCAAACCTTCTACGCCCAACAGGCCCAGCAGCATGACGAGGCCCAGGCGTATTTCCGGCGCCGCCACATTCCGCCAGAGTGGCAACAACGCTTTGGGCTGGGCTTTGCCCCGCCAGGATGGGACAACCTCATCAAGCACATCCACCAGCACTATACCCAGGGCGATGGCGGGCTGCAGCACCCCGACGACGTTCTGGAAAAGGCGGCCCTGGCCAACCGGCGCGATGCCGACAACCCCCATGGCGGCGGTATTTACGACCGCTTCCGTCACCGCCTGATGATTCCCATTGTCGACGAACGCAACCGTGTCATTGCCTTTGGCGGCCGCAGCATGGGCGACGACAACCCGCCCAAGTACCTCAATTCGGCCGAATCGCCTATTTACCACAAGTCGCGCGTCCTGTACGGCATTAACCTGGCCGCCGAAGCCATCCGTCAAACCGGCACCGTGGTGCTAATGGAAGGCTACTTCGACGTCATCAGTGCCCACATGGCCGGCTTAACCCAGGCCGTAGGGGTCTGCGGCACGGCCTTGACCATGGATCACCTCAAACTGCTCAACCGCCTGGGCGCCCAAACCCTGTACCTGTGCTTTGACGGGGACCAGGCCGGCCAGCAGGCCATTTTACGGGCCATCGAGCAAATCGAGTCGGTGGTCTGGGACCAGGGCTTCAAACTGAAGGTCATTACCCTGCCCAAAGGCTGTGACCCCGACGATTTCTTTCAGGCCAAGCTGGCTGCCACCCCAGAGGATACCCCGCTTCCCGTGCCAGAAAACGCGCTGGCGCTGCTTGATGCCGACCGCGCCCAGGACTTCATGGCCTTCAAGCTGACGCTGTACCTGGACGAGGTGCCCGATCGTCATACCCCACAGGGGCGTATTGATGCTGTACGGCGTATTACCCCCACCCTGGCCCGGATTGCACAGCCTGTGGCGCAACAGGAATACCTGGCCTGGTGCGCCCAAAAGATAGGTGTAGACAGCGAAACGCTAAAACTGGAACTAAAACGTTATAAACGTAACAACTTAGGCAATTCCGGTCCTTCCGAGGCAATTTCGCCTATGCAGGAACGTTATTTAAACAGACCTTATACCTCAACCCGATCGGGTTCTGTGTCACCTTACCGTTCGCGTTTCGACGAAGTCAGCCGTCTCCGGGCCCAGTTGGCCGTAACCAGCGAGGCCGACGCGCTGATAAAGAAGGAAGACGAACTGATGAGTTGGCTCTTGATGAACAAGGAGTCCTTTATGACCGTGGCCGGTGCCATTTGTCTCAACAAAGTGGGTTTGCTCTCGGACAAGGCCGCCAGCCTGTTCCGGGCGATTCAGGCCCTATGCCCCGCCCTGGCCGATGCCGAGACCGACACGCAGGTTCATGCGGCCCTGGGCGCATTGGATCTCGACGGACTGGTTGACCGGCTGCAGACCTATTTTCACCAGCATGACGAAAGCCCGATGATTGCGTACCTGGCCGGACGTCTGATGCAGCTTGACACCCTGGCCCACCAGCACGGGCTTTGGTCCGACGAGCCCAGCCAGCAACCCGATGGCAGCGTGGCCAACCACTTGCAAAATACCCACCATCGCGTAAAACTTATGCGTACCATCGGTGATATCGTTGAGCGTATTGCATCTGACCAGCAGCGGCAACATTGTTTGTCCCTCGTCAGCCAATCAAAGGCCCAGCAATCCGGCATGACCCCGGGCAACCCCGCCCAAGCCGGTGACGACGGCCTCGATGTACAACTGATGCTCCGAGAAGCCCTTTGCCAGAAACAGGCCCGAGGCAAAACCCCGATCCAAACCCTCAACCGGAGCCCACAAACCCAGCATGCGCTGCCCCCGTCTGCCGAAATCAATCACCCTACTGGTGATGGCGAGGCGCAGCACCCCCAGCAAGCCTAACCCCTATTACCATTACCCTATTCCCCCATTTATAAGTCTGTTAGAAATCCGTTAGAAACCCGTAAGGATAGCGCTTTCCCCCTCTTTTCTCTCAAAGCGCCCTCTCCCTCCCTCCCTCTCTCTCCCTCCCCAAAAACTGTGTGACACAAAGGAGTGAAAACACCGCTGTATGGCAAAACGAAGAAGCAAAAAAGGTGATGCCGGCGACTTTGACCGCCCCAATTCCAAACATTCCGGCGTAGACGACATTCTGGCCAGTGACAACGACTCGTCGGATATCGGCAGCCTCTTTTCCTCGCCTTCGGCAGGCGTTGCCGTGATGGAAAAACCCGCCGGCGGTGAAGACGATGACGACGACGAGGACGAGGACGAGTCCGACAAGAAGACGATTAAGGCCCCCACCGGGGTTTCGCTCGACGACCCCGTGCGGATGTACCTGCGCGAAATCGGTCGAATTAAGCTACTGACGGCCGACGAGGAAATCGAGCTGGCCCGAAAAATTGCCAAGGGCGGTGTAGAAGGCGATCGTGCCAAGCAGAAACTCGTCCAGGCCAACCTTCGTTTGGTAGTTAGTATTGCCAAAAAATACGTCGGCCGAGGCATGCTCTTCCTCGACCTCATTCAGGAAGGCAACCTGGGCCTGATTCGGGCCGCCGAGAAATTTGACCACGAACGGGGCTACAAATTCTCTACCTATGCCACCTGGTGGATCCGTCAGGCCATTACCCGGGCCATTGCCGACCAGGCCCGCACCATCCGTATTCCCGTGCACATGGTCGAAACCATCAACAAGCTCAAGAAAATTACCCGGAAACTGGCCCAGGAAAAAAGCCGGAAACCCAGCGAAGAAGAGCTGGCCAAGGCCATGGGCATCAGTATTCCCAAGCTGCGGGACATCATCAAGGTGGCCCAGGAACCCCTGTCCCTGGAAACCCCCATTGGCAAGGAAGAAGATTCCCGCCTGGGCGATTTCATCGAGGACCGCGAAGCCGAAGCTCCCGCCACCACCGTGGCCCACGAGCTGCTGCGCGAAGACCTGACAGACGTACTTAGCAGCCTTAGCCCCCGTGAGCGTGATGTTTTAAGGCTTCGGTTCGGCCTGGACGACGGGCGCCAACGCACCCTTGAAGAAGTCGGCCAACTGTTCGGCGTTACCCGCGAGCGGATTCGGCAAATTGAAGCCAAGGCCCTGCGCAAGTTGCGTCACCCCAACCGCAGCCGCCGGTTGAAAGAATACATCGAATAAACCGGCTGCCGCACCAACGGCTTGTGCCCCAATGAATATGATATGTGTGGACACCCCCGCGCTGATGGGCCCCGTGCCGAATTGGCCAACCAAAAGAGCGGGTTGTCTCTGACGGCATCGTTTGTTAATTTGCCGTACGCCCGGTATAATAACGACAGTTTAAAATAGATAGTAACTTCTCACTAATCCCTAATTACCTTAATTACCTTAATTGCCCTAAACCCCATAGGTTGTCCCGTCCCCTTATGCCTTTACCCCCGTCTGTTCAAACCCGAAGCCAAAAGCCGTTGCATTGGGTAACGGTTATTGGGCTGCTGGGCCTGCTGGCCGTCATTAACACCCCGATTACGCAAGCAGCCCCCGTCCACCTCAACCCCCTCAAATTGTCCCAGCCAACAGGCACCACGGTGGAAGCGGTCATGCTCGACGGTTGGGCCCGATCCTGGTCGGCTTCGCTAAAACCCTTTACCAAGCAACTGCTTGAAACCCAACTGAAGCATTTTGCCCAGCCCTTCCTGACCAAGCCGCTCGATACCCCGGCCAGCCCGGCCCAGCGATGGGGAAGCCGAAGCCACCACCTGAATCAGGACGACAGTTTCCATGAAGGCTTTACCCCAGCCCCGGCCAGCCCCGCCCCTCAGGCAACCCCGCATAAAGCAAGCCCTGCAGCCACACAACCCACCGATGACTGGCTGCCTGCACCCTCCTCCGCTAAACTGTAGCGCCTGCACCCGTTTATGGTTGAGACACTGACACAAACGCCGACGCAAGCGCCCCTTTCCCTTTCAGCACTTGAATCACCTAAGGATTCAAGCCATACCCCTGAACCGGCCCATGCCGATCCGTCTCTGTTGGCACGGCGGTTGGTGTTTAACGTACTGCTGCCCTTCGAGCTGCTCAAACCGGGGCAGCGATACCGCAAGCCCTTGGCCGACGAACGCTTTAACAACCACCCCGATCGCCGCCAGTTGAGTCCGCTTGACCAACGCTTTGCCCGGTACCTGATGCTCGAAACCCTGTCGGGCTGGTTTGCCTTGGCGCAACAAATAAACCACCTAAGCACCCGACCCGCCAATCGGCTTGACCCCAACGTTCGGTTGCTGCTTCGGCTGGGCCTGTGCCAACTGGCTGCCTCCAGCCGTATACCGGACTACGCAGCAGTTTCAAGTACCATGAACCTGGCGCAGGCCTTGGGGTTGTCCAAGCCCGCCCGGGGCTTTATAAATGCCGTATTGCAAGGCTTCATCCGACAAGGAAAGCCCGAACCCAGCCCCGATCAGTACTGGCCCGACTGGTGGCACGAACAGGTTAAGGCCGATCAGTGCCATCTGGGAAACACCCCCTACCTGCATCCCGCCCTTACCAACCACACCACTGCCAACAACCCGGACGGAACCACCCGTCCCTTGACCTTGCGTGTCAACCGTTTAAAAACCACCCCCGACGCCTTCATAGAAGCCCTGACTGCCGAAGGCCTTCAAGCGGTGCCTCACCCCAACTTGGCCGATATGGTGATCGTCACCGAAACGGATCAGCCCCTTGATATTGTCTGCCTGCCGGGCTTCGAAGCGGGCTGGTTCTACGTGCAAAACCCGTCCTCGGCCACCGTGGCCCACTGGATAAACGACCCGGCCCATAAACGAATACTGGATTGCTGTGCAGCCCCAGGCTCCAAAACCACCCAACTGGCCGCCTTGATGAACAATACCGGCCACATCGTGGCCCTGGACCACGCCCCGAAACGGCTGGCCCGACTAACTGAAAACTGCCAGCGGCTGGGTGTAAGCAATGTCACTGTCCAAGTCGCCGACAGTACGGATTTGTCCGATGTGGTGACCACCCACGGGCACTTTGACGTGGTTCTGGTCGACGCCCCATGTTCGGCCACCGGAACGCTGGCCAAACACCCGGACGTACTGATTTCCTTCCACCCCGATCAGCTCCCGACCATCGTCCAGCAACAATCGGCCTTGCTGCGTGCCGCCGCATCGGCCGCAGCCGAAGACGGCGTATTGCTGTACAGCACTTGCAGCGTCTTACGGGCAGAAAACGAGGCGGTTGTCCAGGCGTTTCTGGACGAGCAAGCAGGCCAGTGGCAGTTGGATCAGGCCGAGTCGTTCGTCCCGGACAACCTGAACGAAGGGTTTTATATCGCGCGTCTGTTGCGATCCCATTCCGGGCACACCACCCATCCAGGGGGATAACAACGCACCTATCGGGATGCGCACACGCGCACATGCCTGACACGGGTTACTGGCGTCTTAAATCTGCGCTTCCTGGAAAATCGCGTACAGCTCGTTGACGTCAGCCTGGTTAAAATTGAAATTCGAAGCGTTGGAAACAATGGCCGGGGCCGAACCACCGGCAGCCCCAATGGGCTCGGGGGTATTAATGCCCGCTACCGGACTGGCACCCGGAAGCCCAAACGGCAAACCGGTACCACCGCCCATCGACAGCATCATTTGCTGCATAAAATCAGCACCGCCTAAACCACCCATCATCATGTTGGGGTTCATCATCAGCAGTGGGTTAATGGCGTTGCCTCCACCCATCAGTGGGTTATAGCCGCCCAGGAATTGTGACTGGGCAGCCAACTGGGCCTGTTGGGCCTGCAAGCGTGCCTGATCCTGGGCAAAAATCTGGTTAAACCCACTGCTAATCTGGGTTTGGCTGTTGTTCGAAATCAACTGGTTGACCAAATCCTTGGCAATCAGGCCACTGGTATCAAAGCCACCGCCAAAACCGCCACCAAAACTGTTACCAAAGCCACTGGTTCCAAAAGACGAGTAGCCACCGCCCAGGCCACCCAGGCCACCAAAGGACGAATAACCACCGCCCAGGCTGCCCAGGCCACCACCAAAGCTACTGCCGAAGCTGTTACCCAGTGAACCAAAGCTGCCATACGACGTTGTGGGCATGGCTGAAAATCCAGGGAAAGAAAACTGTGACAAGGAATTTCCCATCCCTAGTCCCAGGCCGCCCAGGCCAAAATCAAGGCCACCGCCCATGCCACCCAGACCAGAAAGGCCTTGTGGTGCAAACATATTGGCGATTTGACTGAAGTCCATTTGTTTCTTTCTCTTTCGTGTTCTAAATACTAAGCGGTCGCTGAAATGGCGCCACCGCCACCCTGGGTCAACTCCGTTAACATGGCCAGAAAGGCCGGATCATCAAACGGATCCGGTTCGGGCGCCGGTGCGGGAGCAGGTGCCGGTGCTGGTGCGGGAGCCGGAGCACCGCCTTGGGCTTGACCCAAGAAGGCCAGGAAGGCATCGAGTGGATTGCTGCCACCGGCTTGTGTCATTTGTTGCCCACCAAACAAGGCGGCCAACGGGTTGCCTTGTGCACCACCGCCAAGCATGGTCAACAACAGTTGCTGCTGTTGGAAAGCTTGTAATTGTTCCTGCTGTTTTTGCATGGCCCGTTGGTTGGATAATTCATAAAAATGCGATGCAATGGGGCTGTTTTGATAGGCGCTGGCAAAGAGGTTGGAGCCACCGCCCAATAGTTGCTGGTTTAAGACCTTGGTCAGGGTATTGGGATCGGTACCACTGGCATTGGTTAAAAAGGAGCTGCGGTTATTCAGGATGCGGTCCACCGTATCAAAGATACCGCCACCGCTGCTACCAAAGCTGCCGCCCAGGCTACCACCGAGGCTGCCGCCCAGTGCACCAAAGCTGCCACCGAGGCTGCCGCCCAGTGCACCAAAGCTGCCACCCAGGCTGCCGCCCAGTGAGCCAAAGCC
>JAGQHJ010000087.1 GCA_020431915.1 Cyanobacteria bacterium HKST-UBA04 | reverse complement strand
CAACACAACATCATAACCCCGGCCTTGGGGGTCTAATGTCAGTGTAATCGCATTGGGGCCGCTTGCACGTCGGCCAATTGATGGAGCTCTACGGGGGGCGTCGCAGATGGCGCGGGGTCGCCAGATATAAGCCGCTATGGTGGTATGCCAGGATGTCCTCTGCGGCTTTGGCCCGGCTTGCACTATAATATAAGGCGTCAAATGAGAAGCATGGTCAAAGCCGCGCCAAAACTGCGCCAAAACTGCGCCAAAGCCGCGTATGTCCCAAAACCACGCATGTCACCGCACATGTCCGCACATGTCTAAGTCCTCCTTGAATTAATCGCCCCTATGAATCGACAACGACTGTTGATACTGCTTGCCCTGGTACTGCTGGCTGGTTTAAGTACCGGCCTGTTTACCCTGTGGAAGAACAACAAGGCCTTGCAAGAAGCGTTCCCGCTTCCCAGGCTCGTTTCCCGGCAAGATCCACCACAAATCCACACCGATTCGCAGATTTACGACATGGGGACCATTCTCGAAGGAGTCGAGGTACCCTATACCCTTACCATCCAAAACCTGGGCGGAGAGCCGTTGGTGATTAACCATGTCGACACCAGCTGTGGCTGCACCCTGCTGAACCTGAAAGACAAGGTGATTGCGCCCGGCAAACAAGGCGAACTGGGTGTCGTGATGGACACCAGCCTGAAGCAGGGCCCGGTTCGAAAAACCATCATCATTGAGTCCAACGACCCGAAAACCCCCAAGCTGTCCATTGTCCTGTCAGCCCTGGTCATTGCCAACCTGAGCAAGAACGAGGGGCGGCAAACCGGTTTGGCCACGGCAGGCCCGGCCATCAAAACCACCGACGCCGGCCACCCCCTGCCCACCCTTGTGGACCTCGATACCCAGACCAAAAACGGAACGGGCGGCCTCGATACAGCCAACGGTGACCCCCATGCCAACCTGAAGCTGTCGACCCCACCCCTTGGTGAACGGGAAACCAGCCAATTGTTTCTGGGCCGTTGTGCCACTTGCCACGTCACGCCCGGCCAAGGCAAGTACGGTAACGCCCTGTTCAAAGCCGACTGTGCCATGTGCCATGGCCTAAACGCACTTGGACCAACAGATAAAGGCGTATCGGAAGGATCAGAGCCCATGGCACCGGCCCTGATTCCCAGACCGTATGACGATCCGGCCGTCTATGCCCGCCTTAAAAAGATTATCGAATACGGCAGCCCGTTCCACCCCTCCATGCCCGCCTTCCTTGAAGACAACGGCGGCCCGCTATCCCAGGCCCAAATCGATTCCCTGCTGACCTTCCTGAAACAGGCCAGCGACAACGTGGATAAAAAGGCCAAGAACTAAGGCCTGCCTAAAGTTTAAACCCCGCTTTTTTTAGGCCGTGGCATCGGCGTCGGCAGAAAAGACCGCATGGGCAGCCAACCCCACCAGGTGGGCCATTTGGCTGCGCACAATCCAGTTGTCATCAGCCAGCAAGGGACGGGCCTCTTCAAGCAGCTTCAGCCCCAATGCCCGATCGCGGGCCACCAGTTCGGCAACGGTGGCCACCGCCGTCAAACGCACCAGGTAGTTCTTGTCGGCCAGGGCCCGACGAACCGCCCCTTCGGCCTGTCCACCGAGCTTGGCCATGGCCTCGCTGACATGCTTGCGCACGGTGCCGTCCTCATGGGCAAAGCAGTGGAACAACGGCTCCAGGGCCTCGGTTGATTTCAGTTCGCCCAGAGCATAGGCGGCACTGGACACCACGTTGGGCGAATTGTCGTCGAGCATGCGCACCAGCACCGGCACCATCGTGTCAAACAACGTCGCCGGCCGGCCGGCTGCGGGCTTGACCGATCGAAACACCGGTTTCTGGTCGGGCAGCGGGTACAACTGCCCGTCTACCTCCAGGGCATACCCTGCCCGGTGCACGGCCTCGATGGTGTCCTGAAGCGTGCTGAACTCGGCCGAACAGTTGCCAAATGGGTGGGGAATCAGCTTGTCCGTGGTTTTACCGCGAATACCCACGGCCGGCACCACATAAGCCACCCCTTCCGGGTTATCCGGCCTGGGGTGTTTTTTGACATAAACCAGATCGTGGTCCATCAGGCAACTCGTTTCCTGAAACTTAGCAACTTAGACGCTGAACCGTCGGGCATACCGGCACCGAACCACCACCCGGCATCGGGTCGACGGCCGCATTAAACGGCACGGGCGCGGTAGGCATGGGCAGGGTTTGCTTGAGGGCATGGGGGAAAAAGCGCAACAGTTCGGTGGCCGTAACGGCATAGGGGGTCAGCTCGGCACTGGCATGTTGCCCGGCCAGTCCGTGCAGGTAGGTAATGGCCGCCACGGCCCCGGTCATATCGGCTGGCGAGAGCATCGACTCGCCGTTGGCCATCTGGGCCAGCAAGCCGGCAATGAGCCCCGTCAGCACGTCACCCGATCCCGCCGTGGCCATGCCGCTGTCGCCAGTCGGGTTAATCCAAACCTCTATCTGGGCCTGGCCGGTTTCAGACAACCGTTGGCCTGCAATAACCGTGGACGAGGATTTAAGCACGACCGTACAGCGATACAACTGGGCCAAGGCACTGGCGGCTTTAATCATGTCGGCCTTAACCGCAGAAGAGGTTGTTTTCAAAAGCCGGGCCGCCTCGCCAACATGGGGCGTCAATACAAACCGGTGGTTCAGGGGAAACGGGGTCTGCAATTGGCTCAGGGCATTGAGACCGTCGGCATCCAGAACCACCAGCCCCTTGTATTCCTGAAGCAGCAGGGCCGTCATGGATTCGACAAACTGTTGTACCGGCTCGCTTCGACCCAGGCCCGGCCCCAGCACAATGACATCGGCCTGGCCCATAATGGGGCGTATACGCTCAATGTCAGCCGGAACAACCGTCCCGTGCCCAACGGCTTGAGCCGCATCATGCGCCTCGTCACCCAGCGGCAGGGTTACCACTTCGGCTGGCAGTTGCATCTGGGCCATGGCCGAGACGGGGGCTGCCAGACGAACATACCCGCAACCGGCCACAAAAGCGGCCCGAGCCGACATCAGGGGAGCCCCAGGCATGGTCGGGCAGCCGCCAATAACCATGGCGTTGCCATAGGCATACTTGTGACTGTCGGCAGACCGGGAAGGCAACGTTTTGGCCACCATGGCCGAGGTTACCAACTGAACGAGCGGTTCGCCGGGCGCATGGCGAGCCAAATCCGAAGGGTTGAACAACTTGGGTGGCAGGCCGATGTCGACCGTCTGCACCATGCCTGCACAAGCTCGGCCAGGATATAGATAGAGCCCCGGCTTGCCAGCCTGCAGGGTCACCGTCACCGTGGCATTAACGGCACAGCCATGGACCTGGCCCGTACGGGCATCAATGCCACTGGGCATATCGATGGCCACCACCGGCACATTGCTTCGAGCCACGGCACGATTCACCGCCGCCACCCAATCAGCCAGTTCCTCGTCAATGGCACGGTTCAGTCCACTGCCAAACAAGCCGTCAACAATCACGTCGGCTTCGGCCACACATTTTTCAAGCAGCTCGATGGCCGGGCTGGCCAACACCCGAACCGGGTAATGAGCCAGCAGGGCCGCGTTGGTGGCGGCGTCACCGGTGTAGTCGTCCAGGTCGTTGACGGACAACACCCGGCTGTGGATGTGGTAGGGCGCAAAAGCCCCTTGGCCGGCGAGCATGGTCAGGTGCCGGGCACACGCAAAGCCGTCGCCACCGTTGTTTCCCGGCCCACAAAGCACAACCACGTTCAACTCGCGGTTCATCGGTTCGTTTTGGCGCACCCACTGGCAAACGGCACTGGCCACGGCACGCCCGGCATTTTCCATTAACAGCAGGCCGGCAATACCCAGTTCTTCAATGGCTTCGAGATCAAAGGCCGCCAGGTTGGCAATCAGCTTCATCGAGTCGTTCCAGCTCCAAAATCGTTGGCAAGCACACACCGCAGCCGCTTCGGCTAGCCGCACCCACATCATACCGTAACCCCAAGCCAAGACGGTAGCGCCTTGGCTTTCTGCCATCAAAAAAGGGTATAATGGTGTTTAGCACCAGGTATGCGCTTTCTTTAAACCACCCTAGTTTGCCTGGCCCTGTTATTGTTCTAACAAAAGTAGCGTGTGCCGCGCGGGTTAACGACAAGGCACTGTTCTGTGCATAAGGGATTTGTATGTTGAGCTGGATTAAAGCAGGGGCCACCATTATCGGATTCGTCTCGCTGATGGGCGTCGTGTCGGTGTTTCAAACCGAGGCACCTGACCAGGCCCACCCCCACCCAGTTGAAGTGGCCACGGCGCAACTTGAAGAGAAGCCACAAGCCAGTCCCCTTGAGGTGCTGCAGTTGCGCAGCAACCCCACACGCCAAGCCCAGAACGATGACGTGCCCTGGTACATGAAGCTAGGCCCCAAATCGGAAGAACCCGCCGTCAAACGGCAACCGGCCCAGGCCGTCGACAACAGCCCGCAGCAGGACGGGCTGATGGTGGATGCTGACTTGATTCGGGTAGGCATTAGCGACAACGCCATGACCGAGCAGGAGTACCCAGCGGTGCGCCTGTCGGCCAGCGGCCCGTTTACCCTGAAAACCGAAACCGGCCAGGTTGTCCTCAACGGCTTGCGCAATCAGGACATCTGGATAAAACGCCCCCATGGGCACTTTACCGTAAACGACAAGTCCGTTACCGCCAAAGCGCTTTTTGCCGAACCGGTTAACCAGGCCCACCTGTTGCGCATTACCAACGTGACGCGCAAGGGCAAAACCCCCAGCTACCGGGGCCGATTTGAGATTCTACCCGGCCACAGCGCCCCCTCGAAGCTGATGGTAGTCAATGTGCTCCCGATGAACGACTACCTTAAAGCGGTGGTGCCCAACGAGCTTCCCCCCTCCTTCGGTTTCGAGGCCCTGAAAGCCCAGGCGGTGGCCGCACGAAACTATGCCATCCATCCGCGCGAAAAGCCGTGGCCGGACTTCGATATCTGTGATTCCCAGTATTGCCAGGCCTATTACGGAGCCGCCACCGAGCACCCGCTGGCCAACAAGGCCATCGAGCAAACCCAGGGACTCGTAGCCCTGTTTAAGGCCGATCCCATCCTGGCCCTGTACAGCTCGTCACACGGCGGTCACTCCGAAAGCTACGAAAACGCCTTCTCGGATCCCGTCACCAAGGCGTATCCGGCCGATCCCATCCCCTACCTAATTGGCAAACCCGACCAGGGCCAACCCATTAACCTGCAGCAGGAGGCCAATGCCCGGCGCTTTTACAGCAACCAGAACCAGTTCAGTTTTGACGTCCTGTCGCCCACCTACCGTTGGCAGCGTCGTTGGACAGCCGCCGAGTTAAGCCGAACCCTGGCCCAAACCCTGCCGGAATTGTCCACTACCAAAAACACCCGCGATTTCATCAAGCCAGCCTTCAAGTCCGGCCAGGCCATCGGGCAGCTTAAACAGCTAACCATTACCCGCCGGGGGGTATCGGGCAAGGCCATGGTACTGAAGGTGGAAACCACCACGGGCACCTGGCTGCTTGAAAAAGAGTTTGTCATCCGCAAGGCCCTGCTTAACCAGAGCCGCATGCTGCCCAGCGCCAACGTGGTGTTTAACACCGATGCCGACGCCAAGGGCAACCTGACGGCAATCACCGCTATTGGCGGCGGCTTCGGCCATGGGGTGGGCATGAGCCAGTACGGAGCCCGCTACATGAGCCTGCATGGGTACAATTTTGCCAAGATTCTGCAGCATTACTACTCCCATGTGGCCATTGGCACCATTCCGCTGCATATTGGCCAAAATCAGGGGGCTCGCCTCAGTTTTTACGTGCCACCCCTTTCCAAACCGGCCACGCTCAATATCAGCTCTGAATCCGGCCTGCCCAGCCCACCAACCGTGCTGATCAACTCGAAACGCGTGACCATGCCGTGGGGTAGCATCAGCACGGCCCGCTCCATTAACCTGGATCCCTACCTCAAAGCGGGGACGGTCAACCAGTTGATCATTAAACCGTCCCGTTCCGGCACGGCCAAGGCATGGATCGAGCTTGTCGACGGCAGCAGTGCTCCCAAAAGCACCTGAAGCAAGGGAAAACGGGCGCCCCGTGTTATGGCGTACTGAAACAGGCCAAGATGGATGGCTTTACGTATCCTTCAGCCGGGCCAATCCGGGTCGATACCTTTAAGAAGCAAGTTCTTTCACCTCATTTCATACCCCGTAGTACCGTATTGAACCGAAGCGACGCCATGTTGAACCGCGCCAACCCTGATTCAACGCCCCATGCAGACGCTAATAGCCTAAAGCATACGGGGATTTTTGGCTTTCGATCCATAAAAACCAGCTCAAAACAGGGTTTTACGTTAAACGAGCTGATCATTTCGCTGGTCATCTTTGCCATTATCGTTCTGCCGCTGGTCTCCCTGCCGGTAAAAACCGCCCAGCGAAGCCGGGATCTGTCTTTCGATGCCCTGTCGGCACTGGAAAGCAAGCGGTTCATGATGCGGCTTAGTGACGAAATCGGCCATGCCACCGAGTTTTTGCCCACCGACTCGCTAACGGACTTTGACGAGAACCAGTCCGTCTTTTTTGCCTACTGGGACAGCCGAAATCAATCCATCAAGCGCCTCGGCTACCGCTACCGAGAACCCGTCGCCGGCCGTTACGTTATTGAACGCGTGGAACTCAACGCCGAGTCGGACCTGAACTGTTACCGAACCACGCGGCCTGCAGCCGCCCCGTGCACCGACCTGACGACCAACCCCAACTGGGTCGGGGTAGGCAGTGTTATCGGCAACGACAGCCTCTACTTTACCCAGGCCAATGCGGCCAATGGCCTGTGGTCGTTTTGCAAAGGGCTGCACTGCGATACCCTGCCCTCTGATGCGGCCCTGAAATCGGAAGACGCCACGGCCCTGATGATTCGAGCCAATGACGTAACGGCCCGTTTTGGCAATGCCGCCTTCAGTCTGCCCGGTGCCCTGTTTCGCCTGGGCAACATGGTTACCCGCCCCAACAAGGACACCTCGCCCGATCGGGTACAGGCCTTCTCGATGGCGCGGCGAAGCTGGAGCCTGGACGACATGTGGTTGCTCGACACCACGGTTGCCGTTACCGACTTCAGCGGCGGGTCGGTAACCTACAAGGTGCCCATCGACACCAATGCCGAAGTGGCCGGCGGAACCGACCTGAGTTTTAACGACCCGCATTTCGACTACCGCAGCGGCGAGCTGGTTGTCGTGGCCAACTCCTCGGCAGGCAACACCCAGGGCTTGTATATTTTTAAAATGCGCCCAGGCCACCCCGACTACCCGGCCTACTCGATTAACACCAACAAGGTGTACCAAACGGTAAACGGCTTCCCGGTCGTGCTGCGCAAGGAGGATATCGCGGGCTTGGCGCACAGTACCATCAGTGCCGTCAGCGTCACCATGGATTCGGACAACGCCATTTACGCCCTGTTTGAAGACACCACCGACAGCGAATACTGGATCGTCAAAATTTCAAGCGACGGCAAGCTGGTGCATAGCTTCCCCTTGTCCTCGCTGGTTGACGATGCCCGAGGCATCACCTTTAACCCGGCCATGCCCGACGAGGTGATTGTGTTAACCAAAACCGGCGCCGACTGGAAACTGATGGCTTTCCCGAAAAACGTGCAGTACCTAAACGACCAGGGCGCCTACATGCTGCCGACCGGCAGCAGCATCAACCTCAATACGGCCGACGTCATCGGCGGCGGTGGGTTGTACGACTGGCAAGACGTGCACGGGTTTGAATTCGATCCCTTCCACCACCGGTACCTCTTCCTGTTTGGCGACGGAACCACAGCCGCCCGAATCCTGAGTCTGGACTCGGATTTAAGCAACACCAAGGGCACCCCCTTCAGCCGATCCACGTCGGCCAACCAGATCTACCCAAAAACCACCGATGCCAGCAATACCGAACTGCTCGACCCGATTGGCCTGGCCTTTAACCCCCAGAACAACACGGCGTACGTGGTGGCCAATACCGCGGCCCCCACCCTCTACGAGGTAACGCCCAACACGAAGCTCAACATTATTTTTGAGGAATAACCCCCCGCCAATGATCCCAACCAGACACCTCCATTCACCAGGCAAGCAGCGCGGCAACTCGCTGTTTTACCTGATGGTGCTGGTGGGTATCATGGCCATTACCCTGTCCAGCGCATTAAACATGCTCCGCCCCCTGCAACTGAGCACCACCTGGAGCAGCCAGCAGCGGCTGATGATTGAACGGGTGGCCCAAGAACATGTTGCATTGATTAGAAACCGCATGCGCGACAACCCGGATTTGTTCCTGGTTGACAGCCTGTACACGGGCACGGCCTGCGGGGTATCCGGCTTCCCATGCTACCGGCGCCTGGACACTGCCAATTTCAACACGGCCTTTGACGTGAGTGGGGCCAACCACCACATTTACACCAAGGCCGTGACGTTGAACAACACGGCGGTCAACATCACCTCCACCCTGTCCGAACAATGGTTTAGACGGTTCGATGGCGGCACCTACAACAGCTCGTTCTACGTCAAGCTAACGGTGGCAGACGCCTCTGGCAAAAGCCTCTCGTACGAAGAAAAATTCTCCCTTTCGCCCGAGTACTGTGCCACGGATACCAGCATTGACGCCACATCCACCGTCAGCTTCCCCAACTTTTCCAACGACGACACCACCGATTACCGCCTGGGTCCCACCTTTGGCCCCTTCGTACAGGTAGGGCTGAACGCCGTCTGCTGGCTGCCCAACATGTCGGGCACCGACGCCAAATGTTTTGACGACAGCAGTCTGGGCAGCAATATCCAAGTGGAACTGCTCCATGGCAACGTGGTGTATGCCCCAATAACCAACGGCGGACTCGGAACCGCGTGTATCAGCGGGGGCGACCCCTGGGAAGGCTGCGAACAGTTGTCGGACGCCAATGAGCAGTATAGCGTCGTGGAATTGGTCACCAGTAGTGCCACCTCCTTTAGCGGCAAGACCAAGGCCTTCCGCATCCGTGCCATCGACCAGGCCTACAAGCGGGTTGGGGCGGGCGTAGGTATCACAACCGAACATGCCATGGTCGACGATCTGACCCGCAATCAGGTAGGGGTTTTTGTATACCCGCCACCGGTT
>JAGQHJ010000086.1 GCA_020431915.1 Cyanobacteria bacterium HKST-UBA04 | reverse complement strand
GGCCATTGCCGATCAGGCGGCCAAGTACCTGCACATGAGCGGAACGGATTTTTACTACAACCCCATGGTCGACTTGGCCCGCCGGCTCGATGAAACCTCGCCGGGTTCGACCCCGAAGAAGGTGTTTTTTGGCAACAGCGGGGCCGAAGCCATTGAGGGGGCGCTGAAGCTGGCACGCCATTACACCAAGCGCCAAACCATCATCAGTTTTTACCGAAGCTTCCATGGCCGTACCTACGGCGCCATGTCGGTTTGCGCCAGCAAAGCCATTCACCGTCGCCATTTCTCGCCGATGATGGCTTCCGTCCAGCACGGCCATTATCCCTACCCGCTGCGGCCGTTCTTTGGCCACCGTAACCCGGAAGACGAAGCGGCGGCCTGCCTGGAATTTATCAACGACCACCTGTTCAAAATGCTGGTTAAACCCGACGAAGTGGCCGGTATCATTGTCGAGCCCATTCAGGGCGAAGGCGGCTACGTGGTGCCGCCGGCCAACTGGCTGCCAGGGCTGCGTCAGCTCTGCGACGAGCACGGCATTATGCTCATTGCCGACGAGGTTCAGGCCGGCGTCGGCCGTACCGGCGAAATGTGGGCCTGCCAGCACGACGGCATCGAGCCGGACATTATTGCCAGCGCCAAGGGCTTGGCCAGCGGCATGCCGCTCAGTGCCATTATTGCCAAGGCCGAGATAATGAACTGGGAACCTGGTACCCACGCCACCACGTTTGGGGGCAACCCGGTTTGCTGTGCTGCGGCCATTGAAACCATCGACCTGATTGAGGGGGGGCTCAAGCAGCAGGCAGCCCGAATGGGGCAGGTGCTGATGAGCGGGCTCCAAGGCCTGGTGGATAAATACGATTGCCTGGCCGAGGTTCGCGGCCGGGGCCTGATGGTGGGCCTTGAGGTGGTTAAGCCGGGCACGGCTGGCACAAAAGGGGCCGATTACCCCGGCGACAAGGACGGTGATGGCCGAAACTGGCTGGTAGACCAATGTTTTGAGCATGGTCTGCTGCTGCTGGGCTGTGGCGAAAACACCATCCGGTTCAGCCCGCCGCTGGTCGTTAGCGAAGCCCAGGTGCACAAGGCCGTCGAGATTCTGGAAACGGTGGTACGCCAATACAAGGGCGGTTAATCTTTAATAGGATTCTGGTTTGTTTTGGTCGGATATTTTTCTGGCCGTCTTGTACAACTCGGAAAACCAGTTGCCTGACAAGCCCGGAAGCGATGTGGATCGTTTGAGCTCCTTTCGATTTACCGGTATACCTTCTCCTTCCAGGGTGTTGTACAGCCAAAAAGGTTCACCGTTGTTAAGGTCTGGGGCCTGGCAACAGACTGGTTGCACCATTATGGTGGGTTCTTCAAGCGGCTGTTCAGGTGTCGGTTTTGGCTTTAGGTTAAAGAGCCACTGAAGACGGCTTTGTTCTTGAAGTTTCGGTTTTTCCCGTCGCCGGAAGCTGCTGGTGGTCAGGTAGATGTTTTGTGACGGATCGGCCGGATCTTCAAATTTCATACTGACTATGGGGGCCTCGTGCAGACTAGGGGTGTTTCTTCGCATGCTAATGATTTGGCCGGTCGACAAGACCATCCGGTTTTGGTGTTTCAGGTTCCCACGAGCATTCTCTCGTAAGGGGCCCTCGGCGAGCTTTCCTTCCCTTTCCATCTCCGCTTGTAGGCGATAAACGAGCTCTCTTAGGTTGTTGATACGTGCAAGAGCGGCTTGTTCGGCCGATGCTTCATTATCGTAGTGTTTGTCGCATAGGCCGCTAAATTGCACCTGATCGGTTACTAAACCCCGACCCAAGTTTACGGTAAGCGGGCTGGCAGTATTGCGTAAGCATGGACGAGGTAAAAGACGGGGCTGATCGGACAAAAGAGGGGAAATCATTACAATAGGACACCTTGGGTTAAGTACAATAAGTTATTGATAAGGACTGTATAGTAAAGCCGGTCAAGGGCGTTGTGTGCTATCTACGATGGGAATTGAACCGGAGTTTGTGTACAAAACTGGCTAATAACGCCTATTTTATTTACTATAAGGGCCTAGCGGCCTAATTAATGACTTGAGGTGTGTTGCTTTGCCTTCCCCTGACCGTTTAAACGAAACCTTTGGGGTTCGGATTTACAAAGAATATTTCAACTTTGCCTGTGCCCACTTCCTGATTTTTGACGATGGCACACGCGAAGAGCTGCATGGGCACAACTACCAGGCCACCTTCCAAATCGAGGGCGACATCGGCCCGGATTCCGACCTGTTTATGGATTTTTTGCTCATCAAACCCATGGTCAAGGCCGTGTGCGACAGCCTGGATCACCGCACCATCTTTCCCCAGTTCAATGCCCACCTTGAGATTGGCGTGCTCGACGAGGCCCACTACCGGGTGGTGTACCAGGGCCGCGACGTGTACACCGTTCCCAAGCGCGATACGCTGATTCTGCCCATTCCCAATACCAGCAGCGAACGGTTGGCCGAGTACCTGTGCAAGCAGACGTTGCGGGCCATGGTGGCACAATACCCGCAGGCCCGTATCACGTTTGTCGAGTTTAGTGTCGAGGAGTCACGCGGCCAGGCGGCACTTTACCGGCAGCACTATGCCCAGGCCCGGCCGCTGTGCGAGCTGGTGGCCCTGCTGGATCAGGTGCCCCAGGATAAGCTGGTGACCGCGTAGCAGCCCACCAGGAACGGTTATTGCCCAGAGCCCTTTTCCCGATGTACCAGGCCACCCTGACTGAAACCTTTACCGCCACCCACGCCCTGGCAGGGGTGCGCCCAAAGCCCCACAGCCACCGCTGGGTGGTGCGCGTTACCGTGTCGGTGCCCGACGACGGCCTGAGCGAGCCGGGATTTGTGGTCAACTACTATGAGTTGAAGCCGTTGGTGCGATCCCTGCTGCCCGAGGGCAAACACCTCAACGACGAATACCCGGTGGTGCCGACGGCCGAGAATTTGGCCAAGGTGTTTTACGATCGGTTAAAGCCGGTGCTGCCGCAGCTTGAGTCGGTGTCGGTTGGCGAGTTTGAACAGTTCATGTGCACGTATCGCCCCGACGCTTGATGTAAAGGTTGATTCACGTTTCCTTGATGGATTACGGGAGAAACCGACACATAATTCGAATGGTTCAAACTCAGGCAACCGTGGGGGCTGTCGATCGGTTATGGCAAAAACACAGGCAAGCATTGGTATTTCGTGGTACGCCCATTGGCGATCTGATACGGGCTCTGGCTTGGCCTGTCATCTGTCTCAAGGCGATGATCGGGCAGTCGAGGCAACCGTGAAGGCGATCAGGTTGGATTCCCTTGGTTGCCCTCAGCCTCATTTATCGTGACAAGGAACACGCCCCAGTAAGGGGTTCCGCCTTGGTAGGGCGTTGTCCGGCACCAGATTATAGCCGGGCTTCCTGGGCATGGATGCCGGTGGTGGTTGCGGGTGGCGACGGGATGTGTGCGGTCATGGGCATGGTAAAGCTTACTTTAAAGCCGCCTGACGGTGGGCTTTCCAGCCAGATGTGCCCGTCCATGGCTTCGACGAGGCCCTTGGCAATAAACAGCCCCAGGCCCGTGCCCCGGGTGGTTCGGGTGAGTTTTTCGTCGAGGCGCTTGAACTTGTCAAACAACTGGTTCAGCTCATCGGGTGGAATGGGTGGGCAATGGTTAAAGATGTCGAACTGTATTTGCTCGGCGTTGGGATTGGGGGTAATGGTCAGGGTAATGGGCTGATCCGTGCTGCCGTATTTCAGGGCGTTGTCAAGCAGGTTCAGCAGAACTTGTTCAAGACGGTCGGGGTCGGCCACCACGTGCATGGCGATGTCGGGCATGCGTACCTCAATGGGGCGTTGTGCCCGCTCTTCCAGAAAAATCATCAGGTGCTGGATGATAGGGTTGAGGTGGACTTCGTCGGTAAAAATGCGCAGCCCGCCCTGGCGTTCCAGGTCGGGAATTACCAGCAGGTCGTTAACCAGCCGTTCCAGTCGGTCGGCTTGTTTCTTGACCACCTTCAGGCTCTTGATGCGGGTGTCGGATTCCAGCGTGTTGTCATACCGAATCAAGCGCGAGGTGTAGCCCTTGATACTGGTCAGGGGCGTGCGCAGCTCGTGGCTGACGGTATCAATCAGGTTGCTTTTCAGTTCGTCAAGCTGGGCCAGTTGCTCGTTGGCCTGTTGCAGCTGCTCCCATTGCCGGGCCTGGTGCACGGCAATCCCCACCTGGTTGGTCAGCAGATCGATAATCAGTTGATCGTCGCGGCGATGGTGTGTTGCTTTGCCGGTACCGACCGATAAACCAGTCATCAAGTCGGGCCGGCGATCCTGAAGCAGGGAGGTCTGGTAGGGGGTGCTCTGGCTGTCCTGCATCCAGAAGGCCATCACCCCAATGGCATGGCTTTGGTACAGCACAGGGTAAACCATCAGCTTGAGCCCGCTTGGTATCCAGTCAATCTGGTGGCAGGTAAACGTGCTGGGTACCTGGCGCTTGTAGACGAACTTAAGGGAGGGCTCGATCTTATGCTGTACGGCAGCGTCTACCAGATGGGTTTTCCAGGACGGGAACAACTCGAGCATCAATTGGTTTTGGGTATCGCTGGCCGAAGGGCGGCCGGTGTCCGTGGCATTGCCTTGGGGCGGGTGGTGGTTGTCGTAGGCGTTGAAGGTTTGGGCTTGTGATACCAGGCGCCCCTGGCTGTCGGCCAGCCAGATTTGGCATGAGACCATGTGCGGCAGCTTGCAGAATTGTCGGGCTGCCGTTTGGCAAACCTGCTCCAGTTCCAGGCTGCTGTGGATACGCTGGGTCGCCTTGGCGATAAACTCTTCGATTTCGGTTTTGTGCACCAGCTCGCGGTTTAACTGCTGGATGTCGACCCAGGCCTTTGAGATTTTTCCGGCCATCCGGTTGAACTCGCCGGTCAACACGATAATTTCATGCGGGGTCCACGATTTGGTGATGAGCCGGATACGGCGTGAATAGTGCCCTTCGGCCACGGCCTTGATACCCCGCATCAGTTGCCGGAAGTTGCGCACGATGCCCTTGTTGTAGAACAGGCCCAGTACAATAATCAGTGCTCCGCACAAGGCCAGCAGCAGAATGGTTTGGTTGCGCGCCATGGCAATGTACTGCTGCTGCAACTTGTAGGGCGATTCCATCATCATGCCCCACGGCACACCGGGCAGGCGGTAAAACACCTTTTCCACCCGCTTGGGCTCGACCCCCTGGAAGTTGTTCATGGAGTAGTTCAGCGGAAAGCCCCCGCCGTTAAGAATATGATCATCGCGGCTGTCGCGTAGCAGTTCGGCAAACACCTGTTTGTCGTAGCGGGGCAGGTCGCGGTTAACCCAGGGTTTGGGGCCGGCCAGGATACGGCCCTGCGGGCTGAAGATGACCAGGCCGTCGCCAAAGATTTTTTGTTTTTCGGCCAGCAGTTCCGTCAGGAAGTCGAAACGGTGAACCAGCCGGATGACCCCGATGCTGGAGTGCACGGCCGTGGCAGGGGCCATAACGGGGCTTTGCGACAGCAGGGCGTTGACCGACAGGTCGGTTTGCAGCACGTATTGGGTCCGGTTGTCGGGGCCTGGATTGCCGACCAGCGTACCGAGCTTTAGGGTTTGGTTGTGGTGTTTGGCGGCGGCCGACAGGTTGGGTGTGGCAAGCCCGTACAGGGCGGTGGCATCCATTTGCACGGGAAACAGATCTGGTGACAGCTCGGTCGTAAGCTGTTGTTGTATTTGGGTAGATTGGTACAACGTGGCGATGCGTTGCCCTTGAGCCGTGTACAGCCCGACGGCCAGGGTGTTGGGGTATTGTTCGAAAAAGTCGTCCCGGACGGCTTCGTTTATGCGGTTGCCCGGCCCGATGTTGGTTTTGTTCCAGAAAAAGGCGGCCAGCTCGTTCTCGCGCATTTGCCAATCCAGCTTCAGGGTGAGCTCGCGGTAGGTGGCTTCGGCCGAGTTGGCGGTGAAGTGGGCAATCTGTTTCTTGAGCGCCTTCTGGTTAATGTCGTAAATGCTGAAGCTAAGCAGGCTGAGCGGAATAAGGACGACCAGCACAAAAAAGCCAATCATCTGATGGCTCAGCCGCAGCTTGGGCAGGGAGGGCAGGCGGTGGGTTAACCAGTTGTCAAACATAGGCGCAACAGTCTGGGGGCCATTAGGAGCCGGAGGCCACGGCTTCTTCGCTTCGCTCGGCGGCAGCCAAGGCCGACCCGTCTGCCGTTAGTTCGGGGGTGTCGTTCAGGCGATAGCCAACATTCGTGACGGTTTCGATGTAGGAGGGTTTTTTGGGATCGGGCTCGATTTTTTGGCGCAGGCCGCCGACGTGCACGCGCAGCATGCGCACGTCTTCATCGGCATCATAGCCCCACACTTCCTGCAGCAACGTGCTGAGCTGAACGGCGTTGCCCACGTGCTGCAGCAGGCAGTAGAGAATCTCGAACTCGGTGGGGGTCAGCTTAATGCGCTTGTCGGCCACGGTGCACTCCAGCGAGGTGGGATGCAACTGGATATGGCCCGAATGCAACAGCTCGCGCTGCTGCTGGGTTTTGCTTTGGTTCAGCACCCCGGTCCGGCGGAACAGCGCACGCATCCGCACCATCAATTCCTGAAACTCGAAGGGTTTGACAAGGTAGTCGTCGGCCCCGGCGTTGAACCCCCGAATCTTGTCTTCCATCGTCCCCTTGGCCGTCAGCAGAATAATGGGGGTGTTGGTGCAGGCCCGGTTGCTGCGAATCTTGCGGCAGACTTCAAAGCCGTCCATCTTGGGCATCATTACGTCCAGAATCACCAAGTCGTAGCGTTTCGACTCGGCTTTTTTCAGGGCGGCTGCCCCGTCGGTGGCCACGTCGGTTTGGTAACCCATCAACTCCAGGTCAAGGTTTAACAAATCGACGATTTCCGGATCGTCGTCAGCGACAAGAATTTGTACCATAAGAGCCTGGCTTCCTTCATTGGCAGGGGGCTTGTGGCCCCATATTAACACGATGGCAGCCAATCTTCGTGTCTCAGACGGTGTTTCTGACAGGATTGTTGCAAACCGCCGGCAACGGCAAGGGGATGCCCCGAAAGGCGTGGGTTTTTAATAAATGCCTGGTTTTTAATAAACTAGGGGGTATGAACCAGATGTCTCCCCCCTATATTGCCCCGTTGCGCGCCGTCCGTGGGGCTATTACCCTGGACACCGACAGCCCCAAGGCCATGGCCGAGGCGGTTGGCGAGCTGGTGGGTAGCCTGATGCGCCAGAACCACATTGATGCTGCCGATATTGTCAGCGCGTTTTTTACGGTGACCGCCGACATTACCCAGGCCAATCCGGCCACGGCCATTCGCCTGGTGCGCCCCGACTGGCAGCATGTGCCGATGCTCTGCAGCCAGGAGCCCCAGATTCAGGGGGGCTTGGAGTTGTGTGTAAGGGTGCTGCTTCAGTGGTACGAGCGCATGGACCACCAGGTCCCCTCACCCACCCCGCTTCAAGGCGCGGTGCCGGTGTACCTGAAAGGGGCCAGCCGCCTGCGGCCCGATTTGACCTGAAGTTTAACCCAAAACCCAGCCTGAAATGGGTGTCTAACCAGTCTCGCCAAGGCCTCGATCGGCCTGATGGGGGTCGGAAGGATCCAGGCTGTTAAGATATATAAATATTAAATAAATAGGAAATAATTTAGCCTGGGGGGATCTCCACCATCTGGGGGATACTCGCCCTGAGCGGATCTGGGATAAATGGGGATGGTGACAGCGTTGAGGTGCTTTATAATGGTAACAGCCGATCCCGCCCAGGAGTGTCAAAAAACCCGCCAGGCCGGTTTTTATACTTATGAGCAGGTAGTTGGACCTATATGGACCATTTGTTACGTATTGACCATAGTATTGTTGTCTACAGCGTTTTTCTAGTCTGCCATTGGTGCTATGTCGCCCGTCACATCCCCTGTGATGAAGCTTGTTACTGTTGGTTATACTCCCCAATACCCTACTTTTCTGAGTTGAATGAATGGATGCTCGCCACATGGCCACGCTGGTGGCCCGGTGAAGAAAGACACACACTGACACCGTTATGAAGCGAACCACCAAACCGTCGCCAACCGACGATCAAGGTATTAAAAGCAGCAAGGCCGCCAAAGGCACTACTTCTAGTGCCAAGCAACGGGAAGCCTCGCTGAGTAAGGCTTCAAATACCTACGTGGCTTCGAGCAAGACGGCTCATGCCGTTGACCCCGTTCTGGAGTCGATTCAGGCTGCCGGGGCCGATACGGCCGACATTCGCGTACAAGATTTGATTTTATCCGAGCTCAATGCGGCACGCCTGCTCAACGTGGAGCTTACCGACGATCCGGCACAGTTTATCCACCTGCTCGAAAACCGGGTGAAGGAGATTACGGCCACCCGCAACAACGTTATCCTCATCCTTGACGAGGAATCGGGGACCTACCGTTGTCTGAACGACGAGCAGCACAGCCATATTGCCGTGGCCCCACGCGAGTTGACGTGGATTAGCGACACCTACCTGCAGGAGTTGCTGGGGTCCGAGCAGGTGATTCACAGCTTTTTGCACTACAAAGGCGCCGTGTTCGGTATTATTGCCGTGGCCGACAAGCTTGACGGCACCCACTTTAACCTGCGCGACGAACTGATTTTGGAACAGCTCAGCCAGTACCTGTCGGTCCAGGTGAACCACTACATGGCCATCAAAAAGGCCTCCATCCTGCCGGCCATGCAGCAGATCCTGCTGCGTATCAGCTCCCGACTGCTGTCGGCCGTCGATTCCCCGGCCATTTTCCAGGCCACCCTGGCCAGCCTGGTTGAGGAGCTGCCTTTCAATGCCGGTCAGTACATTACGCTGGATCGCCAGACCGGCGACGGCTACGTGGTTTACCAGATGGGTGACGACGGGTTTGCCCAGGGCATGCCCCTGTTTACCGTTGACAGCTTCAGCTCCATGATGAGCTTGTTCCAAAGCCAGGTGTGGTCGCACCAGTACTTGTACCTGCGTGGCGAAACCCTGGGTGACAAGCAGTTTGCCGATATCTTTGGCATGCCCAACATCCAGTCGGTGCTGGTTCTGCCGCTGCTGGGTGCTGACGGACAGGTTAGCGGTGCCCTGGTTCTGTTTCAGCAAGGGGCCCAAACCCCGCTGAGCAAGGAAGCCTTGAGCGTGCTTGAACAGGCCAGCGAGCTGATTGTGGCCGCCTGTGCCCGTGCCCAGGTTCTGGAAAAGGCCCTGGAAATTGCCACGACCGATGAATTAACCGAAACATTGAACCGCCGGGGCTTCTACAGCCGTTTTCAGGCCGAAGTCGAACGCTCTCGCCGGACCCAGTCTCCTA
>JAGQHJ010000085.1 GCA_020431915.1 Cyanobacteria bacterium HKST-UBA04 | reverse complement strand
GGCCCGGGTAATAATGTCCTTGGAACGGATCTTGGGATAGGGCAGAATCAGGAAGTTTTTCAGGTGCTTGATCTTGTGCAGCAAAAAGTTGCCGTACTCGGCCGTCACGTCGACAGACTGCAGGCCGGTGTACTGAATGCTGGCGCCAATGCCCAGCTCGTCGCGCAGGTAGTGCTGCATGTCTTTAAGCGCCGATTCAACCCGCTCGCGGTGCCGCGTAAACCCTTCGTTATACCGGGTCTTAATCTCATCGATAACGGTTTCGGGCAAGATGATGCTGAGCGGGGCAAAGTGGGCCAGCTCAACCAGCTTGCTAAAATTCGGCTGATCCAGAAACCAGTTGTTAATCAGGATGTTGGAATCGAGGATGACATAAAACATAAGACGTGACGCTTCACATAAACCCTGGGTTATCGGTCATACACAGTAAACAAGGCGCTTGTAGCAAAACGGCCAAACGCGATGGCCAAACACGACCGTGCTTGCAATCGGTATCGGCCAATTGGGGCCATGGCCCCATACACCAAACGGCTGAATTTCCTGCTCTTCCTCCCCCTCCCCTACCACCCACTACCGGGGCGGGGCGGTCCGTGCCCCCCCATGTAACAGCTTTTTAATATCTTCAAGCGATTAAGCAATATCTTGTTTATTTAATTTTTAATTTCTATAGCAACAACCGTTTACCTGCCACCTTTACCTGCGCGCCCAGTGGCAACGGTCTTAACGACCGAACAGGGTGGACCTATCTCCCGCCCTTGCCCCTACACGTGGCGCTTTTGAGCACATGTTTAAGCACATGTTTGAGCACATGTTTGAGTACATGCGTGTTCGCTTTCCCCGCGTACCCCCTGAGTTTACACCCCATACCAACACAACCCATACCCCCAACACGACCCACACCCACACCTACCCCCAACACGACCCACACCCACACCACCCCCATACAGCCTAAGCAGCACCCCGCCTCGATCTAAAGCGCGAAGGCGGGGTGTTTTGCCGAAAACCGTCTCCTGCAGGTCTTCCTAGGGCACGGGCCCCCGCCGCCGTGCAGAAACCCCGTATAATAAAATTAGACCCTCGTTATAGCACCGTTGCCCTACGGTTACCCCACGGTTAAAGCACTGTTAAAGCAAAAGGAGCGGCCCGACCCGACCATGAACGCCCCTGTAAAATCTCCCCAGGAAAAAACCAAGGACCACCTGAACTACCTGGCCATCGGCCACTACGTGCTGGGCGGCCTGACCATGCTGTTCTCGTGCATGTTCCTGATGCACTTGGGCATGGGGCTGATGATGCTGTTTAACCCCAACGCCTTTAGCCATGAGGCCGACGAGGCCCATATGATTGGCATGCTGTTTACCGGTATCGGCGCCACCTGCATTGTGCTGGGCTGGGGGCTCGGCATTGCCATGATCTACGCCGGCCGGTGCATGGCGGCGCAACGCAAGCACCTGCTCTGCACCATCGTGGCGGCTGTCGACTGCCTGCTGATGCCCCTGGGCACCATCCTGGGCATCCTGGCCCTGGTGGTCCTGCTCAAGGACGACACCAAGGCCATGTTCAACTAAGCCTACTTACCCGCACAGGCCTATTTAAGGGTCTCAATGAAGTTGGTTTGCAGGTTCTTGACCACCACACTGGGCTCGCCGCCCGCGCCTTTTTCGACCAGCGACGAGAACGTAAAGGTTTGCCCTGGGTTGAGCACCACGTTGTTGACCTTTTCGACGTACTGGCCACTAATGGTCACGTCGCCGGTGGGGGTATGCTCAACGGCATAGGCGGCATGGCCCACCGCGTTGGAGGCCACGGCACCCGCCAGGCCCATGGGAGCCCCGGCCACGCCCCCAATGCCGGGTACGGCACTGGCCAGGCTTAAGGCCCGGCCCAGGTGGCGGCGTTTTTTCTGCTGGGCCTCGGTGGCCTGGGCGGCAATCACCTGCTCGTTAAGAGCGCCACCGATGGCGGCCTGCAACACCTCGATATGAATCGGTGTGTTGTTGGCAATGGTCAGCTCCACCGCCTCGAATTTCGATTTGCTGTAGGGTTTGCGCGGTGCCATGCTTTGGCTGCTCACCGCCACCATCTCCTGCAGGTTAACGGCCTGCACCACCTGGGCTGTTTGTGCCGAGGCCATCGGTGCCGTTTGGGCAGCGGGGGCGGCATGCATCAGCGCCTGGGTATCGGCCCCGGTAATGGGTTGCACGGCCGGGGCAATATGGGCCGGGGCAATCCCGGTTTCAGTCACCGTTTCGGTAACGGTTTCAGTCACCGTTTCAGTCACAACCCCTTCCATCGTGTCGGTACGCACCCCCAGCTCATCCTCGGCCAAAACCGGGGCTGTCGCCAAAGAAGCCGTCGCCAAAGACGCGACCACCACGAGCCACAGCCCGCTACGACCACCATCGAGACCCATCATGCGAAACATCGTATACAACATCGTCGAGAACATCTCCTCTCTATAAAGCGAACATCTATCCCTTGCAGGGCGTAGGGGGTAGGGCGTGGGGCGTGATACCTGGATATCCGCTACCCCATTTTCTGAGAGAGAGTGTACCAAAGCCGCCGACGCACCACAAGCCAGACGTAACCCGTCATGGCAAAGGGGCATGGCAAACCGTTGTCAGACCCCGAGGTGTCTATGGGGCGGGGAGGGCTAACGGGGCCAGGTCCCGAGATCAACACGTGACAACCCCACGCCCGCGCATCAATCAACGCGGGCGTGGGGTTGTTAAAACGGATCGGCTAAAGGAGGCGGGTTAGTTGTTGAGTTCCTTATAGGTTTCCGGCAGAAAATCCATCAGCAACTCATGCACGGCCACGACAATCGGGCAGATTTCCAACAGCTCATCCTCGACATAGGCCAGAAAATCATACATAGATCGGCATCCCCTCCGGTTTCAAGTTAACACGGCATGTCAATAACAGGTCGGCAATCACGGGCTGTTTCCCTCACTCGCGTGTTTGCAGCGGACTTAATAAGGACAAAGTATAAAAAAAGTAGGAAAGAGTGGTTCATCCATAAAGTACTGACTTTAGTATACCGTATGTTGGGATTTTTTGCACGTTTATGGCAGCAAAAAGGCGTCAGGGTGGCCTTTTTGAAGGACAGGGTCGTGTACAATGTACACCATGGGATCGCACCTCATACACCATACGCCATGCACCATACGCCATGCACCATGGGTCTGTGTGTGGGCGTGGCTTATTCCGGGTGCGTGTCGCGCCAGAGCCGGGCCAGTTCGTGGAAGAGATCCTGACATGACGCGCCGGTGGCCGTGTTTTTGGCACTGCTGATGCGGTGCACGTCCATGCGCAACGGATCACCATGGCGCCCTTCCACCACCAGCAACAACCGGTGCAAATCCAGTTTGAGAACCGGCACGTCGTCCCAGTAGAACTCCTCGCCTTTTTCGTTGGTGTAATAGCAGCTCAGACGTGCGGGCATTTCCATGTCGGCCACCGCCGGCCAGTCGGGGTGGTTCATAAGGGCAGGTTGCCGCAGGGCTTTAATCAATTCATCCATAGCGCAGCTTTCATCCTACCACCACCCGCCACCATAAAACCTTTCTTAAGGTCTCGGCCCATGCCGCCATTCAATGGCATGATAGGGGCAGCACACCGAAGCTCATCCCTATGCTGTTTAACCCAAGGAGAAGCATCGCATTCACCCCTATGCTGTTTAATCCAAGGAGAAGCCCCGCGCACGCACCTTATGAGTCCTGCCATTAACACCCAACTGGCTGCCATTACCGCCGATCTCGGCAGCATGAAAAGCCTGGTTTCCAAAAACACCCAAGCCGCCTTTGGCACCTTTGGTGGCGGCGGGGGTGGCGCATCAGCCCATCGCCAAGCCAGCCCGTTGCCGCAAGACGTCGGCACCCGCTTTAGCGGCATGGCCTAATCTCTAATACCTAATACCTAGGCCCCTTACCTATCGCGCCTTTACCTATCGCGCCTTAACCAACCGCGCCTTAACCAACCGCGCCTTATTCGCGGTTCAGCAGGGGTGCCAGGTTGGCCTGCCACGCACGGTAGCCGGATTCCATCGTGTCGTTCCATTGGGGCGGCCCCGCTTTTGCCGAGCGACCGGGGGGCTTGGGCAGGCTTCTAAGGTAGAAGTAACGGCCCGACTCGCTCAGGTCAGCCCCCAGATCGTTAACCGGCTGGTGGGTGTGCAGGTTGACCAGAGGCTTACCGTAATGGGGCGAAACAAAAAAGGCCGCCGACACGCGGTCCTGCTTCAGTTGTTCGGCAGTCCCCACCACGCGGTGATCCAGCCCCGACATTGGCACCGGGGTATCCTTGGTCATCAGCCGCAGCAGCTTGCCAGCGTTGACAATAATCTCGCCAGGGTCCGCTTCCAAATCCTCGAAAGGGGCCTCTCTTTTGGTACGGCCCTGAAACCCGGCATCCGTGGGGCGCGCCAGCAGGGTCAGCAACTCCCAGTCGACATGGGGCCAGTGGCGCATGTAGCGCGGCTCGCCATCCGACGACGATGAGGGCAACAACGACGGCGGGTCGTCAACACGTCGATTCGCCAGGGCTGCCGGATCGGGTGACCCGAAGTTGTAGTTGATGGTGACCTGGTTCGTGCCGATGGGCTGGTGCGACTGGGCGTCGACGACCGAATGAAGCAGGGCGCCATTGGCCTGGTAGTATGTATCGAGGGCGGCCACCAGCACGTTGGCAATGGGTTCGGCCTGCTGGTAAAAGTGGTTGACGGCCGCCTCAAAGGCCGGGGCCTGGTTTACAAACAGGTTTTTGCTGGCCCCCGCACTCCAGGTTTCCTTGTTAATGTTGGCAATTCGTGCCCAGCCGCGCCGACCATTGTACTTGGTGCTTTTCAGGCCTTCCTTGTCGGCCAGCGACAGGTTAAAAAAGGCACCCGCCGTGTCGTACACGGGCTGAAAATCGACGCCGTGGCGCCGCAGGGCAATCACGCCGTCCGCTGCCAGCACCGAACCCACCCAGGCTGAAAACGCCTGCCAGAGGTGCTCGGTTTTGCGCTCGGGGTGGTTCAGTACATCGAGCGCGAGGATCGGCGACATATCAACCGATTGAATCTGGCGGCCAAACCGGGGCGGGGCGGCACTAAACGTCACCCGATCGGTGTGGTCGGTGTGGTCGGTGCGGCCGACTTGAGAAGACGCCCAACCGGCCAGGGGTTGGCTTTGACCTGTCCGGCGCGGCTGCCCAACGGCGGCATGAGCGGCATGAGCTGACGGAGCCGAAATCGCCGAAACCGGTCTTAAACCTGGCCGCAAACCCAGTCTTAAACCCGGCCGTAAATCGGGTGGCATAATCGTTAACATCCACAAGACCCTCTTAAACGCGTGACGTGCCCCCTACCTTAGCACAGGGGCAGCGGCAAACAGAGCCTTTGCCCCCCACCAACCCCGGCATTGTTTACAAACACCGGCAAAGAAGCTGGAGGGGGGGCTATAAAACAGCGGGTGGCTAGTAGTTTTTATCGGCCAGGGCTCTTTCGGCCGTAATGCTCCCCACCTGCCACAGGGTCGCGGCGGCCTCACTGCGCAGCACCGGTTGCGTGGGCTTGAAGGTGCCAATTTTACCAAAGGCCCGTTGGATGTTGTTGCCTTTTTTGCCGCCCCCGTAATTATCCTGGTAGATGTAGCCGGTAAAGCGTTCGTCCACCTTGTCGCCATCGCTGAACTTCCAGACGTAGTTCATCATGGAGCGATCCGGCTGCACGCGCTTACCCTTGTCGAGGCCCACCTTAATGCCGATCATCTCTTCGCGCGTCAGCGCGGCGTTGGGACGAAACGTGCCGTCTTCGTACCCGACGCTATAGCCGGCGTTGGACAGGGCTTGCACATACTTGTAGCTGGGGTGGGTCTTGTCGATATCGGAGAAGCCGGGGTTGTGGGTGGGGGCCAGCCGAATCTGGTTGGCTTCGCCTGCCATGGCGTTGTTGGCCCGAAACAGCCACGTGATGTACTCGCCCCGGGTAATGGGCTCAAGGGGCCGGAACTGCTTACCCACGCTCTTGAAGACTCCGAGGTTTTTCAGGTCGATGATCATCGGCGTTACCGACAGCTCCTCGTCGAGATCGCTAAAGGTTTGCGGACCGCCCAGGTTGAGGGTTACCCCGCCGCCGCCATCGGCACCAACCGAAGCGGCCTGCACATCGGTCTGCTCGCCGCCGTTTTTCAGGGCGGCGTTTTCAGCCTTCAGTTGGGCCAGTTCGGCTTGCAACTGATCCACATCGCCCTTGGCCACGTCGGGCGTGGCCAGCTTGTTGCACCCCACCGCCAAAACGGCCGTCAACATCAACGACCCGGCAAACAAACCTATAACAAGCATCGGTACTGGTCTAAACATCATCGGGGGGAGCTCCTCTCTCGCGATTGAACCACACACACCGCTCGCACTTTTTGGGTGCGCGCGCTGGGGCTATGGTAACAGCCCCCTGCCCAAATCGCCAGCCTGTAAATTGGCAACCGGCAAACGCAAACCACGGCCCCCCTGGTGTCACTGGTATCACTGGTGTCACTGGCAATGCCGGTGCTTGGGGTAGCCGTGGTGGCAGATAATGGTCGCCGTAAACGCCTTGGATGGCTAGAATAGAACGGCTAGGCGGCGGTGGCTTCTTCCTTTTTCAGCGTCCAGTGCAGGGCCAGGCCAGGCGTTAGGACGATAAACAGCAGGTAGTAGCGGATGTCGAGGAAAAGCTGGGTGATTTTCGGGGCCAACTGGGCTTCGGTTAGCCGCGTCATACTGGTGGCATAGGGCATCCAGGCATCCCAGGGCAGAAAAATGGCCATGGCCAGCAGAACGGTAAGGCCCACGCCCACCAAAAACGCGCGTAAAAACAGGTTGCGCCAAATCCGTAAGCAGTTGGTATTCATCGGGGGGTCAATCCTTTGCATAAACCAATAAACAACAATACGTCTTATTATAGGGGCCGATGACCATTAGGGGGAGTACCGGTTGATCCGCACCAACCCCAGGCGCCCTATTACCCCAACAGCCCCAGCAACCAAACGATGGGGGCCGCCAGGGAAACCGGGGCAACCGAGGTGGCTGGCCAAGACACACAAGCCGTAGCGTTTAACCCCTTATGAGCTGCCGGTCGTCGACACCGACACGGCGTTGAGGCACGAAGCCTTTTTAGCCCGCTGAAAAAAAATGACGCCTAAAAAACCTGGCCCCGCCTTGAGGGGACTGCGGGGGTGCCTCTACTGGCACCCAGGGACACCCTGAGGTAAGGCGGGGCGGCGCGGAACTCAATCGCGCAAACTAGGTTTTGGCTATTGCATCTACAGTAAGGTTTCCGGTGTCGGCCCGTTGCGGTAAGCCTTTCGGGGGCGGGTACCCCCGGATCGGGTCGATTGAACCGGCTGGTTACATAAGATAAGACGATCGGCCGACAGCGGATGTTCCCAAAGGGCGCATGGGCCGTTGACGCGTTGCGTTGACGCGTTGCGTTGACGTGAAGGGCAGGGATTGGGTAGGATAAGAAATAGCTAATTTACTATAGCTGTAACTATACATGGGCTAAAGCAGGGCGCGGTAAGCGTTTTTAGGAAAAGATCGTCCTTAAGAAAAGATCGTCCTTAAGAAAACACCGCCCTTAAGAAAAGACCAGGGAGCGTTTCTGATGATGCATGTGGAAGGAAGCCGCCATGTGGGGCTTGGGTTTGGGGCCATTACCCGGCAAGACATTGCCCCCAATACGCGGTTTAGGTTAAACGAGGCCGAAGTGCTGCAACAGACACGGCTGAGTGCCGAGGAGCGGGACCAGATTGTGCGCCAGACCCAAGGCCAGGTGTTTTACACGCCAGCCGAAGGCGATGGGGCCCACTACATGGACTGGGAAGGCACGGCCCAATTTATGCCGGCCTACACCCAGAACGGCGACTGCTACGTGTTTCAGGTGGGGGGCGATGGCAGCGATACCATGGACACTGCAATGCACCGGCTGAAGCGCATGTTTTCGCGCTATACGCCGGTGGTGCTGAATTACTGGACCCCGGCCGACACGCCCGGACAGCCGATTGCGGGCCTGGATGTGATGAGCTAGGCGCCGGGATATGATGAACTAGGCGCCTTGGTGGGGCGCGGTTTTGGCGATAGTTTTTTGCCACATTGGGTTGGTGGAATTGGTTGGTTGGGGTTGGTTTTGGGATTTGGTTTTTGGGGTTGGTTTTGGGGGTTGGTTTTGGGGGCGGAACCGCATGCTTGAAACGGCAAAGGTGGGGGGTCTGTGGTGTTGGAAAACCTGTAGCACTAGGGTGGCGGCTAGACAAGGCCTGTTGCAAACAGGGCCGAGCCAGGCACAGCCGGGGTGACCAAGCCGGGTGGCCACGACCAGCCCGTTGATCGATCGGTACGGGCACCGGAACCCTACCCCTATGGTGGGGGTGTAGGGTGATCGTGACATTGACAGGCGCCTGAGGGGCACCCTGCCCAAGCGGGTTGCGTTTTGTATGGCGCAACGCGCGCTTCCCCGCCTCGCGTGGCCCAACAAGGCGTGGGCCGCCTGCCGGTCAGGGCGGGTCGGGTTAGCCTTGGGGCACACGGGCCAGTTTCAAGTACGGGCAGACAGACCCCCGCGATACGTGCCCGGTGGGCACGGCGTGTGGTCTCTCACTCCCCGTGGTGGGTTGGGGTGAGGGGGCGCAGCCAGGGCTGCGATCTCACCTGTTTTTAGTATAGCCGATTTTCCGCTGCCTGCAAGGGTTTCGGCGATTACTCGTATTTATCTGACGACTTTGCCTTCATTTTCGTCAGCGGGTGACGTGTTTTTGTAACGGAAATAGATGAAAACTAAAAATAAATTGCTTGCAGACTTTTAATGCTTTCTACACTAATGAAGGAGTAAGTGTTTTAAATTTAGTTTCATCAACTTTAGCTCCAGGTATACATTTTGCTAAAAGCTTACAATATTCTTTCAAAGAATCTTGATTTAATTTTCCTTCTGAATATTCGTACAAAACATGTTGAGGCTTTTTGTCCGAACGATTTGCCGGAGATATTCCCAGATATTTTTCGATATTGTCCGGAACAAATTCGATACAAGTGGTGAGACTACTATCCCTACATTCTTCAATAAAATCATGAATATCTTGATGATATTCTTCGCTCTTATCATCATCAATAAAGACTGAGTGATTTATTGACAAAATTGTAAGCAGACTAATAAATCTGTGAATATTGAATTTCCCCAAACAATCCATGACATAGGCATCGCTTGACGAAATATCCACAACCCCATCGTCTACGAGCTTATTAATTAATGCTACTTCTGTTACCCCTTCGACTAATAAAACGTGCTTTGCAAAAAATAGTGACGAACGCTCTGAATTTAACCATAAGAAATGTTTTAAGACTTCCATTTCTCGAGTACTATCTTCTTCTTCCATGCCTTTCTTTAATTTGGGATATCGTTCTAAAACTTTGGATAAAGCTATAT
>JAGQHJ010000084.1 GCA_020431915.1 Cyanobacteria bacterium HKST-UBA04 | reverse complement strand
TGGCGAAGGTCGAGTCGCTGCGGGCCATGGCTGACGAACTTCGTCAGGTAGGGGTTTAGGGTGCCTAATCCAGCCAGAGGCAGGTAATAAAATAGCGCCAGAGGTTTAATTCGGCCCGGGTGGAGAGGGTTTCGCCTGCCATGCATTTCTGCCAGGCCCGGTTCAGAAAGCGCCATTTTTCTTCGGAAAGGGGTGACAAAATGTCGGGGCGGTTGTCCATGTAGTGTTGCAGGGCCTTGCGGTTCTGGGCTTGGCCAAACCAGTCTTGGCTGGGGGCATTAAAGCCCATCTTGTCTTTTCGGTGCAGCACGCTGGTCGGCAGGCGGTTGGCCAGTAATTGGGCCAGGTGCCATTTGGTGGTGGCCCCACGTACCTTGTGTCGGTAGTTGAGGCGAAACATGAACTCCACCAGCCGGTAATCCAGGAAGGGCAGGCGGGACTCCAATGACACGGCCATCGAGTTCCGGTCCTCGTAATGCAGCAGGCGCGGCAGTACCCGGAAGGTCAAGTCCTCGAGCAGGCGCGTGTTCAAATCATCATTGGGGTAGGGGCGCAGGCTGTCCAGTACGCTGGCGCCAAAGGGCCGGGATTCGAAGTGGGCGGGTCGGCATGCGCCCAGGAGACGGTTTTTAAGGTGCTTGAACTTGTGGGGCTTGGCGCCGGTGCGTTGGGCGATGGCCTGGCTGTCTTGCCAGTAGGCAGCCAGGTTGGCCGGGTTGGGGTGTTCAAGCAGGGTGCGCATCAGGGCCTGCAGGCTGAAATCGAAGTATCCGTGATAGCCGCCCAGCACTTCGTCTCCGCCCTGGCCACCAAGTACGACCGTGACGTGCTCACGGGCACACGCCATCACGGCCCGCTGTGACAGGATGCTGGAGGTGCCGGTCGGACCGTCCTGCTCGACAAGGGTTTGGCGCATCAGCTCAAGCAGGTCGACGGGCTGGACGGTCGTGGTGATGGACTGCAGTCCGTACCGGGCCACGGTTGCCTGAATATACGCGGATTCATCGACACTGGGGGCATCGGGGTAGACGCAGGAGAAAACCGGAAAGGACGGGCCGAAGGCTTCGACGGACAAGGCTGTGATAGCCGAGGAATCCAGCCCGCCACTTAGGCAGACACCTACCGGTACGTCGCTTCGAAAGCGCAGTTTGATGGCATCGAGCAGCAGGGCTTCGAGGGTTTCGGTTACGGCGTCGTCGGTCATGTCCGTTAGGGTGTCGGCAGGTTGCCACTGCCAATACCGCTGTTGTTCGGGCGGCGCTGCCGTGCTTGTATCCGGCTGGGCCTCGACCCAAAGCATGTGGCCGGGCAGCAGCATGGTCATGTCCTGGTAAAAAGTGGCTTGGGTGGCTCCAAATTCGCCGGTTTCCAAAAAATGGCAGGTATAGGCGGCGTTGGGGGTTTTAAGCTCGGGGTAGGCTGCCAGTAGGGCCTTGCTTTCGCTGGCAAACACAAAGGTTTTCTGGCCATCAACGCCCTTGAGCCAGGCATATACAAACGGCTTGATGCCCATTCGGTCGCGTGCACAGAACAGGGCTCGTTTTTTGGCGTCCCAGAGGGCAAAGGCCCACATGCCGTTAAAGCGGTTCAGGCAGTCCTGGCCCCAGGTATCGTAGGCCTTCAGCAGGACCTCGGTGTCCGAATCGGTTTGGAAGCAAACCCCCTTCGCCTTCAGTTCGTTGCGCAACTCCAGGTAGTTGTAGATTTCGCCGTTAAACACCACCACATGCCCCGTGTCGGGGTCGTGCATGGGTTGGTCGGCACTGTGGCTCAGGTCAATAATGCTCAGGCGGGCATGGCCCAGGCCCAGGCCGGTTGCAGGCCCCTCAATCGGTGCCCATACGGCCTGGCTGTTTGGGCCCCGGTGCTTGATGGGCGCCAGCATGGCCCAAAGTCGCCCCTCGTCAAAAGGGGTTGAGGACGGGGTTTGTATCAGGCCACCGACAAGTCCGCACATGGGGTTAGCAAATACCTCCCAAAGCAGCAGGGAGCAACGGTTTGGCCTTTAACGGCCAGGGGGGGATGGGGCAACTCATCCGCCCATTTTATCAAAGGCGAGGTGCCTGCCGGTGAGGGATCGGGTTTGAGTCTGTAACAAGGTGGGGGTTGGGGCTGTATTGGCGGGTTGGCTTCAGGGTACAATCAGCAGTGGCGCACGATTATCGCCATTAGTCGCCATTAGTAGCTATTGTAAAGCGGTTTACCCCTGTCATGACGATGATTGCCTCCCCTCTGACCGTGTCGTCCGTAATTGGTGAAAGCAGCCAACAAACGGTTTTGCCGGCGCAAGTTTCTTCTGATGCCCCTTGCCCGGACCGTGCGCAGCGGTCGCTGCGGGTGCTGATGTTTTATGACGCCAACAGCACCTATACCAGCACCGTGCGCGAGTACCTCGAGAGCTTTCGTACCCATTCGCACCACGACATCTATTACGCCTCGGGGGTGCGCAATACCCCATGCCAAGTGGACCTTGGCTTGTTTGACGTGGTGGTGTTCCATTATTCCATGCGCCTGACCTACCCCGATTTTATTTCCCTGGAGGTGGCCGAGGCGATGCGGGCCTTTGACGGTTTCAAGGTGCTTTACATTCAGGACGAATACGAGGCCACGGCCACGGCCCAGCAGTGGATCCGTGATCTTGGGTTTGATGTGGTGTATTCGGTGGTTCCTGAGCCGTACCTGCACCAGGTCTACCCGCCCGACGCCTTCCCTGGTGTCACGTTCTTCTCTACCCTGACGGGGTTTGTTCCCGACTCGTTAATGGATCAGGTGGGCGGGGACGCGGACATTAAGCCCATGGCCCAGCGCCATTCGCGTCTGGCATACCGGGGCCGTTACCTGCCCTACTGGTACGGTCAACTGGCCCAGGAAAAGATGACCATCGGTATCGAGATGAAACGTTTGTGTGCCGAGCGCGGGGTGCCGGTTGATATTGAATGGGAAGACCAATACCGCATTTACGGGCCCAACTGGTACCGCTTTCTTAAGTCGAGCCGGGCCATGCTGGGTACGGAAAGCGGCGCCAACATCTTTGACGACCACCGCCATATCCAGCAGCGGGTAACGGCGGCTTTGGAGGCGCGGCCCGACATGACCTTCGAGCAAGCCCGTGCCGAAGGCCTGGTGCCCGAGGAAGGCCCGGTCAAGATGAACCAGATTTCGCCCAAGTTTTTTGAGGCCATTGCCTGCCGCACGGCGCTGGTGCTGTTTGAAGGCAATTACAGTGGCGTGCTGACGCCCGACGTGCATTACATTCCGTTGAAAAAAGACTACAGCAACGTGGACACCGTGCTGGCCCGGTTGGAAGATACCGAGGCGCTCGAGGCCATGGTAGACCGGGCCTTTACCGACGTGGTGGCTTCGGGCCGGTTTGGCTACAAGCCCTTTGTACGGCACTTCGACCAGTGCCTCGAATCACGGGTCACCCCCGTTGACCGGCCACGAATCATTACGGCCGTGGTGGGTAGTGAAACCGCTTTGCCGGGTCCGGCGCCAGCATCGGTGACCATGTTGCCGACCTTGCATGACGATTACGCGGTGCTTTGCCCCATGCCGATGACCCAGGTTCTGGAGATCCCCCGGCGTCCCTCGGTGCCCAAGCGCAAACGCACGGTGGTTACCTTGATGGTGCGCGAAATCAAGCGGGTGGTTAAGCGTAGTCTTCGGCCACTGTACGAGTGGGCTTGCGATTTATGACGACGGCCGACCCCTCCGTCTCTTTGTCGTCGGCACCGCAAAAAACCATTCTGGTGTTGTACCACCTGCGCTACATTTACCCGGTGGTTCAGTCCATTATGGCCCACCTGTATTGCTGGCAGCAGTACTCGGCCCATCAGGTCATCTACGTCAACACGGCCTTCGGGTTTCCCGCTGAGCTGGTTGAGGCGCTTGACGTGGACGCCATTATCTTCCATACCCGGTTCTTGAGCCGCTGGAACGTTGAGAAGTTCCAGGCGGTCCTGGCGGGGGTGGCGGCATTAAAAACTCACCCGGCCTTCAAGGTGGCCATGCCCCAGGACGAGTTTATTAATACCGACGTGCTTAACACGTTTATCAACGAATTTGGCATTAACCTGGTTTTGAGCTGTGCCGGCCCCGAGGATTGGCCGGCCATTTACCCGGCGGTTTCGCGGCAGCGCACCGACTTGCAAACCACGTTGACCGGTTACGTGGACACGAACCTGCAAGCGCAAATTGAGGCGCTGCCGGGCTTTGGTACGCCCATTGCGCAGCGGCCCATTGATGTGGGGTATCGGGCATGGCGCGCCGAACCCTGGCTGGGGCATCACGGGCAGCATAAGGTACGGGTAGCCCGGCAGGTGCTAGCTCATCCGGCAGCCAGCACCCTGGCGCTGGATATTTCGCTGGAGGCCGGTGACACGATTCGAGGTATGGACTGGTACCGGTTTATGCTGGACTGCAAAAGTACCATCGGGGTGGAAGGCGGTGCCAGTGTGCTGGATCGCGACGGGTCGCTGCGGGCGTTGGTGGCAGCCTACATGGACGAGCACCCCGAGGCGTCGTATGAGGTGGTTCGGGATGCATGCTTTGCCACGCGTGATGGTGAGCTGGGCTTGGCCTGTATTTCTCCCAGGCACTTCGAGGCCTGTATGTGCCAGACCGCCCAGTTCCTGGTTAAGGGCGGTTACAGCGGCGTGCTCGAACCATGGCGCCACTATGTGCCCATTGAGCCCGACTACAGCAACCTGGACGAGGTGCTGGCCACGTTGTCCGAACCGGCCCGGTTGCAGACCATGGTCGAATCGGCCTATGCCGATGTGGTTCAGTCGGGCCGCTACAGTTACGAGCAGTTTGTCCGTCAGCTCGACGATCGGATTTTACAGGAAGGGTCGCCGGGCAACCAGGCTGCCAAGGCTGGCGCCATGCATCAGCAGGCCGTCGAGAAGCTGCGGCGACGTGACGCGCAGGTTTGGCCGGTTATGGCCGCCGAGATGCAGTACCATCGCAACAAGCGCCCCCTCTATAAAAAACTCTTCTACAAATCCCGGTTTAATTACCTGCTGGGGAAATTGAGCACCGTATAATAGAGCCATCAGCATTTCTCCCGAGGGTGGGCGACACGAATGCCCCAGGTTGCCTCCACCGCTTCTGTTTCCTTTTTCCCTGTCACAGTTTCAGCCGTAGGTGAACCGTTTGACGTTATGAAATCCCTGGCCACATTTAACTGGCATGAGCTGCTTGAGCAGACCCATGGGTGTGGGGGGCATTTGGCCGCAGCCCACCGGGGTTTCGAGAAGGTGACCCTGGAAACCGATACGCGCCAGTTGGGCAGCCACGATTTTTACGTGCCCCTGAGCGGGGCCTCTTTTGACGGCCATGCCTTCATCGAGCAGGCCTACGGGCAGGGGGCCGTTGGTTCGCTGGTGGCCGCCGACTACCTTGAGGCCCATCCCGAACTGCTGCGCTTTCCAAACCTGATTGCGGTGACGGACACCTTGTTGGCCTACCAGGCTCTGGCGCGGTTTCATCGCCGACGGAGCAAGGCCAAGGTGATTGCCATTACCGGCAGTTCGGGTAAAACCACCACCAAGGAAATGCTCTTCCATTACCTGTCGGCCATGGGCAGGACCCAGTGCACCGAGAAGAACTACAACAATGAGGTGGGGGTTCCCCATACCCTGTTGCAAATTAAAGCCGATACCCAGTATGCCGTGGTGGAAATGGGCATGCGGGGCCTCGGGCAGATTGAAGAACTGGCCGTGTGTGCCGAACCCGATGTGGCCCTGATTACCAATGTTGGCCCGGCCCACATCGGCCTGCTTGGATCGCTGCAGGCCATTGCCCAAGCTAAGTGCGAAGTGTTTAGTGGCTTGGACCCTGAAACCGGTGTGGGGGTCATTAACGGGGACGATCCGCTTCTGATCCGCCAGGTCAACTTCATCTGGTCGGGGCAGTTGGAAACCTTTTCCCTGGGTGAGGTCGAACATATCCACCGCCGTCCCGAAGGCGGGGTAATGTTTGATTACAACGACGTGACGTTTCACGTGGGCTTGCCCGGCAGCCATAACGTGATGAACGCGTTGGGCTGCATCAAGGTGTGCGAGGTGTTGCACCTGCCCCTCAAAAAACTGGGCAAGGCGCTGGGCTGGTTCAAGGGGTCGGGGCATCGCTGGTCCATCCAGCCCCTCAATGCGTCGGGCACATGGGTGGTGATTAACGACGCCTACAATGCCAACCCCGACAGCATGCGTGCCGCCCTCGAGGCGTTTGTGGCCGCATCGCCCCAGTCGTTGCAGCCGCGCAAGGACAAGGAAAAACCCCAAAAAAGTAAGCCGGAGGATGCCGAGCCGGTTCAACTGCCGGAGACGGAAACCCTACCCGTGCCTGTGCCTGCGCCCGTTGAAAACCTGCCGCAACCTTGCCGAATTGCCATTCTGGGCGAAATGAGCGAGTTGGGTGACTTTAGCCGCGACTACCACCAGGCCCTTGGCGAATGGCTGGCCGCCAAAGGCGGGTTGCATCACCTGCTGGTTGTGGGCGAAGGCGCCAAAGGTATTTGCGAAGGCTTGGGTGAGGAAGCTGTGGCCTGTACGTTTTTTGCAACGGCCGACGAGGTCGTGCCCTGGCTTGAAGCTCGGAAAAACGAAACGGGCTATGAGCATGTGGCATTGCTGCTCAAGGCGTCGCGTGCTTGCCAGTTGGAATCGGTGATTGAGCCGCTGACGGCGGCGCTAAACCAAACCGTTAGCGTATAGGGGCCCTGTGTGCGTTTGTGATGACCCTGCCCAACCTCTTCCCCATGTTTATTGTGGCGCTGCTGTGGTTGGCTACCGGCACCCGGTATATTGGCTGGCTTAAAACCCGTAGCCTGGGCCAGGCCATACGCGAAGAAGGTCCCCAGGCCCACCACTCAAAGGCGGGTACGCCGACAATGGGGGGGCTGTTGCTGCTGGTTCTGGTGGTGGCAACCTTTACCGGATTTACCCTGGTTCAGCCAGCCCTGATGAGTGTGGCTTCGTTTTGGGTGATACTGACCCTGCTGCTTTTTGGCGGGCTGGGGGTGTCCGATGATTGGCTGAAGGTGACCAAGCAGACCAACGACGGTATCTCGGGGTGGGCCAAGCTGGGCATACAAGCCGGTCTGGGACTGGGGCTGGGGGTTTGGATGATGATGGCTGCCGGTCCTCATTCGGCAGCTATTTCTACCCTGTCGTTCGGCCCCGCCTCGTGGGGACTTTCGGTTAACCTGGGGTGGCTTTACCCGGTTTTTGCCATGCTGGTGGTAACCGGGGCTTCCAATGCCTATAACCTGACGGATGGCCTGGACGGGTTGGCGGCTTCGAGCGGTTACCTCACCTTTATGGGCTTTGCCGTGGTTTTGGCGGCCCGGCCGGATTTAATGCTGTGGGCGGTTTTGCTGGCCGGCGGCTGTCTGGGCTTTTTGTGGTTTAATCGGCACCCGGCCCGCTTATTTATGGGTGACACGGGTAGCTTGGCCTTGGGTGGGGTAATGGGCGTAATGGGCTTGTTGGGCAAGGTGGAGTTGTATCTGTTGTTGCTGTGCGGGCTGTACGTTATCGAAACGCTGTCCGTGATGCTTCAGGTGGCCTATTTTAAACTGACCAAAGGTAAACGTCTGTTTAAAATGAGCCCTTTGCACCACCATTTCGAGCTTTGTGGCTGGAGGGAGCCGACCATTGTACTCAGCTTTGGGTTGCTTCAGGCCTGCTTTACCCTGATGGCGCTAATCGTGTATCATTGGTCAATAGCCTAAACTCAGGCTTGGCCTTGCAGCCTGGCCCCTAATTACCAAGGCACGGCTTGCAACCTAAGAGGGTTATACCGATACGTGATGGCAGGCGCCCGAGCAGCTTCCAAGTCGGCTTCGAGCCGTTTTGACTGGCAAGACCAACCGGTCACCATTTTGGGCTTGTCCCGCAGTGGCTCGGCTGTGGCCCGGTTTATGGTGGCACAGGGGGCCCGCTGTTTTTTAAGCGAAACCGCACCGGCCTCGGATGCCAACGAACCGCTGCGCCGTGAATTGACGGCCTTGGGGGTGGAGCTGGAAATGGGTGGGCATACGGCGAAATGTTTTTCCCATGCGCCCACGGTTGTTCTTAGCCCTGGCATTCCCCCGACGGCCTCTATCATCAAGCAGCTTCAACTAAGCGGCTTGACGCTGCTGAGCGAAGTGGAGCTGGCGTACCGGGCAAGCCTCGATGCGTCGGGCAAGACCCGTATGCCATGGGTCGGGGTAACCGGTACAAATGGAAAAACCACGGTGGTTTCCCTGTTGGCCCACATACTGAAATCGGCTGGTAAACGGGCTGTGGCATGCGGCAATATCGGCACACCGGTTATCGAGGTGCTGGCCGATGAGCCGGACGTTATCGTGGCCGAATTCAGTTCGTTTCAACTGACCTACGCCCCCACCCTTCAAGCCGAGGTGGCGGTTATGACGAACTTTCGTCCCGACCACCTCGACTGGCATGGCTCGATACGGGCGTACAAGCAGGCCAAATTCGAGCTGTTCAGTCCGGCCCACCCGCCTGGGCACATTGTCTTTAATGCGGCCGACGCCGTTTGCCGTGACTGGCAAGACCAGGTAAGCAGCCCGATTGTTTGGACCTCGGCGACGGCCGACACGTTTTCCGATTTTTCGGTGACCGACTACCTGACCGTTGACGACACGGCCCAGGTGCTGGCAGTGCGCCAAAGTGGGCCGCCCAAGCCCTTGCTGAGCATGGCGGCCTCTACCCTGATTGGGCGGCATAACCAGGACAACATGCTCAACGCCATTGCCGCAGCCACCTTGCTTGGGGTTGAGGCGGCCGATATTGAGGCGGCCCTGGGTACTTTTGGCGGTGTGGAACATCGCTTGGAACGACTCGGTATCATTGAAGGGGTGGTGCATTACAATGATTCCAAAGCCACGAACCCCGATGCCACGGTTTGTGCCCTGTTGGCCTTCGAACCGAAATCGCTGATTTTGCTGGCCGGCGGTCGTGACAAGGGCACCGACTTGAGCGAGTTTGTGGCAGCCGTTAAAACCTACGCTGCCGGGGTGGTACTGATGGGTGATGCGGCCCCCCGTTTTGCGGCTGCTCTGCAGGAAGCCGGTTATGACCAGGTAACCACCGTTGCCACGTTGGCCGAGGCGGTGCCGGCAGCCCACAAAAAGGCGCAGGCATTAAACGTGTCTCAGCCGGCGGTTTTATTTTCGCCGGCCTGTGCCAGCTTCGATCAGTTCCAGGATTTTGCCCACCGGGGCCGTGTTTACAAGGACACGGTGGGGCACCTGGCGCAATCAGCAAACCCCAGCCCGGTTTAATGTGTACGTTTTACTGTATGAAAGTTTCCCTTTACCAAGACGCCCCATGTGACCTGTTGTGACCCGTTCAAATTATGATTAACCGTCAACGTCATCGAAATGCCCGGCAAAATCGCCGTAAACCATCTGCAGCCGAAGGTGCAGGTGTGCCCGAGCTACGCACGGAATTGCGCAAGGGACATCACGACAGTGGTCTGGAATTGGTACAGACCCCCGGTCGGCGGGCCTATGAAATTGACCGGCCCCTGCTGTACATTACCATTGCCCTGGCCGTGCTGGGGCTGTGGGCGGTTTATTCGGCCAGTGCCCGTATTGCCATCGA
>JAGQHJ010000083.1 GCA_020431915.1 Cyanobacteria bacterium HKST-UBA04 | reverse complement strand
CAGGGCCGCAGGCACCTAATAATCCTTCATTTGTAGACAGCCGAACAGGCCAACTTATTGAGTTAGTTCCTCAGTCTGGCGATCCACCCGTCTATCGTGATCAGCGTTCACCGGATTGCCGTTACAGTTTGTTTAGCACCGAGGCCTCTACTATCAATTGCTTATTCTTTTGCAACAGGCAAGATAATATTTATCATTTTGTGATCCATGACCTTGAAACCGGGGAGCGAACCCGGCTTACAGTCGATAATGCCTGGTATACGGATAGTCTGACTTGGGCTGCTGAGTAAGGGGTTCCATTAGACTTGGTAGGGCGCTTTTAGTGCGTATAGGCCCTGCCATTCGTCAATCAGTTTGACCCGTTGGGTAGGCTGAGCCCCGATCTCATGACCACGGGCCTGCCAGGGGCCGCTGATCATGGCTTGGGCGTATCCACGGATCCGCTGCTCGACCCATCCCTGCCCAACCCACAGGAGCCCTTGCCTGATGACCTGGTTTAACCCAAACAATCCAAACCGCCCACGCCGGTCTCTTGATCGGCGCAACCACCCGGCCTGGACGGGCCGAACCTACCCCGAAGCCGAGGCCCTGGAGTGGTTTAATGCCCTGCCCATGGCCGAGGTGTACGGCTTAACCTACGCCCAGTTGGAGCCAGTTTATTCGGCTCTGGGGAAGGAATTCCGCGCCATTCATTTCGGTGAGCAGTACCCCGACGTGTGGCAGGAGCCGACGCTACCGGATATGAGGTTACTGGCGGTCAACCAGGCCGATCCATTCAATGCACAACTTCAAGCGCCTACAAATCAAGCAAGACTGTTGTATGTTGATGCATCGGGCAGCTTCGACCTGAGCGGGCCAAAGGCGTTTTTTACAAACTTGAGACCCAATCGGCTCGGAGGTCACGTGGCTTTGGAAATAGACGGCAAGGTGTATACCAAAGACCCCAGTGGTTTACATGTGATTGATTCAGACCAGTATATTCACAATGTGACGGATCGGCCCAAGGACAAGGGGCCACAAAACGTCTATGCCTATGATATGGCACTAAACGCAGCAGAGAAGCAGGTGTTCATTGACCAATTCAAACGGTCTGATCCCAAATTTTCCGACAAAGAGGATTGGTGTTCAACGACAACCCTACGTTGCTTGACAGAGGCGACAAAAAATTCTCAATATCCAATTAACCAAGGCAATTTTTTCGGTATCTTAGACAATTTTGTGACTCCTTCAGATGTTGTAGATCGTGTTAAAGCCTCTGGCCGTGGTGCGCCTCAGCCCATTAAACTAGCCATCCCGAAGCAAAACCAGACACCCGATTCTGGGTTTTGGGGTTTAAAGGGGTTGTAGTTATTGACTAAATTTCCACAGAAGAAAGAGCAGGATAAACCCCAGTTTATAGACGGCGTAGCCGCCAGCCAAAAGTCCCACGAGCTTGATCCAAAGCGGTTTTCCCCATACCAACAACAGGCAAAACACTATAACGGATAAGCCAGCCCCAAGCGCGATTAAGATTTGAATTGATGTTAAAAGAACATAGTCTGCCACGTCTATGCTTAGAAGCAATAGTACTACGCCTAAGAGCAAATCAATAAACAGCAGACAGACCCCAATCAGTATTGCGTAGAAGGGGTGTGCCGTTATCGCTGATTTTAATCGAGGTCGATGAATCACCAGGCAGGGCCTCAATGGGTGCAATGGCTACGGTAAGCGTCTAGCAGCCAATTAAGCATAGATACCGTCAGTGCTCTAATTATAGCAGTCTCATGTAACGCATCAGGGCCACTGACCGGGTATAGAAAAGACCCATAGCGTATGAGGCTAAATCTTTTTGTAAATGGGTTTCTTAGGGAGCATTGGCATCAATCCATGCAGACGGCCACTATACCCAGCCTACACCCCCATCGTGCAAAGTACGTGCAAACGGGTATAACACCGCCAACTCCCCGTAGGGGCTCCTTCTCACCCGCTTGTTCATGAGCGGGTGGTTTTATTCGTAGCCACAACCACAGGAGGGTCGCCTGATGACCACCCATCACCCGTACACACCACCGGGTCGAGACGAGCAGGATTACTACCTGGCCCAACTCTTCCATGACGATCGCTTTCGCCTGCTGTACCAGCGTCTGGGTGAGGTGTTGCGCCTGGACGATAACGCCCGGGGAACCGACTTGCAAATGGAAGCCGTGCGCTTTGCCTTTATGCGTCGCGGGGCCGACATGGTGTTTGAAGAGGTGGCCCACGCCTACCATGCCCTGTATGGCGAGCTGGCTTACGAGGCCCACCACCTGGCCTACGATCGGCACCTGAGTGATTTGGTACCCGACAGCCCGGCATGTCCGTTTGACGGGCTGTTTGAAGACGAGGACGACGCGTCGGACTTCTACGACCTGATGCCTGAACATGACATGGCCGACGATATAGAGGATGACCTAGAGGACGACATGCCAAACATGCCCGGTTAACGCCCGGTAGCAGTAGTAGAAACTGAGGACACACCGCAACAAGGGGGAGCAAGTACCCATGGATTTTGAAACACTTAGCCAGGCTTTTATTGATCGCTTTGGCAAACCCGACCCACCTACCCAAACGTTCACCGAAACATCCACCGAAACCCCACTGGCCGATAAGCAGACCGTAGCTGGCCCGAATCACGCAACCCCACCCCACCCATCCGGGCAAGCCGACGAGGACATGCGTTTGTTGGCAGCGGCGTTTGGCCCGGCCGAAACCGAGTCCGATACCGAGTCGGAGCCGGAACAAGCCGTTGAGCAGGTGCCTGACAAAACCGACGAAGCAGACTGGTTGATGACGTCCTACCTTAACCCTACCCAGGTGGCGTTTGAGCAGTTGCGCACCCAGCTTAAGCCAAGCGTTTTGCCCCAGGCCTTGCTGCAATCGGAGGCCCTGAACCCGGACGGCGTGTCGGTGTTTGACATGGACGCCTCGGCCCGGCAGCGGTACCTCGATCAACTTCAGCAACAGGGGGCGGCTAACAAGGCCCTGCTGGTACAAACTGCCCTGCAGTTCCAGCAGCAGCAAGCCAGTCAACAGGCCCTGCTTTCCTCGGGGCTGACGGACATCGAGCAGGCCTACAACGCGTCGCGCCACAACATGGAGTGGCAACTGGTTCGCGACTGGGTTGAAAAACGCTTCCCTACCATTACCGAGGCCCAGTTAAAAAGCGCCGCAGAAACCCTTCATCGCCAGTTAAAAACCAACCCGGACCAATTGGGCAACGTGGCCAACCTGGGCGGCAAAATCGCCTTGAGTGTACGCCTGCTCGACAATCTGGGCTACCTGCCCAAAACCGGTAGTACCCATGGCAACGGGCCTGCTGCTGTGACGGAAGCCATGGCCCCCGATGCCGGCGTACCGGCCCGACGGGTCCAACACCAGGCAACGGGCCGTACGGGCCGAGGCCTGACCGTGGAGGACTTGGCCGCCATGGACAAACGGGCCTTTAACGAAATACCCGACGAGGAAATCAGCGCCATTCTGGGCCGGGCCATTTTTGAATAGCCGCAGCACATCGCGCCTATAGCGTACATGACGCACATGGTGTACATGGCGCACATGCCGCAGAGTCCCTTTTTACCACCCCATAACAGGAGAAAAAACCCCTTATGGCAAACGCTTTATCCCCTTCAGCCAAACAGGCGTGGTCGAAGTTTTTGGTAAAGAACTTCGATGCTGCCAGTGTGATGGTGCCCTTGGTCAACCGTTCCGTGGAACCGGATTTGGCCAATGCCGGCGACACGGTTAACGTGGCCAAGTACGGCGACGTGACCATCTACAACTACGTGATTGGCACGGACAACACCGTGCAGGACGTGGCCATGACCGGCGACACCCTGACCCTGGATCAACAAAAATACTACCAGTTTGTCATCGACAAAATCGAGCAGGCCATTTCGCATCTGGACCTGGTGGCCGGCTTTAGCAAACGGGCGATGACTGCCATGAGCCATACCATTGATGACCGACTGTTGTCGCACTATGCCGACGTGGACAGTGGCAACATTATTGGTACGGACGTCAGCCCCATTACCCTGACCGAAACCAACGTGTACGACTACTTTCTGCAAGCCGGGCAAATGCTCGACGAGGACAACATCCCCGCCGAGGGCCGTGTAGCCGTTATTGATCCGGCTACCAAGCGGCTGATCCTCAAGTCGCCCGACTTCGTCAAGGCTACCGAGACGGGAGACACGGCGGTTCGCAAGGCAACATTGGGCGAAATGGCCGGTTTCAAAGTGGTTGTCAGCAACCGCATTGCCACGGTCAGCAGCGTGAAGAACCTGATGTTTTTCACCCCCGACCTGATTTCGCTGGCCATGCGCATCAGCCCCGACAAGGTGGAAACCTACGTACCGGAAAAACAGTTTGGTACGGGCATCAAGGGTCTGGCCCTGTACGGCTCGGCCGTGTTTAACCCCACGGCTGGTGTCGTGCTGAAAAAAGGCGCGTAGTAAAAACGCGCTAAAGAAGCATGGGCACCACCCCGATGTGGCGTGGTGCCCGTAGCCGACCGTAACCCAACAGAAAGCGAGACCTCGACCCATGCGTTACCCCCACCATGTTCTTGCGCAGTTGCAGCGCTTTGCCCCGTACATCGGCGGCCGCGATCAAAACGGCCGGATGCACGATCTTGGCGAACACCCCGTCGTCCGGCAGCGCCAGCACGTATTTCAGGTAACCCACAAACACCATGCCCAGGCAGCCCCCACCATGGTGGGCGGCCATGTCATTGCCGACCTGATTGTCAGCGACTGCTATGACGTGGTGTACCTGGGTACCGAACAAGAGCTGGCCGACTGCCGAAAAACCAAGCCCGGCACCTCGGCACCCTCGGTTTGTGCCAAACGCCTGGCCGCCTTCGACAAAGCCCATACTGCCGCCATAGAGGCCGGGCAAAAGCTGCGGCGCGAACGGCTGGGCCAACTGTAATCCAACTAAAGGCCTGGTCGTTACCCAATACCCATCCACCACCGGCGGTATAAACGCATTCTTTTTTCCCGGCGTACCGCCGCCGGTGGGGATGTTTTTTTCTTACCCGGCCGCGCCCTACCCCCTATCGCGTTTTGAGGCATGCCCTTAACCCATTGCAAAAGGAAGATTCCCTGCCATGACCCTTACCCTGCTTGACGTGGTTTGTCGCATCTGCCGCCACGTAGGCCTTGATCCGGGGCTAGACACGTTCTCTGAGGACGATGAAAGCCTAGCCCTGGTGCAGTTTGTTAACGAGGCTTACGAACGGCTGCTTGACGACCTACCTGATGATATTCCCTACAAAAACCAGCGGGCCACCCTAACGACCGTTGCCGGCCAGCGTACGTACGATTTACCCAGCGATGCCTGGGCCTTTGACCTGGACGACTGGTCACTGGTGCTCGATGAAACCGGCGATGCCATCCCCGATGGTCGCCTGAGCTGGCTGCCACGCCATGCCGTGGCCAGCTTGGATGCCGCTTACGCAGCCGACGACAGCAGCCGGTACGGTCGACCCCGTATTGCCTATGTGGAAGGAGACAACCAGGTGGCTTTTTATCCCGTGCCCGATGGGGGCTACGCCATAACCTACACCTACGGCCAGCACCTGACAAACCGGTTGGTTAATCCCACCGACACCTTTGTGCTGCCCGATATCTGGGTTCGCTACATTGAGCAGCAGGCCCAGGCCCTGTACGAACGAAACAAGGGGTACGACACCTACGCCCATACCCAAATGACGGCCGACGATACCCATGCCCGCATTATGGCGCAAGCCATGGTTTTGTCGCCCACCTTTCTGCAAGGCGGGTTTTAGCCCTGCCCCGTAATTGCCCCTCCAAGTTGAAAGGCCCTGACCCGTATGAAACAACCTGTCAAACGCACCGTCAAACCCTTCGAGTTTTTTGCCAACTTCGGCGGCATCAGCCAACAAAAGGGCCTGATGGTGATGCAGCCCAACGAGGCCGAACTTATTGAAAACCTGCACGTCAGCCACATTGGCGAATGGACCGCCTACCAGCAGGGCTACGATCATCACACGGCCCAACTGGAAAGCGGCGCGACCCTGGATGCCCTGACACCGTATCGCGATGACACCGGGGCGGACTACCTGCTGGCCGTCCTTAACGGCAAGGTGCTGCATATCGACGAACTGACCGGCACCGTCCAGGCCACCCTGTCAACGGCATTTAGTGTCGGCGAGGCGGTCGATTTTTGTGTCTTTGCCGGATCGTTGTATGCCACTGCCCCCAGCCTGAACCCACAAAAATGGTCGGGGTCGGGAACCATGACCGCCGCCTCGGGATTTCCGCTGGTGGTGGGCAGCACCACCTACGAGCACCCCGGGTATGCCGAGGTGTTTAACAACCGCATGGCCTATGCCCATTTTAACGGCACCACGCCCTTCAAGTCGCACCTGGCGCTTAGCGACGACCTGGCCCCGGAAACCATTACCATTGGCACCGCCGACACGGACGGGGCCGTGATTGGTATTGCCCCCGGCGACGGGCAGCATATTCGCGGGCTGCGCACCTTTAGCCTGCCCAACAGCGGCTCGGAGATTCTGCTGATTTGGAAGGACGAAAGCATGTATGCCCTGGAAGGAGCCACCCCTTCTACCTTTCGGCTTTATACCGTCAACAAGTCCATTGGGGCTTTGAACAACCGGTGCATTGTTCGGTTGGGCAGCGACGTGGTGTTTCTCGACCGGCACAACGTGCACAGCCTGTCGACGGTCAGCGACAGTGCCACCATCCAGCCCAAGGCCATCGGCAGCGAACGGGTGCAGGATACCCTGGCCGACCTGAACCTCAGTGCCCTGGAAACCGCCTGGGCCCAACACCTGCCGGATCGCCACGAGGTGTGGTTTGCCATTCCCACCGGAGCGGCCTTGGTACCGGACACTATTCTGGTGTACTGCTACAAACCCATGGACGGTACCCCTATTAATGCCTGGAGCGTGCGCAAAGGCACTACCCAAACCTGTGGCGCCACCTTGAACAAAACCTTCTTTACCGGGGATGCCAGTGGCTACGTAAACCGCTGGTTCGGCAGCTCGAGTTACGCAGGCATGGGCTACGTGTGGAAATACCAGCTGCCGTTTTACCCCTTTGAAACCCAGAACCAGAACAAACGCATTGTGCGGCTCGATGCGTTGTTGCGGTTTTCGCAAAATACCCAACTGACCCTGGAGTATGCATGGCAAGGTGGCGGCAACAACACCAGCCGCACGCTGAGCCAAACCGTGTCGGTGGGTGCCGGCAACGGCCCCATTGCCCTGTACGGCACCGCCCTTTACAACGAGGCCGTGTACAGCGGCACACGTGACGGGGTGCTCAAGAAAATACACATTCCCGTGCTGGGCAACGGCGAGCGTTTCCAGATCGGTATCAGCGGCATTTCAGGTGACACGGCCCCGTCTTTTCTCGGCTTTAAGGGCTTCGTTAGTTACCTGGGCCAGAGCCGCCAATATTTGTAATACAAGCCTGACAACCAGGGGAGCCAACGTGAACCGATGACCAGTATTTCCAGACTGCACGCCACCGACATCCAGAGTGGCAACGTGGTAAATGCCACCCACCTGAACAACGAATTCAACCAGTTGGTCAACGAGGCCAACAGCAAGGACACCCGCCTTAATACCCTGGAAAGTGGGGCCACAACCATTGGCGGGGAAAAAACCTATGCCATTACCCCACTGCTGCCGGCCACTGACCCCACCGATCCCAACCATGCCGTGCGCAAGGGGTACGTGGACAACCTGACGTTTCCCACTGGCATGCTGACCCCGTTTTTTGGCAGCACGGCCCCCAACGGCTGGGTTATGGCCAGTGGCCGAACCCTGGGCAGTAGTGCCAGCAGCGCCACGGAACGGGCCAACGATGACACGGAAATCTTGTACAAGCACCTGTGGAACAACTCTACCGACACGGAGCTGGCGGTGGCCGGTGGCCGAGGCGCCTCGGCCGATGCCGACTGGACAGCCAACAAACCCATTACCCTGCCCGATATGCGGGGTCGCGTGGCCGTGGGCAACGATGATCTGGGGGGCACGGCTGCCAGTCGCCTGACCAGTGCCTCGACAAACGGCGCCAACAGCACCACCCTGGGCGGGGCAGGCGGCAGCGAAACCCATACCTTAAGCGTGGCCGAATTACCCGCACACAGCCACAACTATACCCACTCGTCGTTAACCTCCAGTGCGTCGGGTACAGGAACCAACGTACGCACCAACTCCTTTAGCGACACCACGGCCACAACGGGCAGCAATGCCCCGCACAGCAACACCCAGCCATGGCTGGCCCTCGGCTACATCATCAAGCTTTAAGCCAGCCAGAGGTGTGCCATTTCGGTGCCGTTCATCCCGATAAGCGTGACAAACACGCCGACGTACAGGGGTAGCATAACAAAGCTGAGCACGTAAACGGTTTTACCGACCTGCTCGCCCCACATGGCTTCAAACAGTATCAGTTCGGCAGTATGCGTTTTGCAGATAAACGTTTGGCAATACAGCCACAAGCCGCCAATGAGCATGGCCAAGCCCAGCAATACCATCCACAGTTCCATAGCAGCACTTGTCCCTTGTTCCCGGATTCAATTGTCCACGCTCAAGCAAAAACCGGTTTGGCTAAACGGTTGGCTACAGCCACCACCCGGTCATGGCCTACCACCTAGGCCCCCCGAGCAGGGGTGTCGCTCTAGGCATTTTTCCCTGCCATCGCCTGCCCCTAAACCTTTTTTCCTTTCATTGTTACAAACCTGCTTACAGGAGACCTTTGTCCCATGGCTTTAACCGATACCCTTGGCACCGGCCTGACGGCCGCCACCAACCCGGACCCCAACACCCTGACCACCACCGCCCCCTATACCCTGAGCCAGGCAAGAAGCGCCGCCCCTTTTCTACCCACCACGGCATGGAAAACCCAGGGCAACACGGCCCTGTTTCCGCTGGGGGCCAAGGACGGCTCCGGCGACATTAGCATTAAGCTGCACTTTCTGCCTTCGGCCGGGGCTACGACCACCTACACCATTAATGTGTGGATGTACAACCCCGTCAGCGACACCTGGGCTCAGCCAAAAAACAACGGCAGCATTGCCTACACCGGGGCGGCTATCGACACCATTAGCGCGCCTGGTCACGATGCCCTCTTTCTTGAGATCAACACCTTGTCGGCCGGCACGTTGGCCATTTACTTCGACCCCTCAAATGCCCAGAAAGGCTAACAGCGGCTCGTTTACCGAATTTCGGCCGGGGCTGCCGTAATAGACACCTGGTAACCGATGGCTGCCAGCGGCTGCTGCAGCTTGCGCCAGTTTGCCAGCTCCGAGGCGCTAACCGGCACGCTGGGTTGTTGCATCACCTCGTCAAGCTGGGGCAACGGATAAATCTGTTTGAGCAGGGCCAGACTGCGCTGGGCAAATATGCGTTGATCAAGCCCCTCGGTTGACCGGACACGATTCAACGGCGTGAGGGTTTTGGCATTGGTTCGCTTAAGCCCAACCTGCAGGCGGTGTTGCCCATGGTAATCGTAGAGTTTAAGGGCTGGTTGCGCACCCACCTGGTTACTGAACAACCGGGGCATTTGCCAGACCGGCACCCGAACCCGCAACCCCGAAGCCACCGTTTGCGGATTCGCCAGCGTTGTGGTTACCGCCTGATGCAGGGCGTCCAAATCAAGAAACGGGTTAACGGTTACCGCGCTGGCCCGGCCCTGGCGCTGTATTTCGAATAC
>JAGQHJ010000082.1 GCA_020431915.1 Cyanobacteria bacterium HKST-UBA04 | reverse complement strand
CGCTGCCGGTGTCACCGTTTCCTACGACGTGTCCACCAACAAGTTCAACGCCACGTCAAAGGACGAAGGCAGCAATTTCATCAAGTTTACGGCCGGCACCAGCAACTTTCTGTCTGCCGCCAACCTGGACAACACCACCACCAGCCAAACCCTGGGAGCCGATGCCCGCTTCAAAATAAACGGTGGAGCGACGCTAACGGCCGCCTCCAACAATATTGACCTGAGCGTCTACGGCTTCAGCGGCGTGACCGTGGACGTGACCAATGCCATTGATGGCGATACCTACAACTTTACCGTGGGCCAGGACTCAGCCTCACTGAAAGAAAAAGTCAAGGATTTCGTCAAGGCCTACAACGACCTGGCCAAGTTCTACGACAAGGAAACCGCCGTGACGGAAACCAGCCGGGGCAAACTGGCCGGCAACTTCCTGGTCAGAAGCCTCTTCCAGGATGTCCGTACCGCCCTGCAGGAAGGCACGGCCAACCTGACCCTGGGCCAAGCGGGTATTTCGACCGGCGCCATCGGCAGCTCGGTATCGGCCATTACCAACGAACTGACCTTCGACGAGGCCGCCTTTGATGCCGCCCTGGCCAACGACCCGACCGAGGTGGAAAGCCTGTTCGACACCGCCTTCACCAATATTTTCAACAAACTGGACCCCGCCACGGAAGCCGTGACCGGCCTGATTGCCACGTCCATTACCAGCGTTCAGGACCAGATCTCACAGCTCGACGACCGGATTCAACGGGCACTGGACCGCATTGAAACCCAGCGGCAAATCAGCGAAAAACGCTTCATTGCCATGGAAGACGTCATTCGCCGCTTCCAGTCCCAAACCGTGAATTTACCCACCTTCCGGTAACCCGGGGCAGGTTTACCCTATACCAGGCTGGAAATAACATAGGGCAGCAGCAGCATCAGCCCGTTGGCCATGCAATGGGCCGTCAGGGACGGCACGATGGACCCCGTCATGGCCCGCAACGTGGACAGGATGGTGCCCTGCATAAAGATGTACACCATCACCGGCCCCAGCCCATAGCGGCTGCCATGGAACTGCGTAAACAGCAGAGCCGTAATCAACACGGCCAGCACCGGCCCGTAGCGGGCCCGGGCACAGGGCTGGAACAGCCCGCGAAAGCAAAGCTCCTCAAGCAACGGGTACACCAGCAGAGCCATCGGGGGCAGCAGAAACGACCCCGTCCAAAGCCGGGCAATGGGCACGTCAATGGCGGGTGCCGGCAGTTGCCCCGCCATCAGGTACTGCTGGCCAAACATGCCAAAGCCCAGCCACAACTGCACCATGGCAATGGCCCCGACGCCACCCATCATCACATCCATCACCACGCTACGGGGCTTTTCGTCCATGCTCACCCCCACCCCCAGCCACTGGGCCAGGCACGGCCAGCCAATTCGCTGAATCAACATGGCCACGGCCATCACCCAGACACATACCGGCAACAACAGCAGAATCGTCTCGGAGACGTTGGCCAGGGTAACGTCCCAGTGGTTGCCCAAAAACGACAAGGCGGGGATAACCCCCCTGAACAGCACAAAGGCCCCACCCAGCGGCGCCAGGTAATAGGCCGCCATGGCCGCGACAAAGACCCACCAAACCGACCAGGGCGGCGGATCCTGGTACCCGGTTTCCTCGGGTAAATCCCGGTCAATCAGGGGCGACTGGCCGGCCTGGCGATGGATCTGGTTTGGGGTATGCTTAGGGGAAGATCCCGGCTCTGGTGGCTCGGGCGACACGGGTTTCATTTCCCCATCTTACCCAAAAATCTTGCCCTGAAGGGCAGGCTTGAGGATACCGAACACCCGAGACCCAAACCACAGCCCCAAACAGCGAGGCCTCTGCCTGGTGAGTGTGTACCAACCCAAAATTACGATTCCAGGGATCCTGTCCGAAGTGATTTTATGGAGTGCCCTGGGCCTGGGCATACTGGTGGTTTTTCTGAGCCTGCTGGGCCTCATTGGCCGGGTGCTGCCCAACAACTACCGCGAGGTACTCGTCTTCTTCCAGGACGCCTCGGAGCTGAGCAAGGGGGCCCCCGTCAAGTTTATGGGCGTCGACGTCGGCTACGTCGAGGAAGTCAAGCCCCTGGACAATCTCGTACAGGTTCGACTTCGGCTTACCCGGAAAGGTTTGAAGCTGCCCAGCGGCAGTGTTTTTTCCATACAGTTCAACGGCCTGGCCGGAGCCAAGTCGCTGGAGGTGGCCGCCCCTTCCGATCCCATTCCCCACCCCGAAACCAGTACCGGCAACTTCCAGTCGGAGGATCCCATCCGCGTCATCGACATTTTCAACACCCAAACCCAGGTCAGCGAGGCATTGGAGATTGCCTACGACAACGTTTACCACAGCCTTGGCGAACTGGACTCGTCCGAAGAGCTTCTTGATTCGGTGGACGATACCAACCACCGCCTGCTGCTGGCCACCGGGCAGGTACGGCGCTTTAACAACAGCGTGACCAGACAAACCGACGTGATTCACCGCGAGCTGCTGGAAGCCACCAAGCGGACCGGCAAGCTTGGAAGCAAACTGGCCGAAGCCTTGCCCTATACAACGCCGGCTTATTTCAACCACGACATACGCCCCTCGACCGAAGCATTCACAACCGCGTTGTCGCAGACACCCGACGCCATCAACCATTTTGTAACCCACACCGTTAATGGGCCCATGCGGCAGTACATGATGGACTACAACCTGAGCCTGTGCGCCTTCAAAAACCAGTACGTAGGCTTCTTCGACAACATTGACCAGCTCAATGCCCGCCTTAGCCGCTACCAGGACGGCCTGGACAGCACCCACCACTACTTTGAAACCCACGACATCAACACCGGCCTGGCCAAAGTGGAGCACGGCACCGGCCATGCCATCAAGCCTACCGGAAACTGGGCCCACTACGTCAAACGCAAGGTCGAGGCCTATGAACGCAAAAAGGGCCTGATACCCTAGAGCCGAAGTCCCCTTGTGCTAACGGTTATTAATCGGGGCCATGGTTTCGCTTTGCTCGGCAAAGCGCCGTTGCAGTTCCTGGCAAATACGCAAGGCCAGCGGATGACCATAGGGCAGTATAGGGATGGGGTGGTCGGGATTCTCAGGCGGCAGATCGCCGTACTTGTCGGCAATCCGGTGCACCAGGTTTTCCAGCGTCGGGTCACTGCCCTGGTACGTAGGCGGGTTGTACGGATCCCAATTGAAGAACAACTGGGCATACCGAGCCACGCCATTGTCAAACAGGGGTTTAAGCCGGCCCTTGGGTCTGAAATACGGGTAAGCCGGTGTTTGAGCCACATGAGCGCGGTAGGCCATGGCGTTCAGGGCCAGGCAGTCGACGTCTTCCTGAATGGAACTGCGGGCATCGCCCCGGTGGGCCGCATGGCCTGCTTCATGAAAAATGGCTTCCGACAAAGCGTACAGGGTCGGCAAGCTTCGATCGTCCTTGTAGCGCTGGTTAATCTTAATCAGATTCATGTCGCTTACCCACTCGGCATGGGCCGTGCTGTCGCCCATGTCGCTAAAGATGATGCTCACACCCCGTTTACGCAAGACATCAATGGCCTGGCGCCCGTTGTGGAACATAATGTTGACCCCAAGACTGCGCAAATACGCCTCGTCACGAGGCAGGTTTTCGGTTTTGCTGAGAATATACAGCGACTCAATCAGCTCCGGGTCGGCCACCCGAATGCCATCGAGCTTGAACGGCGGGTCGGGCTGGGCCACCGGTCCCGTGGGTGAAAACGGAATGTAGGCCGGTTTGGGCTGGGGCATGGGCCGGGCCATGGAAGGGTAGCCCGGAATGGCCACGGAGGCAGCAGCCGGGGAAACCGGGGACTGGAACATAGGAAATTGTAGGGGATTCGGCATCGGGTACTCGGGGCTTAAGGCCTCAATGGCCTCAACGACCTGGGGTAATCAATATACACGGTGTATAAAAAACAGATACCATCGGAGCGGGTCGGGAACGGGCGCAACGCCGGCCGGCACCCTGGACGGTGGGGTACACGTTATCCTAACCTAATCAACACCGTCAGCCTTGTATTGTTGCCCCATTGATCGCATGATAGTTGGGTTTAGGCGGAATCGGCAACCGATTGGCCCCCAAGGCTCGCCAACCAACGGCATTTTAAAAAACGAGCCTCCAACACGAGCATGAACACGACGATGAGCATGACCACGATGAGCACCCCCTATACGCCCAGCGCCAGCACCCCCTATGGCGACAAGGTGATTGTCTGCCAGCACCCCCTGCTGGCCCACCACCTAACCCTGTTACGCGACCAGGCCACTCCCTGTGCCGAATTTAGGGCCTCCATCAAGCGTGTGGCCCAGTTCGTAATGATGGAAGCCACCAAGCTTCTGCCCACCGCAGCCACCATGGTGGAAACCCCCATTTGCAAGACCCAGGGCCGGACCATTGCCCCGGACGTTCCCCTGATTATTGTGCCCATCCTTCGGGCCGGCCTGATGATGGGCGATATTGCCCTGGACTGGATGCCGCATGCCAGCGTGTACCACGTGGGGCTGCAGCGCGACGAGGAAACACTGGAACCGAGCACCTATTACAACAAGCTGCCGGCCCAGGGCGAACGGATGGACTACAGCCGAGCCCGGTTGTTTATTGTGGACCCGATGCTGGCCACCGGCGGATCGGCCGTGGCTGCCATCAACATCATCAGCAAGCTCGGTGTGGCCGAAGAACACATTACCTTTGCCAGCATCCTGGCCGCCCCGGAAGGCATCGAGCAGTTGCGCCGGCACTACCCCAACATCACCATCGTCACCGGCGCGCTGGATGAAAAACTGAACCAGGTGGGCTACATCGTGCCAGGCCTGGGCGATGCCGGCGATCGATCCTTCGGGACCCTGTAGCCCGATGGCCGACCCAACAACCCCAACCGCCCCGATGACCCCGATGTCGCGCGAGGCGGTGGCTTCCGCCCTTGAGGCACTGCCCGACTGGCAACTCGATACATCGCAAGGGGCTGACGCCTTGACGCGCACCACCACGTTTGCCACCTTCCTGACCGCCATCGCGTTCGTCAACGCCCTGGCCCACGCTGCCGAACGACAGGATCACCACCCGGACATCGCCATTCGCTACCACCGCGTCACGCTGCGCTACTGGACCCACCGGGCCAAGGGCGTCACCGCGCTGGACTTCAAGGGGGCCCAAGAGGCCGAAGGCTTGATTGACGCCTTCCAAAAACGCGGTCTCCAGCCGCCCGAGTAAACGCACGATTAAACCCATCCGCCACAAACAGAGGCGCCAACAGGGAAGAAGGGTATTCTATTTAGAAATGTAACAGCCCAAGCCCCAGGTTGTCACAAGGGCTTTTTATATTGTTTTTATATTCTTAGAGAAGTATTCGTTCGATTTAGTGTCTTGTCATTATGTATCGTCCCGTGCCGTTCTGGCATTGGCCCGAACACCCAAGCCCCCACGAACGAGTGAGCCCATTGATTTTGTTCGAAGGAGAGAGCCCCCATGATCGTAGCCCCTGGCTGGATTCCCCCCGGCCCCACCTATCCGCCCCAACCGCCCATCCCGCAGTTTAACGTGTCCAAGTCCGACGCCGAAGCCATTGTTTCGTTTGCCGACAGCAACAACAGCGGTGGCGCGAGCATGACCGAACTGAACAATGCCATTTCCCTCGTCGACAACTTCCGTCGCCAGTACACCCTGGCCCCAGAAGTCGATAAGTTGCTCAAGACCATCCGTAACGTGCTGGAAGGCACCTCCATTGCCTTCGAGCAAATGGACTTGAACGGCGACAACCAGATTAGCTACCGCGACGAAGCCTGGTCACCCTGGTACAACTACAACCAGGGCCGTGACTGGTGGTATGGCAGCCGGCCTTCGGAAGTGGCCCAGGCCGCCAAAGTTAAAGCGCCCGCAAACCGCTTTAGCACGCTGGATCTGCAAACCAACACCCCTACCCCCGGCCCGGCCCTGCCCAACTTCAGTATCCCCGTTGACGGCCTGAATCTGTTGTATGACCGCCTCGACGACATGCGCACCGGCCCGCAGCTGTCCCATGACGTCGTGCGCAAGTCGGAAATCGAAGACTTCATCAACATGCCCCGGTTGGCTGTCAGCTACCCGAACTCGGACACCAGCCCGGCCGCCGTGGCCTGGCGCAAGGACCAGAAAGCCCTGAGTGCCGCCCGCCAACTGCTGCCCGTATTTGATACCATTGCCGGCCCAGGCGGCGCCATTGCCGAGTACACCCTGCAAAGCACGGCCCAGCTGAACGACCCCAACACGTTGACGGATGAAGACTTCATCGACAACATGCAACCCCGTGGCTAGTCTTCCCGTTTAGACGGCTTGGCAAATACGCCACACACACCCTTACAAACACATTTTACCCCCGTTTGCCCAAACCCTTGGCAGGCGGGGGTTTGCCTCGTTATACCGTATGGCCAAACGTCCACTGCACCAGCGACGTCAATACCCCACTGAGCCAGCCGACCCCTACCAGCATCATCAGGAAGGGCAGGGCCACCAGGGCAACGAGCCGTTCGCCACTGATGTTGAAGGTCAACTTCAGACCCGCCACAAACAGCACGGAGGTCCACAACGCCAGGCCCATCACGCCCACCACGGCCATGCCTTGTCCCAGCAAGCCAAACAGCAGGGGCAACAGCTTGAGGATGGGCACGAAGATCCACGGCAACACGGCATATCCGGCCAAGATCATGAACCGGCGCAGGTGAAAGGCCCCTTCAAAAATATAGCTGGTGAGGGTAAAGGCAAACACGGCAAAAAACCACCCGGACAACCGGAAGGCCACGGTAATGACAAACGGGATAACCGACACGGGCCAGTGCTGCAGGCCGGGCGCACTGAAGGTGGTTAGCAGGGTCACGAGCACCACCACCAGACTGGCCGTAATCAGGTGGTTGTCGCGCACCTGATCGTGCTGCTCGCTGGCAATAACCGACTCATAAAGGGCGACGGGGTGAAACAGCCCCATATAAAGCACTTCCGAAGGCGTTTGGACGGCGTTCAACATGCATGCAGCTCCATTTTCAACCGGGTTTTCCTTTCTCTGGCACAAAGCCCCCCAGGGGTGATTGGCTCAAGGGGTTATTCCATCAACCACAGAGGCTGGTTGACGGGGACATCGCCGACGCCACCCAAACCCGGCAAGCCAATTCGGCCTGATGACATCGGCAACGGGGCAGCCACCTGGTTGGCGGCAGGGGGCAGCAGCCATCCCAGCCAGCCGAGCAGCGGCATCAACGGGCCGTTGCTGGCACCATCACCAGCCAGCAAATCCAGGAAGGAGGCACCGCCGCCATAGGGCTTGAGGGGTAGGTCTTCCTTGATGCGGGTGTAGCGCTCCTTAACGAGATCGGCCAGCACCTGCTTGGCGAACTCCTGGCCGCCAACCTCATCGACCAGACCCACCTTGACGGCTTCCGAGCCAATCACGATACGGCCATCGGCCACCGAACGAATGGTTTTTTCCATGGCCGCCTTCTTGACCGGGTCGTCAATGCCGGCCAGGCGTCCTTCCAACACGGCACCAATAAACTGGGCGTAGGAGTCGTCAATCATCTTCTGGATCATGGCCATGTCGTCAGCCGTGGGCTGACGGTAGGGCGACAGAATGTCCTTGTACTTGCCGCTTTTGACGGTCACCGGGCGAACCCCCAGTTTTTGGGTCATCAAGGTCTCGAGGTTCATGGTGTGGATGATTACGCCAATGCTGGCCGTAAGCGTGCCGGGGTTGGCCACGATTTTATCGGCAGGCGCCGCCGTGTAATAGCCCCCACTGGCAGCCACGTCGCCCATGGACACGACCACGGGCTTTTTCTTTTTAACGGCCTTAACCGCCGCGTTCAGCTCCTGGCTCATCCCCACCGTGCCGCCGGGCGAGTTGATGCGCAGCAGCACGCCTTTGACATCGGCATCGTTGGCCGCCTCGTACAAGGCCTTGCGGGCCTGCACCGAGCTGGGCTTCTGATCCAGCACACCGGAACTGGCCGCCTCCTCATGGATCATGCCGTCAATACTGATCAGGGCCAGGTAGGGCTGGTTGCCAAACAGGGCACGGGCTTTCTTGTCGGGGTCGTTTAGGGCCCGGTAGGTATTGGCACTCTGGAACAGGCCAATGGCCACGGCAATCACCGAGCAGGCCACCAGGGTCAGGGCAATCCACTGTCTCATGGGGGGCGGGTTCTCCAACAGTTTAAGACGGGTTAATGCGGTCAGCTTTACCCATTGTAGCCAAACCCCCGACTTGCGACTACCCGAGACAGAAGCACACACGTCCGCGCCCGTTCCCCTGCAGAGGCACGGATAAGGTATGGGCCGTTTGATCAAGCACGGATGTGTAACGGTTGGTCGCCGGGCACTGGCATCGACATCCCTTGCCCGGTATAGTGCCTAGTAAGCGGTTCCCCCTTTTGCACGGAGGCCTGTTGAATTGATGACGGACACCACTGCCCCACCCCACAACACGTTAACGTGTGATCCTGAGTACGGGTATGGGTCTGAGGCTCCTGAGGCAACAGAGACAACCTGCCCGGCCGTCACCCGGATCCAGACCGGGGCCATCGAAGGGATTGAGGGGGTGCCAGTGACCGTCGAAGTGGACATTACCACGGGCATCCCGGCACTTAACATCGTCGGGTTACCCGACACCACCGTCAGCGAAGCCAAGGAGCGGATCAAGTCCGCCATCAAGAATGCCGGCTTCGAGTTTCCGCTGCGCAAGGTCATCGTGAACCTGGCCCCGGCGGAAGTCAAAAAAATCGGGGCCGCCTACGACCTGCCCATGGCCGTGGCCATCCTCAAGCAATCCGAATTTTTGCTCGAAAGCCACCTGCTCAAGGAAGCCCTGTTCATTGGCGAACTCAGCCTGGATGGCACGCTGCGCCCCGTCAAGGGCGTGCTGGCCCTGTCGCTGCTGGCCCGCGACCATGGGCTTGGCAGCATTGTCGTCCCCCAGGCCAACGAGGAAGAAGCCTCGCTGGTGGAAGGCGTGGCGGTGTACGGCATCGATCACCTGTCACAGTTGCCCCGACTGCTGGATCATCCCGAGCATTACCGCGCGGCCATCTCCAGCCACGCGCTCATCGAATCCGTACGGCACCGTCACGACAAACCCCTGATTGATTTTGCCCAGATCAAGGGGCAGCACCTGGCCAAACGCGCCCTGGAAATTGCCGCCGCCGGTGGGCATAACACCGCGCTTTTCGGCCCGCCGGGCAGTGGCAAGTCGCTGCTGGCCAAGGCCTTTTCGGGCATCTTGCCGCCGATGACCTTCGACGAAATCCTGGACGTTAGCCGTATCTACAGCATTGCCGGGCAATTGCCCCACGACACGCAGGTCATCACCCACCGCCCCTTCCGTTCGCCCCATCACTCGGCCTCGGCCGTGGGCATTACTGGCGGCGGAACGCACCCCAAACCGGGTGAAATCACCCTGGCCCACCGGGGCGTGTTGTTTATGGACGAGTTTACCGAGTTTCCGCGCCAGGTGCTTGAAGTGCTGCGCCAGCCCCTGGAAGACGGCGTGATTACCGTCAGCCGGGCCCAGCAATCCGTTACCTTCCCGGCCCAGGTGATGCTGCTGGCAGCCATGAATCCCTGCCCGTGCGGTTACAAAGGCGACAGCCTGAAGGCCTGCATTTGCAGCCCGGCCACCGTCGAGCGCTACTTCGGCAAAATCAGCGGTCCCTTGCTCGACCGCATTGACTTACAGATTGAGGTCAGCCGTCTCAGCGAGGACGAGCTGCTGGGCCTACACCAGCACCCGCACACGACCGGCAGTGAGTCGTCGGCCAGCATCCGCGAACGCGTCAGCCAGGCCCGTGCCATCCAGACCCGGCGCTTTGCCGACACCGACATTACCACCAATGCCCAGATGCGCCCCGGCGAATTAAAGCAGCATTGCAGCCTGAAGCCAGAAACCGAGGCCCTGATGCTGCAGGCCATCCGCCAGTTCAAGATGAGTGGCCGCGCCTTTGATCGACTTCTGAAAATCAGCCGCACCATTGCCGACCTGGATAACGCCGATCGCATCGAGGCGACGCATGTGGCCGAAGCCATCCAATACCGCAGCTTCGACAAACTCAGCCAGGCCAAGGACACATTGGTTTAACACCCAAGCACCGGCATCTAGTCCGCAATGGTCATGGGGCCATCAAGGGAGGCCGAAGCAAACTGATGGGCAAAGGGGTTGTCGGTACTGTAAAACGCGTCGACGGTACCGTGCCACTGAATTTTCTGATCAAACAGCAGGATAATGCGGTCGGCGCAGCGCTGGATGGTGGAAGGCTGGTGGGTCACCACCACACTGGCCGCCCCCAGCTCGTCGCTG
>JAGQHJ010000081.1 GCA_020431915.1 Cyanobacteria bacterium HKST-UBA04 | reverse complement strand
GCCAAAAACGTGACGATGCTTTCGGCCACCTTGGGCCCCACACCGTCGATGGCGACGAGATCGGCGTCACTGGCCCGGCACAGGGCATCCATCGAATAAAACGTATTGGCCAGCAGCACGGCAGTTTCCTTGCCCACGTGCGGCATGCCCAGCGCGTTAATCAGGCGTGCCAATGGACGATCGGTGCTGGCCTGAATCGAGGTGTAGGCATTCTGTGCCGACTTTTCCTTGATGCGATCCAGAGTGAGGAAATCGTTGACGCTTAACGTGTAGAGATCGGCCGGGGTGTCAATCAGCTCGCGCTCCATCAATTGCTCAAGCAGGGCCGGGCCCACGCCGTCAATGTCCATGGCCTGGCGGCTTACCCAATGCTCAAAGCGGTTGGCCCGCTGGGCCGGGCATGTTTTGGGGGCACTACAGCGCAGGGCCACCTCGCCTTCCTTGCGCATGGTTGGTGCATCGCACACGGGGCAGGTTGCCGGCGGTTCGACGGCCTTGGTTTTTTGGGGGCGTTTTTTTAGGTGGACGCAGAGCACTTCGGGGATAATTTCGGCGGCCTTGTGCACGTCCACCGTGTCGCCAATGCGCACGTCCTTTTCACCCAGCTCGTCAAAGTTGTGCAGGCTGGCCCGTTGCACCTGGGTACCGGCCAGTATGACCGGCTCAAGCACGGCAACCGGGGTAATGTTACCGGTTCGGCCGACACTTAGCTCGATGTCCAAGACCTTTGTGGGCTTCACCTCGGGTGGGTACTTGTAGGCCACGGCCCACCGGGGGCTTTTGGCCGTGTAGCCCAGGCGGTCCTGCTGCCGCAGGTCGTTGACCTTGACCACCACCCCGTCGCTGTTAAAGGGCATGCTGTGGCGCTGGGTGTCCCATTGGGCAATGGTCTGCTCTAGGTCGTCGAGGTGGGTACAATGCTGCCGGACGGGGTTGAGCTTAAATCCGAGCGCGGCCAGGTAGTCGAGCATGGCCTGGTGGGTGGTAATGGCCGGTGTGTCGGGCCCCGGCTCGATAATAATGCCGGTGTAGAATAGGGCGTCTAGGTTGCGCGAGGCCGGTACTTGCGGGTCAAGCTGTCGCAACGAGCCGGCACAGGCGTTGCGCGGGTTCATAAATTCCGGTTCGCCGGCCTTGCGTCGGTCTTCGTTCAGGCGCAAAAAACTGGCGATGGGCATTAGCGCCTCGGCCCGAACTTCCAGCTTTTTGGGCGGGGCGGCCGTGCCTTGCACCGGAATTTTGAGGGGGATGCTGCGAATGGTGCGAAGGTTCTGGGTAATGTCTTCGCCCACTTGGCCGTTGCCGCGCGTGGCGCCGTACCGCAGCAAGCCGTCTTCGTACATCAGACTAATGGCCAGGCCATCGAGCTTCAGCTCGGCCATAAACTCAATGGCGGCTTCCTCGCCCAGTTGCTTAACGAGCCGATCGCGCCAGGCCTGCAAGTCGTTGGTGTTAAAGGCGTTGTCTAGGCTGTACAGGCGGTTAAGGTGGGTCACCTGCTCGAAATGATCCAGTGGGGCATCGCCTACCCGCTGGGTAGGGCTATCGGGGGTAATCAGCTTGGGGTGCTGGGCTTCCAGAGCCACCAGTTCCTGATAGATCTTGTCATATTCCCCGTCGCTGATGCTGGGTTTGTCCAGCACGTAGTAGGCATGGTTATGCTGGCGCAGGATACGGCGCAAACTCTCGATGCGTTGCTCAACCGATTGGGTCATGGAAACAGCCATGGCAAGCCACTCAATAGTAGGGGCGGTGTGTCGGATAACCCTAATATTTAAGCACAGACCCGGTTATTTCTTCACCCAAAGGCGGCCTTCGGCTTCGTCGTTGCCGCCCAGCACACGCAGTTCGCTGGCGGGCACGGCCTCGAAACCGGCACGGGTTAAAACGCCGGGTAAGTCCAGCGCCTGCTTGTCCAGAATAGTTTGCAAGATATGTGCCGGTATCTGCTTGCCAAGGGCTTGTAGAACGTCTTTTGTCCGCTTCACTCCGCTTGGCGTGTCCAGTTCGCCTACCACCAACAGGCTACCCTTGGGCATTTGCTGCCCCAGGGTCTGGGCCACCAGTTGCGGTTCGTTGTTTTGCGGGTTGTGGGCATTCAGGTAGACCCACAGGTTGCGCATAAACACCACGGTCGGTTTCGTTATCGGGTTTTGCCGAAGATCTTCCTGGATGGTGGCATGCCGGTAGCTGACGCTATCGCGCAGATCGTTGGAGACGCGGTACCAGTGTGCGTTGGATTGCGTTGGCAGGTTGAAGGTGTCCAGCTGTTGCCGAACCTCGGCGGGTGGGTGCCGTTGGGGTTCTCGGGTCATAAACCCGTCCAGCCGCCAGTCGCTGACGTTGGGTGCACCGACTTTTTGGGCAAAGCTGCCCAGTGACTGGTTGGCCCGCTCGTATTCGGTGCCGGTGGGGTCGTTGGGGCTGCCATCGGGTTTTACCCGGTTCTCATCAAGCGCTATAAAGCCGGCTTTGGCAACCGCAACACGCCCTTCCGATAGTTCGGTCGCGTCAATGGGGTATTGGCTGGCCGGGGTCATGTCGGGGGCCAGGCCTTGCGAAAGCTTCATGGCCATGGACAACGACCACGGCTCGGACCAGTCGCTCGATCCGTATACCCGAATGGGGACGCCCTGCGGAAATTTTTGGCGAATATACAGGGCGGCAGGCAGCAGCACGTTGGGTTCGCGAAACATGTACGTTAGCTGGGGCGGTAACCGCCTCATGGCCAAGGGCTGGGTTAAGTCGTTACTGATACCCGAAAATTTCGTTTGAGGGCGGTTTTTAACGGGCTTTTGTAAAGCAAAACGAGCAGCAGGTATTGCTTCAAGACGCATAAGGAGGGTAAATTCCTATCATGGGCAGGCACAGAAAACGGAACAGGGCCGGGCTGTCGGTTATCTCTAATAAACGCGAAGCCTTTGAAAAAAGTGCGTTTGGCCAGCGCCTTGTTAAGCAGGGGCTTGCAGCGTCATACGGCTCTGTGTAGGCTATAGGCTACAACGATAACCCTTATTAAGGTAACCAATAAAGGGTGTGGATGACGATATGACAGTGGCTTCACTTGCGTTTCAGCCGGCATTTGGCCGGTTTCAAGACACATTTCGTTCGGCTGGAAAGGTTGCGCCCCAACTGCGCCGAGCCTTGGCCGGGCTTCAGGCCGATGAGTTTATTCGCCTTGAGGGGCCCCAGTCGGCCGGTGAACCCGATGCCTCGGCTCCCCAGCCGGTGATGACCCTGGGTATTGATACCCTGACCAACATGGCCGTCAACATTCGCCGTCATGCGTCGGGTGGTTTGTCCGTAGGCCTGGCCCCCGATGCGAGCTATACGCAGAACGTTTCGCCGCTGTTTGCCACGAGGGTTCAGGTTCAAAACCCCGCGTTTGCCGACGGGCAGCGGGTGAACCTGTCGCAGCATGCCCTTGATATGGGCCAAAGGCCTTTCGACGTGCTGATTCACCATACCGATTTTAGCCGGCCCCCCACGGTGGTACGCACCGACCGCGAGGTGGTTCTGCGTGGCTGGGCCGATGAAGGCCTGGTAGTGATGAACGAGTACCCCAAAACCACCGATCGCCTGCGGCTGCCAACGTGGCGGTTTAACTTGGATTGGCTAACCAAGCCACTGGCCTCGCTTCGGCACTTTGGCATGGGCGGTTTCTTCGGCAACAAACGTCCCTCGGTTCACGTCTAAACCGCTTCAACCGGTTGAGAGTCTCGACCAGCCGAAGGAGGCGGGGCATTTAATATTACGTAATACTATAAATACAATATAAGCGATAAGAGGGTTTAGACGATGAGTGCAGAGCTTATAGCGCGGTATATTGCCCTGCAGCAGGCCAAGGATGATGGATATGGCGAGATTGAGGGCAATATGGTGCAATTAGACCATCAAACGCCTATGGTGTATGGGTCTGCCTGGCCAGAATCGCTGAAAGATGCGCCGTTTCCGTCGACATTCGACCGTTCCGGCATAACCGGTACAACCGGTGCCAAATCCAAGCGTATTCGGTTTAAGGCGACGGATCAGCTCTGGTAAGCCTTGGGGGACAGCTACCCATGGGGGACTTTGGGGGCTTGAGGAGGCTTTAGGCTAGGTGAGTTTGGAGGCTTGCCTGGTTTAGGGACGGCAGGCTATGTAATGATTTGTTTACATAGCAACAGCTTATTCTTTTTGATTGTTTTTATAAAAATATGCTTTAAATTCTGGACTCCTTCGTACAGAACGTAAAGCTATTTTGGTTAAGAGAGAGAGATAGCCTTGGTTAATTGCATCGATCATGAGGCCTTTTTTGAAGGCTTACGGCGCATGGCCCAACTTTGGAGACGATTGTTCAATGAGCAACATGATTAACCCTAGTTTTACTGCTGCAATGATGGCAGCCACCACGACGACGATGTCTGACTCAAGCACAACCGGCTCTGTTTCGACGATGCCTTTTAGCTCGATGACTGACTCGATGACCGGCTCGATGACGAGTACATCGGCGCCAATCCCTACGCTGATGCCCACGTTTGCTCCGGCGCCTGCGCCAGCTCCAACGCCCATGATGGCACCCACACCTGTTCCTACCCCTACCCCGGCACCCGCTCCTACGCCCGCCCCAGCTCCCGGCCCAGCACCCGGCCCAGCACCCGGCCCAGCACCTGCTCCTGCAGCAGGTACCGTCTCAGGACAAATCAGTAATCTGGCCGCATTGCTTGGTACCGGCAGCAGCGCCATTAACTTTGCCGTGAATGCCGTCAGCCATGCCAGCACAGAAACCGATGATGCCGATTTAGACGCAATGGAAGCCGACTTGAACAGCCAGCTGACGCAACTCGACAATTGGAATACACAGCATACCGCGCTTATTTTTGCGGTAGGAAACGCCTACTATCAACTGGAATCCAAGTTGGAAGCGGTAACCATGCTCAAGGACGAGAATGCCATGCTGGACAGCGAAGAGGCCTACGTTCGGGCCTCGCGTAGTGCAGATATGGGCATGCCCGGTGTCCAGGCCGCCATGATTGCCTTTTATACCTGGCAGGCCTCTGGCGATCCGGCCGACCAGACCGCGTATCAAAATGCCTACGATAATTTACCGTATTATGCACGCAGTGCCGTAGACCAGGTCAAACAGGCCGATGCCACGTTGGCCCAGATCACGCAGCAACGTATCCAGAACCTGGCGAAAATCAACACTCTGGATCCTGCCGGTGATTTAGAGACCCAGGTACAGAACGCGTTGGCGGACGTGAACGAGATGAATAACTTGGCGATGACAGCCAGCGACTTGAAAATGTCTATTATGATGGCTCTGGACAGAATTGACCAGATACGCCAGGAAAAGCTGATGATGCCGATGATGCTGCTTCCTTAAGCAGCGCTCGATTAGCAGTTTGCAGCGGTAACACGCCAGTCGGCGTGTTACCGCTAAAACCATGGGCGTTGGCCAACAGCCTGTCCCCAGAGACACCCAGATCCAGCGGTTGTTCACGCGCATTGACGCCTGTGCCTCCTTAGGCGAGAATAAACGGGACTATAACCCGATGGTGGACAGGTGTCCGAGTGGTCTATGGTACAGTCCTGGAAAGACTGTGTGGTTAACGCCACCGTGGGTTCGAATCCCACCCTGTCCGCCATTTATACGCTTGATGCCACCGTGGGTTCGAATCCCGCTACCTTTGTGCCTGTCCGCCATTTATACGCTTGATGCCTTACCGTCCAGGAAAGCCTTTGTGGTAGAGGTCATTAGTCGGCGACTGGACCATCGTCTGGCGGGTTGGGTGCTGGTTGTGGGGGCGGATTAAGAAGGAGGTTGCCGTTTTTTAGCTGGTTAATTACGGAAATCCTCATATCCCTTCTGGTCAGGCTTAATCCATAGGGAACAATGTAATCGGGCGAGCTGAAAATTGGAGAAGGATCGCTTTTTCCAAAAGTAAAAGGGGTTTCGGGCTTGGGCTCTATCCCTTTTTTGGGATTGCGTGGCTCATGGCTGTTTGGGTTGGTGTCTTCCGGCCGGCTGCTCTGGCCTGAAGTACCAGTATTACCAGGTTTATGGGGATTCATCCGGTTTCGGTTGTCAGGGGGAAGGCTTCCGCCGTGAATGTGCATGGGCTTGAAGGCTCCTGAAGGGGGTTGAGCTACAGTATGATCTCGTATCGACGGATTTTAGGGGTGCTTTAATTGGCCTGGTTCTGGGGTGACTCAAAGCAGGGAAAGGGCTAAAGGCCTATGTAAGGTCGTAAAATATTTCCCTGTCTAGGCATGGCAGGGCGGTACGGTACAAAACGAAGGTGGGCCGGTGTCTCATGATGACACCGACCCGCCCCTTTGTCGCAATGCTGTGCGCTTGCGCGAATTACCGGTTGGCCTGTTCGATACTCTTGGCACTAACGAAACTGCGGGTGGCCGGGTTGTAGTACAACCGCAGGCGGCTAGTGTTGCTGCCAAAGTTGTGCCACGGGCCTTGGCCTTCCAGGCTCAGGGTGTCGTAGCCGCTGCCGCCGTCGATGCGAACCAGGTTGCCGTTACCGGCCACGCGGAACGTGTCGTTGCCGGCACCGCCGTTGGCAATTTGCTCGTTGCCGGCACCGCGGATAATGAACAAGTCGTTGCCAGCGCCGCCGTTGGCAATGTTTTTGTTACCCACGCCTTGCATCAGAAAGACGTCGTTGCCGCCGTTGCCGTTGGCCCGGTTAACGTTGCCCAAACCCTGTTGGATAATCAAGTCGTTACGGTTGCCGGTGCTTACGGTATTGCGGCCAAAGTAACCCATTTGCCGTACTTGCGTATTAAAGATAGACATAGATATGAACCCTTCCTAGTCACACACACACATTGCTGGGGGCCTGTTTCAGGCGACCCGGTTTGATTTATTGAGAGACAATGTTATAAAAACAAACTCAAGGGCGGCTTTTGATATTTCTTGCCAGATTTTAAGCTTTGCTTTGGAATTGAGGCGTTTGGGGCCGGGGGCAGGCGGGCATCAAAAAGCCCGGTCTATTCCTATTGACCGGGCTTTTTTGATGGTTGAGTCAACCCTTGTCGCTATTCTTCGACGAGGGTATGTTCAATATTGTGGGCACTAACCACCTGACGGCTGGCGCGGTTGAGCATCAGCTGCCATGTGGAGGTGGCACCGTGGCTGTTCCAGTCGGCCGCGTGGCCATTGAGACTCAGGGTGTCGTCACCGGTGCCGCCGTCAATGCGCAGAATGCTGCTTGACCCTTGGGCGATCGAGAAAACGTCGTTGCCGGCACCACCGTCGGCACGGGTGGTGTTTTTGTAGCCTTCGATGCTGAAAACATCGTTGCCGTCACCGCCTTCTGCGACGTTCTTGTTGCCGGTACCGCCCATCAGGAAGACGTCGTTGCCGCCGCCGCCACGGGCAATGTTAACGTTACCGAGACCACCCTGATCAAAGACGTCGTGGGCTGAACCGATGCTGGTGGCTTCGTTGACGTTACCCATTCCTTCCTGGCGGAACAAGCCGTTGCCGGAATCGGCAATCACGACCCGGTTCCAACCGCCATGGCCGGTTTGGGTTACAAATACATCAAATCGAGACATATGATTGAACTCCTTGAGAAAGCGAAAACCTAAACTCACGATTTTCAGAGACAGGAAAATGCAGTAATACCGAGGCAGGTAGTCCAAAAACAACCACATAAAACTAGATACAACTATAAAAACAAAATTAAGGGATTTGGTGCTAGCTGGGCGCATATTTGTAACAGGAATTATTGTTTGCTTTGGATTTGGCCAGGTGGCTTGGGGTTAAAAAAGCGGCAGGGACACCCACGGGGCGTCCGCTTTAAACGGACTCGTGTTGGTGTCCCTGCCTGTTGAATGATTCGGTTATACCACGGTATCGAAGTACCCCTTGGCGGGTTACTGGTAGTTTACCTGCTCGATACCACGGGCGTTAACCCGGGTGTTGGTACCCGCATTATAGTAGCTGTAGTTGCCCTTGTTGCCAGAGCGTGCCCAGTCGCTTTGCTGGCCGTTCAGGTTCAGGGTGTCGTAGCCGCTGCCGCCGTTAACGTTAACACGGTTGTCACGGCCGCCAACGTTGAAGGTATCCCGGCCGCTCCCACCATTGGCGGTGGTGGTATTGCCCCGACCACCGATATTAAAGCGATCGTTGCCGCTGCCGCCATTGGCAATGTTGCGGTTGTTTACGCCACCCTGGCTAAAGACGTCGTTGCCCCGGCCGCCATCGGCACGGTTTACGTTGCCTAGACCACCTTGGCTAAAGCGGTCGCGTCCCGAACCACCGTTGGCGTAGTTGTTGTTGAAGCGTCCGCCCTGGCTAAAGGCGTCATTGCCCCGGCCACCGTAGGCACGGTTGCGGTTGCCCAAACCACCTTGGCTAAACCGGTCACGGCCCGATCCGCCGCTGGCGTAGTTGTCGTTGAAGCGCCCGCCCTGGCCAAAGGCGTCATTGCCTCGGCCGCCGTAGGCACGGTTGCGGTTGCCAATACCACCCTGGCTAAACCGGTCACGGCCCGGTCCGCCGAAAGCTTGGTTTAGGTTGTTGTGGCCACGTTGGCTAAAGCTGTCGTTGCCCCAGCCGCCGTGTGCCCGGTTGTGGTTAAACCCACCCCCTTGGTGCACATGGTTGTTGCCCCAGCCACCACGAAAATTGTTATACCGAAAATGACCGCCTTGAAAGGCGTTACCCCAATGACTCATAGTACTCTGTTGTCCTATGTTAACCCATTCGCCCCTAAGTCAACAGGTTTGCCCAACGCGTTTGGATACGCCCATGCGTTGATGCACGACCCTAATGTATGACCGATGCGAATACCTACCTCAATGTCCAAGCATATAAAAACGACCATAGAAACGTTTTTGACATTGGGATTCTATCCTTAAGATTGTTTTTAAGATTTAAAGTTAAACCTAGGAATGGCCTTGTGCAAAAGACATTGTGTTAAGGGATGTTGTGGTCAGCGCTTGCACGTGGCGTGGTTTGGCGTATAGTGGCTTCATTATTTTGTTTGCGTGTTTGATGTTTAGGCTCGGCATTGTCCCGGCCAGGATTCAAGAAATGGAGATCTGGTTTTAATGAGTATGCTTTCGGAATTCAAGACCTTTGCCCTGAAGGGAAACGTGATGGACATGGCGGTCGGTATCATTATCGGGGCGGCTTTTGGCAAGATTGTGTCGTCCTTGGTGGCCGACGTTCTGATGCCCCCCATTGGGTTGCTGATGGCCGGCATTGACTTCTCCAACCTGGGCTGGACATTGAAACCGGCCGTTACCGATGCCTCTGGCGCCGTGACCACCGAGGCTGTGGTGATTCATTATGGCCAGTTCCTGCAATATACCCTGGATTTTCTGATCGTCTCGTTCTGCGTCTTTTTGCTGGTGAAGGGTATCAACAGTTTGCGTGCCCAAGAGGAAGCGCCGCCCGAGGCCCCGCCTGAACCCAGTACCGAAGAAAGGCTGCTGGGCGAGATTCGCGATCTGCTGAAATCGAAATCCAAAGCGGCCGTTTAACCCACGGCGCGTTTTTCAGATCAACTAGCCTACCCAACAAATCAAAGCAGACGGCTTGCCCTTTTTATTGGGGGTGGGCCGTTTGTTGTTGCAGGTAGGTAATCAGGGTCCGGGCCACTAGGTCGTTGCCGGCCTGGCTCAGGTGATGGCCTTGCCGGGTGTACAGGCCCAGAGGGTTGCCGGTTTCGGTAAACCGGGGGACCAGGTCAATGGTGTCAAACCCATGAGCTTCGGCCAGCTGCAGGGCGTAATCGTGCATGGGGTTGGGGGTATTGAGGGCAAACCGGGTTTTCTCCGGGAGGTATACCATTACGGCATGGCTGTGGTGCTGCTTCAGGCCGGCTTCGGCACTGGCCAGTACCTGGTCGAAACGGTTCAGGGTCTGCTGGGCCGAGGCGGGAGAGGGGGTATGCAGGTGGTTGAACCCCAGCATAAAATAAATCGGGTTCAGCAATGATTGCACATGGGCTAATTGCCACTGATCCAGGCCAAAATACCAAAGCGGCGTAAGGACGGGTACGTTGGGATGGCTGTTGAGGTGACGTGTGCGGTTGTTGACGGCCAGTTGCTCGACGGCGGTTTTAAAGCGGGCACGCTGCCGGTCAAAATATTGCCGGTAGCCCGAGGGCTGCAGGTAGGCTTGCAGTTTGCCGGCCTTGCCCCACTCGAAATCCAAGTCACCCGCTTTGTCGTCGAGCTGCCGGAAGAGATCGTTGCCTTCGTAAAACACCCAGATGGTGTGGGTCGGTTGCTTGGGCAGGCCAAATTCCTTGAGGGTGGCCAGTTCAATAAGCGGCCCGTTTCCCAGCATGCCTAACCCCAGTGTGGCCGGAAACTGGGCCCGGACCTGATCGACAAAGCTACTCTCGTCTTTGGCGCACACACCATGAACAAACGAATCGCCAATAATGGCGACGTCCAGTTTCGCTTTGTCCCATACTTCGTCGGGGTTCCTGAATCCGTAACGGTCAGCCCGATAGCTTACCCAGGGCCCCCCTTCGTTGCACAGCAGGGTATCGGCATCCGGTACCCCGCTAAGCGGAAACAGAGCGCCCTGGAGCAGCGCCTTGGGTTCGTTTATAAAATTACGTGGTGCCACCACGATTTGCAGGTTGGGTTCCTGGGGCAGGCGTTGACGCAGGACGTCGGCCTTGATGCGGTTGTCGTTGCCCCACCCCTTAATTAAACCCAGGCCCATGTTGGTGGCCTGTAGGCAAAACAGCACGGCACCAAGCAGTACCAGCGTGTTCAGGCGTAATTCAAGTAGCGGACCCTGCAGGGGCTTGATGAACCCAATGGCCAGCGTCAGCAACAACAGGCTGGCCAGCAACGGTGTTGCCCAGCCCAGCGATAGTATGCCGTTGCAGCCGATGGCTTTAAGGGCCAAAAACAAGAGCGCCAAACCGAGGGCGGTCAGTGCCAGGGCAATGAATCGTTTGAAGTTAGTCTTTTTCGAACTGGTCATGGTACTGCCGAACCAGGTGAGGATCCTGTTCGTCTTTTTTCAACACACAATTACCAATAACCAGGGCTTCGATGTCGGTGCCCATAAAGCAGCGGAAAGCGTCTTCCGGCGAACAGACAATGG
>JAGQHJ010000080.1 GCA_020431915.1 Cyanobacteria bacterium HKST-UBA04 | reverse complement strand
CCCAAACCGGTTGCCACACCGGCACCTGTTGCTGCGCCCAAGCCGGTAGCTGCACCCAAACCAGCACCCGCCCCAACCAGCACCCTGAACCAGGCCCTGGTTGAAAGCTTTATCAAGGAGCAGCAACGCCAAAGCCGTGTCCTGCTTGGCCATGGCAGCACCAGTACCTCTTCCACCAGCACCATTAACGATCGGCTGAAGTTGCCCACCTCGTTTACGGTCGCACCAACCACCACCAAAACCATTGTGGCCGACGACCTGCCGGTGTCCACGGTAGGCAAAAGCGCCAGCGATGCCGTCCAGTTTTCCAGTTCCAAAGACAAGGCCCGTGTCTGGGGCGACCCGCACTACGTCACCTTCCAGAGCCAATCCTTCGACTACCATGGCCTGAAGGATGAAACCGGCGAAATGGTATCCTATATCGACACGCCCAACGTGACGATGGCTGCCGAATTCAGACCCTGGGGCCCCACCGCCACGGTCAACGGCCGGGTGTTCACCCTAATTGAAGATCTCGACGGGACCATCCACGAAGTGGTCATGGATCCGGCTTCCAAAAAGGTTACCTACGACGGCGTTGAACTGAAGGACGGTGAAATCAAGGAATTCGTCCTGGCCGACATCGAGAGCAAGGACGGCAAGCCCGTCAAAGGCTTTATCAAGGCCGGCAAAAATCAAGCCGAATTCAACTTTGGCCAGGTTGCCGGCAACGTCGAATACGCCGGCGGCGGCAAAGGCGCCTACAGCAACCTGAACTTTAACGTGACCGACGCCGACCAAACCTACGAAATTAACGGGATTGTCGGCGACCAGCTCGATGCCGACTACGTTCGCTACGAAAACGGCGGCTACTTCCACGACAAGAACGGCGACGGCAAGTTGCAGAAGGAAGACGGCGAACTGACCAACCTGGATACGTACGTCATTGACCGTGACGACGAAAAAGCCACCAGCGATAAGGATTACCTGAGCGCCCTGTCAACCTTTGCCAACGGCGAAAACAGCCTGTTCAAGAAGGACCCGGACTACAAGACCCTTGGGGTCGGTGCCGGTGCCAAGGCAGCCAGCGACGAGGCCAAAAAGAAATAAGCCCCAAACAACCGCCCCCCCGATTTTCCCCCTCTTGGTTCACCCCCCTTAATCTCTTGGTTCAACGCATACCGCCTGCCCCTTGTCAAAGTGGCAGGCGGCACGCTTGTGTATCCCAAAAATACAGGACCAACCCCCGACAGGGAGCTACTTTCTATTATATATATTCAAGAATTAATTAATATATCTTCATAAACTAGCGACAACCGGCTTAAGATTGTTTTTATACTCTCAGATATCACAAACGACACACTGGTACATAAAGACACAGGTACATAAAGGCATAGGTACAGGTACCGATCCAAACGCACTGACCCCTTTTATCGTTACATCAGGCTCTGGATACCATCACCCCTCGGGTTTTCCCATCCCCAACCCCGTTTTGGTTGAAAGCGCCCCGTGTCCCAACCCCGCGTTGCCACACAGTACCCGCCATGGGTTGCCGTGGGCAGGGCGCCCATTGAACATCCAAAAGTTTAGTCCCCATAACCATTAGGAAAGAGAGAACAACCCCCATGAGCGCAGTTAGAAGTTCGATTATGACCATTATGAACGAGTTGGCCGGCCGCCAGATTAACCGTGGCAACAGCGGTACACGCGACAGCTACGGTGCAAGCGGGTTTGACGTCACCGCCATCCAAAACGGCTACAACAACATGACCACCGTCAGCACCGGTGGCCCCACCACGGTCAACATATCGACCACCGCCCAGCACACCAACCGCATGATTGGTGCCAGCTTCGGTGAAATCGTCGATTCGCTGATTGACCAAAACATCGAGAACAACGGCAGCCACGTCAACGCCGCCCTGAAAATTGCCACCTCCGCCATTACCCAAACCAACAGCGGCTGGCGCAACGTGGTCGATGCCACCAACAGCAGCACCCTGCAGTTGCTTGACGGCAACGCCCGTGTAGACGGCGCCAACATTGCCCAGGTTACCAACGGTGAAACCATGCAGGCCATCTCGACGACCAACGCCAACAACCACTCCCGTAACCTCGGCTACGTAACCGCCTCGGCCAACCACACCGCCAACATTGCCCAGCTCAACGAATCGGGCAACGGGGCCAACATCATCCTGGCCGCTGTGGCCTCCAGTGCCCAAGGACTGAATACCGTTCAAGTCCAAGAAGGTGGCGGCTCAAACGTTCTGGCCATTGGTGGCACGCAAGCCCAGGCCAATGACGCACTGGCCTCTATCCGCGCCCAACTCAACGCTCTGGGCAACGATTACGGCATTGACTGGAGCACGCCGGGTGCACAGATCTATGACCCCGTTATCGTGGACGCCAACAACGACGGTATCGTCAATGCCTTTGGTGCCGGCGACTTCACCGTAGCCCACGCCAACGGCAAAGCGGTTCAGGAAACCGACGGCGACTTCGACAACGCCTACCAGGCTCTGGCTGGCTTGTACGACACCAACGGCGACCATGTCCTGAGCGGCGCCGAACTCAACGGCCTGAAAGCCGTTTACGGTGACGGCCGCACGGTTGAACTGAACAGCGTCATCAGCAGCCTGAACCTGCACTACGCCGACTACGCCCTGCACGAAGAGCGTAACGGCTCGGTGGCAGTGGCCGGCTCGACCGCCGTACTGGCAAACGGTACAACGGTTAAAACCGAAGATCACTTCATCACCCAATAATTCCCCCTTTTATTTCATCACCTCACCCCCTAAAACCCCGCCCCAGGATTACAGTCCTTGGGGGCGGGGTTTTTCTCATGCCCAGAGCCCCTTTCTCTCCTTACCTTTATATAGACCAACATCACTGCAGCCGTGACCGCATCCGTGGTCGTATCCGTACCCATGCCAGCCCCGCCCTTCTTTCTCCTGAATAGAGGGAGAAAACACAACTCATTTCTGCCCGCCACCATGCAGACCAAACCACGCGCCAAAAAACATACCAAACCCCCAAATCGAAGACACCTGGCTATTTTTAAAACTTTCTTAACTATGTTTTAACAATTGTTTATATACCGTTCCAAAGTCTTAATTGTTTGTTTTTATATATTCAAGAGAAGAGTCCGATTTGTATTCCCCGTAGAGAGGAGAAGACTAACAATGTCGTATTTTTACACCTTTTTTCAGCAAGCGGTTGGTGGCCCTAATGCCAGCAACACTGCCGATCTGAGACCGCTGAACAACAACGCCAGCCGTCGTGCCCGCCTTGAACAACGCTCCACGGGTGACAACGTTGCTTTCGGCCGTTTCACAGACTTATTCAGCTACGCCCAGCGCGATGCCGCTGCCGAAATCAGCAACGGCAACATCGATTTAACCGCTGGCCGTAACGCCGTCATTGCCCACTCCGATGGTGATGTGGTTGCCGATGCCGGTAACGAACTGATTGGCGATTTCCTCCGCAGCAACTTCGCTGTTGGTGGTCGTTTCGCCACCGTGTTTGCCACCGACTCCAATGGTGCCGTCGTGGCCGACCAAGATGCCGTAATTGATTCCCGTAACTCGACCATCGTCGCCGCCGTTGGCAACGACCTGGGTGCAAACGTTCAAAACTCCACCCTGGTTGCCGAAGCCGGTAACGATATCGTTGCCACCCAAATCAAGGATAGTGACGCCGAGCTGGTTGCCGGTGGCGACATCCTGATTGGTAGCGTAGAAGGCAGCAACCTGACGGCCGTTGCCGGTGACGACCTCGACATCGTTGACGTAAAAGACAGCGTTCTGAACGTTGGCGCCGTTGACGACGTGACCATCGACAACGCCAACCACTCCGCCGTAACCGTAACAGCTGGCGACGACGTCAGCCTGACGGGCCAAGCAGTGGTTGCCGACATCGTAGCCGGTGGCAACGTAACGGTAGACTTGAAAGACAGCAGCCTGGTTGTTGACGCCGTTGGTGCCGACACCGCTGGTGACGACAACGGTACGGTAGTTGCCACCCTTGATAACGTGGCTGCCGACATTATTGCCGACACCGTTGAAGTGGCCGCCGTCGACTCCGACATCGTCATTGGTTCCGATTCGCACGGTGCCCAGGACGTGGTTGCCGCCATTGCCGACAGCAACATTGACGTTACCCTTGATGACAACGGCAGCGCCATTGTTTCGGCTGAAGACAGCAACGTGGTTATCGAAAATGGCCAAAGCGCAACGGTTCTGTCCGACGGTTCCTCGGCCGAAATGAGTGCCGACAACAACCAGTTTGTTGGTACCGGTACGGTTACCCAGAACGGTGACAACAACGTGGCCCTGACCACCGCCGACAACCCGCACGGCAGCGCCAACGTGGTTGCCCAGGTTGGTGGCAACAACACCGCTGTAATGAACGGTGACACCGTGGCCCTGCAAATGACGACCGGCGGCAGCAACACTGCCCAGGTTAACGGCGGCACGAACCCGACCAACGTTAGCCTGACACAGGTTGCCATGAGCAATGGCGGCGTGGCCTGGAACCAAGCCAACATCAGCAACACCGGTTCGGCCCAAACCACCATCAACCAGACCGTTAACGGCGGCAGCAACGTCCTGACTTTCGGCGACAGCTTCTTCACCGAATTCGACTTGTTTGCCCTCGGCGACCTGTTTTCCGCCTTCGGTGCCGCCTGGGCTGGTGTGTAACCCCCGAGTCCCCCATTCGGCCCACCGTACTGAAATCCATTAAATATTGTTAGTCTTTCCTCAGACTTAGCCCCTGCCAATGTTTACGACGCATTGGACAGGGGCTTTGTCATGGGACAACCCGGAACAGCCAACAACTAGCCGGGCATAAGACCGGCCCAGCCTGCTTGACAGGGGGTGTCTATTTTATATAGAGTGTGGTGTCGTCCCAAGCAGCCTGGGCTGCATCCCCACCCCTCCTGGCATCCATGCGCTAGGCCGGTGTAAGCGGTTACCCCCTTGAAATTGGCCTGGGCGACCCCATTGTATTGAGGCCATGACTGGTGTAGGGTAATAAATCCCGCATCAATGCCCCCAATGGGTTGTGTGTCTAACCACCCTCAGTTTTGAACGGATTAGCTTTTAGGAGTCCAGAAACCTTGCCTACCATTGCGCAACTGGTTCGTAACGAACGCAAAAAGATTAAAGAGAAAACCAAGTCGCCTGCCATGACGGGCAACCCCCAAAAACGTGGGGTCTGCACCCGGGTATACACCACGACCCCCAAAAAGCCCAACTCGGCCTTGCGCAAGGTGGCCCGTGTACGCCTGACCAACGGCTACGAAGTAACGGCTTACATCCCCGGCGAAGGCCATAACCTGCAAGAGCACAGCGTGGTACTGATTCGCGGGGGCCGGGTAAAGGACTTGCCCGGGGTCCGGTATCACATTGTACGCGGTGCGCTGGATACGGAAGGCGTTAAGGACCGCAAGCAGGGCCGCAGCAAATACGGCAGCAAACGGCCCAAGGCCTAGCCCTCACGATTGGCAAGTATAAGCTTTTAACCAGACAGGAGTTTCTTCATCAATGGCACGTCGTCACAGACCCGCATACCGAGTTCCGGTGGGTGACCCCGTATACCAGGACATCGAGGTGGCCAAGTTTATTAACCGCCTGATGGAACGGGGCAAGAAAAGCGTTTCTGAACGCCTGTTCTACGGCGCACTGGAACTGATTAAACAGCGCATCAAGGATGAAAATCCGTTGACCGTGTTCCAGGAAGCCCTGAAAAAAGCCACCCCGCTGGTTGAAGTTAAAGCCCGCCGGGTTGGCGGTTCCACCTATCAGGTCCCGATGGAAGTGAGACGCGAACGCGGCTCGTTTTTGGCCGGTAGCTGGATTATCAAGTTTGCCAAAGGCCGCAGCGGCAAGAGCATGAAAGACAAATTGGCCGAAGAGCTGATTGCCTGCTACCGCGGTGAAGGGGCCACCATCAAGAAGAAAGATGAAACGCACCGGATGGCCGAAGCCAACAAGGCCTTTGCCCACTACCGCTTCTAAAAGCTTCTCTGTGTGCGTGTGTCGGCACACCCGCTTTATTTCCAGTCTTTTTTACCCCCGGTTCTGTCCTACAGGCCGGGGGTTTTGGCATGCGCTTGTAGAGAGCCAGGGAGGCGGTTTCACAGAACACCGACGTTCGTGGTAGAGTAGTACGGTGCGTTTCCAACCCCAATAAGCGAGTGTTTCCTGTGGTAATACCCACTGTACCAGCGAGCATGCCTTGGCAAACCCGCCCCATGCTCGCCAAACACCCTTCCCATCGGTATAACCCTTCATTTGGGCAGTTTTCCCCCGGTTTTCAAACCCATCTCGATACCTATGTGCCGATCATCCGGCGCAACACGGAACGACCCCAGTTGGACCAGGAACACCAGTTTGCCTTTACCGGTTTCCCCGATCTCGTGGCACACCTCAACAGCCTGCCCCATCGCGACGATTTAGACCACCCCGAAACGCTGCGGCTCCGCTACGAACTGGCCAGGCGCATGATTCAAACCGCCAACGGCTTTCCCACGTTTATTTACCAGCCCGGCCAACTGGATCAGTACGGCATGGAAGCCACCACCCTGGCCGACATGCACGCCATGCTACAAACCGCCCCGTTTACCGTAGGCATGGCCACCGACCCACTTAAAACCGCCACCACCCTGGCTCAGGGCATCGACCAAACCCAGCTGGACAGCTACATGTAGGCCCCATCAAAAATGGGGGCAAAATGGGAGATCATGGGCTAAACCACCATCCTTAAAGCTTTATAAAAGGGGTCAACAGATAATTGTCTGTTTATTTAATATAACTAATCATAATGGGTTCATAGTGGTTCATAGGATGTGGAAAGGATTCTCTCTCTGCCATGATCAACACCAACGAAACAGCCAAACAGCTGTTACAGGTTATCCGCGACAACTTCGCCAAAATTGACACCAATACCGACGGCATCTTGTCGGATAGCGAGATTGAGGCGGCCAAAAGCAACGTGCTGGCCGACTTTGACGCCGCCAATATCGATGAACTGGTCAATTTAAACCAGGCACTGAAGTTTGCCTATATCGATCCCGGCGCACCGGCCTGGGACGGCATTAGCCGAAACGACGTGGACACCGTGGTACAACGGCTCAACGAAGGGGACGACTTTGCCAAGATTGCCGACCGGGCCGAGGATCTGCAACCCCAGGAGTGGGTCGGGCCGCAAATGTAGCGATTTCTCCTCGCTCTAGGAGACGGCTACCCGATGGTTTCAATCTGGTAGGTGGTGCCCAGGTCGGAAGTAACCGGCTGACCTTTGTTAAAGCAATCCTGGTCGCCCGGTGCCAAATGGCGCATCATAAAGGCCACCATGTCGTTATAGGCAAAGGCGTATAGACTCGGCTTGCCGTCACTGTAGGTTGTATAAAACCTCTCCAAGGTGGGGTCTGAAGGCTTTTGGTTTGCATGATCGCGCAGCCAACCATGAAAGGCTGCGTTGTCGTCACCGGTCAACACCGCCGTAACCATGGCAAACTGCTTTGTATCGTAATTGATTCGGCGAACCGAGTTGTGTCGGCTGTGGGCTGCCCCGGCCCTTTTTGTACCGGCAAGCAGCGGGGTTGTGCGATCCACAAACGCGTCGCGCGCTGCAATATAACTGGCCAGGGCACCATCGTCCCTGACGCGGTAAATGCGCCCATCCCCAAAACGGGTTACCGGTGGCCGTACCGGCGGCACGGTATAAACAGCTGGTATCGTCATTACCCACAGTACTCAATAATGTTACACCAGTAAAATTATCGCGAAACAGCGGCCAAAATCAAGCCCAGTGTGTCTCAATCCCGTTACAATGCCCGAACAAACGGGAACAACCAGGAACAATCAACCTTTGCCCACGTCTGACCCACAAGAGACCAACGGAAGATAAACCCAAGGTGACGAGGAGGGTCTTGCATCCCATGATTACGCTGTTGAAACGTTTGTCCGTCTATGGCCGGTGCGCAGGAATTGCCCTGGTGCTGACCCTCATACCGGCCCTGATGCCTTCAGCCCCCATCACACCCCAAGCCGCTGCCCAGTCGGTGGGGTCGGTGATGCGCAGCCTGGCCACCAATCAACTGCTCTACAACAGGGGTTACAGCTATGGGTATGGTTCTGGCCAGCCCAACGTCTATATCCAACCCGCCTACGGCTACACCCTACCGTATGCCAATGGCTACAGGTCGGCAGCGTACAGCAACTACGGCAACTACGGTAACTATGGCCAGGGACACTACGGTAAAAACCACCAGGGTTGCCACAGCGGCAATTCACCCAATGCCTCCTATAACCGGCAGCTGCGTCAGTACCAGAACAGCCCGTTCTATGTGTCGCCCACCCACCGGGCTTCGATCATGCGCTTCTAGGACTGCGTGGCAACCGTCGAGGTCGTGGCCGCCGCTTCGTCGCCTGCTGCGTCTTCGGCTCTATCCGTTTCAGAGGCCTCCGGCACCATCTGGCCGGGGGCTTCATTGGGTTGAGCCCCCGATTCAGGCGAGGATTGAGCCTGGGGTTGGGGTTGGGATGCCGCATCCGCCACCGACAAGCTGGCCAATACAGGAGACGACACTTCAGGACTAGGCGCTTGGGCCAACAAACGGTTCAAGGTAATGCGATCCGGCAGGCCCTCAATCGGCCCGGCCTTCTTAATGCATTCACCGGCCACGATCGAGCCGATATGGGCACATTCCTCCAGGCTGTAGGCATTGACCAGGCCAAAGAGAAACCCGCCGTTAAAGGCATCGCCGGCCCCGATGGTATCGACCACCTTTGGCACGGCCGGTGCCGGCAGGTGTTTCTGCCAGTTCTTGAACCCCAGTGTCACGCCGTCAGCCCCCTGCTTCAGGGCAACCAGCGACACACCGCGCAGGCGGAAATATTCCAGGGTTTTTTCCACGTCGGGGAAGTTGAACAGGGGCTTGAGATCTTCGACCGAAGGCAAGATCACATCCACATAGCCAATCACCTCGGTCAAGGCATCCAGGGCTTCATCAGCCCGGCCCCAAAGGGCTTCTCGGTAATTGGGATCGTAGCAAACCAGGCACCCCTGCTTCTTGGCCATCTGGAAGGCCCTTAACACGGTTTCCCTCGCCGAGCGGGACAGGGCCTGGGTAACCCCCGTGGCATACACCACCCGAATCTGCTCGAATGCGTCGATGGGAATCTGGCTGGGGGTAATCGAACAGGCCGCCGAGTCATGGCGATAGTAAATAAAGTTGTGGTCGCTCGTCCCCCGGTCGGCCTGAGAAATGAAATACACGCCGTTACGGGATTTCTTGACGGTCTTAATCAGGCTTGTATCAATGTTGTAGGTCTTGAACTGGTCAACCAGATACTTGCCAAAGCCGTCCCAGGCCACGTTGGTTAACAGCGACGGCAGACACCCCAGCTTGCTGGCCGCCACCAGGGTGTTGTACACATCACCCGATGCCCGGCGGTTGAACTGATCCGCATCGTAAAACGACGCGCTGCTCTCCAGCTCGACCATACACTCGCCTATGCCTAGAATATCGATGACCACGGCACTCAAGCATCCTTATAAACCGACGGTACAACCCCCCTCACCCATGGCAGACCGCAGGGGGTGTGCACCAGTATATAATAGACGCTCGACCGCTGCACCCGTCTGCCCCCCGATATGTCTCATCAAACCGCCTCAATTACCCCCATATCCGCCGAAGCGTTTACGGACCAGGCCAAACAGTTGGGCTTTACCCATGTGGCCCTGTTGGACCTGGCCCAGCTTGATGCCGCGTGGCATGACACCCGCCAAGCCCAACTGCAGCAATGGTTGGATGCGGGCTACCATGCCGACATGGGCTGGATGACCCGGAACCAGGACAAACGCCTGGACCCCGGCGCCTTGATGGCAGACACCGCCACAGTGGCCTGCATGACCCTCAACTACTACAGTGATTCACCACCCCCGTCCTGTCCGGATGCTTCAACCGCAGCACTGACCATGGCCCGCTATGCCAGGGGAGACGACTACCACCAGGTTCTGAAAGAAAAGCTGCGCGACCTGCTGGCATGGTGCCAGGCCCGCGACGCCGGGTTTAAGGGCCGCCCGTTAACAGACAGCGCCCCGATGATGGAAAAGCCACTGGCTGCCGAACTGGGTATCGGCTGGCAAGGCAAGCATTCCAACCTGATTACCCGCAGCCACGGCAGTTGGGTGTTTATTGCCGAACTGCTGATCAACCGCCGCTTTGCCGATGTCGACGCCCCCACCCCCCACCCGGACATGTGCGGCCGGTGCCGTCGCTGCATTGACGCATGCCCGACCCATGCCCTGGACCAGCCCTACGTACTGGATGCCAACCGGTGCATTGCCTACTGGACGATTGAATATCGGGGCGAGCAGCTACCGACCCACATTGCCGAGCACCTGAACGGATGGGTGTTTGGCTGCGACATCTGCCAGGAGGTTTGCCCGTGGAACATCCGCTTTGCCCAGCCCACGACCGAAGCCGCCTTTGAAGCCCGCCCGTACAACACGGCCCTGCATGCCGACGAACTGCTGGCGCTCGACGAAGCCACCTTTAGCCAACGTTACGACAACAGCCCCGTAGAACGCACCGGTCTGGCCAACCTGAAGCGAAACGCAAGAGCCGCCACCGGGCAAGACTAGCCCAGGGCACGTGATGGTTATCGCTAGGGCCATCAAGGCCCGTACCGTTATACAGGCCTTGATGGCCCGTGCCGTTATACAAATCTTCACAAACTAACAACAGCCATGGTTGAGGCGGCTTCATACAGCCACAAGAAACGCCACACAGAACCCAAAAAGACGGAACCCTATGACACCAACCACACTTGCCGCATTAAACGCCCAACAGCCCTTTCCCGCCACCGCCTTTTTTGGCCATTCGGCCTTCGGCAATACCACCGCCGCCAACAGCCTGCCTCCGGGTATTGGCCAACAAACCCCGTCGCTGAATCAGCTTTCCCATGACTGCTGCCCGTCCTGCGGCTGTCACTAACCCCACACACCCACACACCCGCATTTACACCGATTTGATGCCCATTGATTCACTTCCCAATCCACACCCACCCACACCCATACCCATACACACCTAACGCTCTCTTTCACTCACTCTCTATACACTCTTCCCCCCTCACTTTTTATCCTTACGACTGAAGCAAAGCAACAATGACGCCGTTCTGGTGGCTCGCCCTGTATGTACAGAAAAGCCACAAGGACGGTTTTTCTTTTGCCCGGCAACGGCATGGGCCAGAGGTGCCATTGGGTCGGGCAACCACCAGGCAGCCGTCAGCCGGTAACCGTCAACCGGCAACCTCATGATCCCAGGCGGGCTTATCCCCGCACACGGCTTGAAGCCCCGCCCGAACCATGCCATACTAAGGTGTTAACTGGTACCCAAACCGGCTTGGTACAATTGGTGTGTGTGTGTGGGAGTTTCCCCGATTTATGTCTGCTCAATCCGCCCAACGAGACAACAACCATGTATTGATTTTCGAC
>JAGQHJ010000079.1 GCA_020431915.1 Cyanobacteria bacterium HKST-UBA04 | reverse complement strand
CATGAGATCAACAACTCCGACGCCTTCCGCCACCAGCTCAAGGATCTGTTCCGCAGCAGCCACGAAGACTGGCTGCCCGAAATCGAGCCCAGGCACCTGGACCTGAGCTACTCGCACATTATTCGCCGACCCATACGGGTAATGGCCATGCACGACATCTACGCCCTGCAGCCGAACAAGGTGATGAGCTTCGACTTTACCCACTATTACATTCGCGGCCGCTACAAGGTAAAAGTGGACCTGCGCTACAACGTCGACAAAACCGACTACTGGAAGGCCCGCCGCTACGACCCGAGTATTCCCGAGCCCATTGTCACACCGGGCCGCGAAAACTACGTGCTGGATCAGACCATGCACATCGTGGTGGAAGTGGACCTGCGCTACAACCGCAGCGAGCAAACCTTCGACAGCGTGGAAGCCAAGATTTCAGCCGACCACTCGCTGACGGCTGCCGTGGCCACCGGTTCGGCCATGCACAAGCATGACGAAAGAGATTCGGGCGGATCGATGACCATGGCCCATATGGCAACCCAGCGCAAAGCCGACGAGTACGAGTTTGACAGCGACGTGGACGTCAACAAAATTCGGCCCCGACACTAGCCCCACTTACAACGGCGATACAACGCGATACAACGCGACCCGATACGACGCGAGGTGATGCGCGAATGCGGACGGGGCCTAGATCGTGTAAGGTTTACACCTATTGCCGGGGTGGAAATCCTTGTTATAGCTTGACTTTGGCCCTTTAACCCCTATAATCGCTGTAAGCAACCACGTTATGGAATAAGGGTAAAGATAGGATACCGCCCCGCCTTGGGGAGGGTTGCCTTTGTTTGTGTTTGTCGGCCATGTCAGCCATGTCAGCAGTGGCAGCAGTCAGGCGACAGACCGCTCCTCCTCCCCATACATCCATACGTCAGGTTGCACGGACACGGGCGTCAGCCCGGCTTCAATGCCGTCGTTTCAACCAGGATAAGGGATGTACACTCATGCCAGTCGCAGCCGTTGACCCGCTTTTTTTAACCAATCGGCAGGTGCTTAACCAGCCCGCCTCCTCCACTCCCCGGCGCCAAGTGGCTTTTGGTGAGGCCCAGGCCCCCATTACCATGGCCGTGTTAACCACCGAGTCCGTGCTGACCAAAACCGGTGGGCTGGGCGCCATTATTGGCTGGACGACCGACGAGTTTAAGCGTCGGGGGAACATGCACCCCTACGTGATTGCCCCGTTCACGGAAGCCTGGGGCAAGCAGGTCACGGCTGAAGCCGCCCTCGGCGAGTCGGAAAAAACCGTTCACGATACCGGCGTGCGTTTTAACTACCACTTGCCCAGCGGCGAGGATCTGCCGGTCAGTATTTGGGAGAAGGAGGAACCCAGCGGGGTGGTCGATATCCTGCTGCGCAACGACGAGGTGTTCAGCGAGGCGGCCCGTCGTGGTGAAAAACCCGGCCCGCTCTGGCAGCGCCTGACCCAGGTGGACAAGGCCAAGACAGCCCCCAAGCCTGCCTATATGGTTGGCGACAGCGTGGCATCCACGTACCTGTTCTCGGCTATGGCGGCCCAGTCGTTGCCGATTCTCGACGGTACCATTCCCGTGCCGGCCGGCTCGACCCCCACCCCGTTCTGGGATCAGGTAAAGCCCAAAACCAAATTCGATCTGGCCTGGGTGCACGACTGGTTGACCGGGGCCGCTGCGCCCCAACTGGTCAAGGCCTACGCCGATGCCAAGGCAAAAGCTCCGGCCCAGGTGTTTATGGTGCACAACTCCTACAACGTGCCCATAGCGCTCGAAGAGCAGGTGCCACCGGTCAGGCGGGGACAAAAACCCACCGTCAAGCCGGGGCCGCTGCAAGACGTGCTGGGGCTGCTTAACCCGTTTGACAAGGCCCAAACGGCCCTGTTCGGCCCGGGCCGTTTTGACAAGCTGCTGAGCCGAAAATCCTACAACCCGCTGGTGCTCGGTATCGAGATGGCCGACGGCATTATCGTCAACCGCAACTTCAGCTACGAAATGCAGCACACCAACCTGCTGGCCAACCGCCGTCGCTCAGGGCAGTATGCCTTTGACCCGTCGGTCACGGATCTGCAGGGGGCCCTGAAACGGAAGGAGCAGGCGGGCATGGCCCAGGACATGATCCACGCCACACCCGAGGCTGAAAACCCCTATGACCACCCGGCCCTGGCCAAGGATGGCTTTGTGCACCTGAAGCGCGATCCCGATTTGGCGGCCATGACCGAATACAAGCGGGCCAACAAGGCAGCCCTGCAGGCTGATCCGGGTGTAGGACTGGCGACCAACCCCAATGCCACCATCTTCTTGTTTGTGAACCGCTATGACTGGTACCAGAAAGGCACGCAGTTAATGGCCGGGCAAATCAAGCGCCTGATGCGCGACCATGCCGATGCCCAGTTTATTGTCTACGGCATGGAAAAACCGGGCAGCAACCTGACCAACCTGATGCTGGCCGACCCCGACCTGAAGCAGCTGGTGGCCGACAAGCGCCTGGTGCTGCAAAACCAGTTTAACGGCCGCGACAAGATTTTACAGGCCTATGCCGGATCCGACTACTTTGTGATGACCAGCTATTACGAGCCTTACGGTATCTCGCAACTGGAGGCCAAGGCGTTTGGCACCATTCCCATTGCCACAGCCGTTGGCGGCCTGCGCTCGACGATTGCCGACCCCAAATGGAACGGCCGGGGCCCCGATGGCCAGCGCGAAACGCACCGGCCCAAAGAAACGGTGTGGACATGGAACGAGTCGGAAGGCGCCAGCCAAACCGGGCTGCTGGTACAGCCCTTTGACGTCAAAGGCCACCAGGATGCCGTGATGGTGGTGCAAAACGCCCTGGGCAGCCCCACCCTAAAGAACAAGCCGGCTCGCCTGGAAGAGGCCTTTGACCGGCTTGTCACGTCGGACGCGGATCGCAAGGCCCTGCGCGACGTGGATCAGAAAATGGCGGCCACCCTGGATCGGGCCATGACCATGGCCGTGCCGGCGCGCAACCAGATTCGGCTCAACAACCTCAGTTACCTGAAAAAGCATCACCAGTGGGCCGACTTGGTGCCGAAGTACCGCGAGATTTTCGAGAAGGCCATTGCGGCCCACGCCACGCCGGCCACGGCGCCCTAGTTTCGCATTTTTTAGGCATAAAAAAACGGCTGTTGAATCGAATCAGCCGTCGTTTAGCCAATATTGCCCCTAACTGGACCGTTGGCTTACGGTTTGTTGGTGTTGGAATCTTTGAAATAAAAGGAAATAAAAGGGAATAAAAGGGAATACAAGAGAATAATAGAAAACTGAACCGGTGCGTGTGGTGGTGGGGGAAGGTAGTTAAGGTATGGGCAAAAACGGCGAATGCTTTAAAAATGGGTGTAAAGGCCTAGCCAAAGCGGGTTTTGGGTTGTTTTGGCGGGGCGGGCGTTTGCCATGCCCCCAGTGCCCGTGCTAGATCTGTGTGTATACCTGTAGAGACCTGCTTTTAAGGGTGCCGGTTTGCGTACGTATTCATGGCGGACCGGTTCCAGAAGTTTATTGTGGCAGGCTCCAGAAGACCCAGAGGAGACGGGCGAATATGGTACTGACTCGTGTAAAACCTGTGACGTGGGCCCCGATGGTGGCCATCACCGGGGTTGTCTTGGCTGCAACCGTGGGCATGGTCGGCCTGGTGGGCTGTAATGGTGGCACCAGCCAGCAGACCGCTGCCGAAGTGGACAGCGCCCTGCAGCAGAAGGTTGCCGAGCTGGAAGCGGAAAACCAGGCCATGCGCTCCCAACTGGGTTTGACCCAGAACCCGACGACCAATCCGCAGACGGCCACCAGCCAGGCCAAGGCCACGGCCGAGCTGGTTCGGACCATTAACAACCAGTTGGCCCAGATACCCGAAATGCAGTTGGGCGCCGTCGCCTTTAACGATGTACAGTCGCTGCCCACCTATGCCTTGCTCGACGAGCTCAACCAGCTTGGGCTGTTCAAGGGCCTGCTGACCGGCCCCGAGTTTAAGCCCTACCAGCCCATTACCCGCAGCGAGTACATCACGTGGCTATTCAAGGCCTACAACATGATTCGGCCCGAAAACGAGCAGATTCGGCTGGCCCCGCAGCGGGGGCCCATTTTCTCGGATCTGCCCAAGACCCACCCGGCCTATCCCTACGTGCAGGCCATGAGCGATGCCGGGTTTTCCGTCGGTTATGTCGACGGCACGTTTCGCCCCGACCAACCCCTGACGCGCGAGGAAATGGTGGCCATTAAATGGGGGGTGGACACCGGCACGGAATACAAGAAGCCGAGCTATTACTATGACCTCAGTTTCACGGACCGCGACAAGGTGGACGAACGGTACAAGGGCTACGTGTACTACGACAACTGGCAGGGCGGCGGGCCGCACAAGGGCAATATCAACCGGGCCTTTGGCAAGGTAAAGGTGTTCAAGCCCCAACAGCCGGTTTTACGCTACGAAGCTGCCGCCACCCTGTGGCAGGTGGACGGGGCGGGCAAGCAAACCGCCCAGACTCGGCTGGCCTCTATTAAAGCCCAGTAAACCAACCCTTAGTAAACCCACCCCCTCGCCAACCGTTTTTGGTGGCTCGCTGCTTTAACAAGTGCGGGCGTGTGTAGGTGTGTGTGGGTGTGGATAGGTGTAGGTGTGGGTAGGTGTAGGTGTGGGTAGGTAGATGTAGGTGTGGGCTAGGGTTTTTTCAGCAGCATCAACACCCCGAAGTACTGGCGGGTATCCTCAAAGGTGGCCAGGTGCTTAAAGCCGGCCTCGGTAAAGGGCGCCGTAAAGGGGGCGGGATGGAACTTGCGCGAAATTTCCGTGCGAATGGTCGTGCCTTGTGCAAACGTCAGGGGGGCCGTTTCAAAGTACGGACTGTGCACGGTTTGCTGGCGCCGGCTCAGCAGGTGCATCTCGATTTGATTGGCGTCGGTATTGTAAAACGCCTGGTGCTGCCAGCCGTCGTTGTCGAAGTCGCTGTCGAGAATCCGGTTGAGGTGGGTCAGGCAGTTCAGGTTAAAGGCGGCCGTCAGGCCCGCTTCATCGTTGTAGGCCTGCTCGATTCGCCACACCGGTTTGCTGGCATGCGGGGCCCGATCAAACCCCACCAGCATGGCATCACCGGGGCGCATGTGCCCATGCAGCATGTCGATAAACGCGCTTTTGCTCGTGGCATCGAAGTTGCCGATGGTGCCGCCGAGGAACATAAACAACGCCGGTCCTCCGTGCTGCGCCTTTGGGTGCCGCGCCCATGCCTTGAGTGCCCCGGCATAGTCGCCGGCCAGGCCGGTGACGCTGAGTGTGTCGTACTGATGGGCCAGTGCCGTGGCGGTGGCTTCCAGCATGCGGTGGCTGACATCGATGGGCCAGTAATGCACGGCCTGGTTTTGGCGCTGCAAGGCGTCAAACAAAATACGGGTTTTGGCCGATGAGCCGCTGCCCAGTTCCACGATTTGGCTAAACCGTACCCGCTGGGGCAGGTCGTTGGCCAGGGCCCGCAAAATGCCGGCCTCGGTGCGGGTGGGGTAATAGGCCCGGGTTTGGGTAATGGCTTCGTATAGCTGCGAGCCGTGGGCGTCGTAGAAATACCGCGAATCAATTTCCGGTTGGGCTGCCGACAGCCCGGCCCAGATCTGGCGCCGTTCGGCGGCACGATCGGTGGCGGCCTGCGGCAATTGAATGACGGTGGTGGGAGCGGCTTTAGCCGTGTGTTCGGTTGCAGTGCAGGCGCAAAAGGCCGTGGGGGAAGACATGGGGCACAGCTCCGGTTGGGGGCGCGGTTGCGTTTCGGGTGGGTTTCGGAGTGGGTTTATTCTACAGAGGATGTCTTTCGTATTAAAGGAAAGGTATAAAAAAGACGCGTAATAAGGGGCGGGACTTGCCTTTATAAAGCCCCCGACATGGGCTGAAACTGCGGCCATTCGCGGTTCTGTAACAATTTGCGTAACAAAACATACCGCATCGGCATCGCGCAGGCGGCTACCGACGCGGTGGTTTAATGGGTCGGCGCTTGGCTGACGCTTAATGTGTAAGCGTGCCGACGGCTTCGCAAAACCGATCCACTTCGGCCGAGCTGTTGTAATAGTGCACCGAGGCCCGCACCATGTCCTGCAGGTGGCGTGCCTCCATGTCCAGCCGCGTGCCACTGACGGTGGTGGTGCTGACGTTGATGCGGTGCATTTCGGCCAGGCGCCGCTGGATGGTCTGGGGCGATTGGCCTTGCAGCGTAAAGGTCACAATGCCGCACGGGTGCTGGCCAAGGTCCTGCACCGTTGCCCCCTTCAGGCACGCAAGCCCCTGGCGCAGCTGATTCGACAAATCGTCAATGCGTTGGGCAATGGCATCCAGGCCGATGGCCAGGGCATAGTCGATGGCCACGCCCAGCCCAATCTTGCCGGCCACGAAGCCTTCCCATGTTTCAAAGCGCTTGGCATCGGCCCGCACTTCGTAGCGATCCGGGCTGACCCATTCGGCCGCATGCAAATCGAGAAACGGCGGGTCCAGGCGATCAATCCAGTCGCGCCGCACATACAAAAACCCGGTGCCCCTGGGGCCCCGGCAATACTTTCGGCCCGTGGCGCTGAGCATGGTGCATCCCAGCTTGGTCACATCCAGCGGCAACTGCCCGGCACTCTGGCATGCATCGAGCAGGTAGGGCAGGCCGGCGGCACGGGCCAGCGTACCGATTTCGGCAGCCGGGTTTACCAGCCCGCCGTTGGTCGGTACGTGGGTAATGGCAATCAGCTTGATGCGGTGATCGGGTTCATCGAGCATGGCAGCCAACGCGGCGACATCGGCCTGGCCCGTTTCGTCGCAGGGCAGCACCACAATCTCGACGCCGCTGCGTTGGGCCATGTGCAAAAAGGCAATGTAGTTGCTGGCATAACTGGCCCGGGCCGTTACAATCCGATCGCCTGGGGAAAAGCGCATGGCATAGAACACCATGTCCCAGGCCCGTGTGGCGTTTTCCATCAGGGCAATTTCATCGGATCGGCAGTTCAGCAGACGGGCCAAGGCCGCATACGTGTGGGTTAGTTTGTCTTGGGCTTCGGCTTCGGCTTCGTAGCCCCCGATGCGGGCTTCCAAATCCAGGTGCGCCTTGACGGCATCGAGTACCGGGCGCGGCGGCAGCGAAGCCCCGGCATTGTTAAAATGCAGCACCTGCCCAACCCCCGGTGTGTCAGTCCGCAGGCGGTCCACATCGGCATCGGTTAAGGCGGCGGCGGTGGTGGTGGGTGAATGGGTAGAGGTGTTGGTAGGCGAATCAGTCATGGCATGGGGGGGCATAGGGGACGGTTGTCTTGGCCTGGGGGTTTGGCTTATGGTCAGAAGGAAGGGTGGCGGCATGGGGCATGCGCGGTTGGCGTCTCTCAAGAGGATACCATTATTTTGAGGCAAACACAGACACAAGCTTATAAGCAAGAACAGGAACAGGAACAGGCACAGGCACAGAGGCAGGTGCTGGCCGACCTGCGCCGCCGTTTCCAAGCGGCCCGGCAGCGAACCGACCGCCTGTTTGATTGGGTGGATGCGTCGGCCTACACGCAGGCCGGCATTCCCCTGCGCCACCCGGTGGTGTTTTACCACGGGCACTTTGACGCCTTTTTGTTTAACACGGTATTTAAGCGCGTGCTCAAGCAGGCCTCTTTTCACCCGGCCTTTGACGACCTGTTTGAACGGGGCATTGATCCGGCCAGCCTGGCTGATGCCGACGTGCATGCCCGCTCTGACTGGCCCGACCGTGCCACCGTGGCGGCATACAAGACCGAGGTGTGGCAGCACCTTGAGGCGTTGTTTGATCGGCTGCTGGTTGATGATGGGGCGTTGGTGGCCTCTGCACGGTTGCCTCTGTTGCAGCAGGCGTTGTGGATGGCCTACGAGCATGAGCTGATGCACCAGGAAACGCTGCTCTATATTATTCACCAGTTTCCCCACGCCCATAAACGCCCGCCCGAGTCTTACACGTTGCCCGTGGCGGGGCCGGTGCCCGACGTTACGTTTCAGCCGGTGCCTGCCGGTCTGGCCATGCTGGGGGCCGAGCCCGGTGACTTTCCGTTTGTGTGGGACAACGAGCAGTGGGCTACGGCTGTGGCGGTCGAGGCGTTTTCGATGCAAACCCACCCGGTGACCCATGCCGAGTTTCTCGATTTTGTGACGGCCGGCGGCTACCAAACCCCGTCGCTGTGGTCCGAGTCGGCCTGGGCATGGGTGCAGACGGCGGGTGTCGAGGGTCAGCCCAAAACCCACCCGCACCAATGGTTCCAGGCTGCCGACGGGACATGGCAGTTGCGCAGTCTGTTCGAGGATCTGCCCCTGCCGCTGAGCTGGCCGGTGTACGTGACCCATGCCGAAGCCGAGGCCTATTGCCGGTTTGTGGGTCGACGCCTGCCGACCGAAGCCGAATGGCATCGGGCGGCCTACGGCGATCACGCCGACTGGCGTTACCCTGGGGGGGCCGTTTCACCCGAGGCGGTGGGCGGCGGTGGCCATCTGAATTTTACCGGATGGACCCCCGTGCCTGTGGGCAGTGCCGAACAGCCGGCCAACCCCTACGGCCTGAAAGACATGCACGGCAACGGCTGGGCATGGACGGCCACGCCCTTTGCCCCGCTGCCGGGTTTTGAGCCGTCGCCGTTGTACGAACCGTACAGCCAGGATTTTTTTGACGGGGCCCATTACGTGGTGTGCGGCGGGTCGCCGTTTACCGACGCGCAGTTGACCCGGCGCTCGTTTCGAAACTGGTTTTACTGGCACTACCCCTACACGTATACCGGCTTCCGCACCGTACAGTAAGGGTCTCTGACAAGAAAGTAGGACACCTGATAGGCGCGTCATGCCGATACGCATGCAGCTTCTCTGGGTGTCGTCTTCTGGGGGTTGTCGGCAAGCGGGCTCTAGGCGTTGGCGAGCTGTTGGAGTTGGTGTGCCTCGACGCGGTAGCTAACCCAGTCCGAGAGGGCTTCGGCGCCCAGGGTCTCATAGAAATCGATGGCGCGCCGGTTCCAATCCAGCACCATCCACTCCAGCCGGCCCAGGTTCTGGCTGGTGGCGTATTGGGCAATGTAGCGCATCATCTGCTGCCCCAGCCCGCCGCTGCGGTGAGCCGGGTCAATGTACAGGTCGTCAATGTACAGGCCGTAACGGCCCTGGAAGGACGAAAACGTGTAGAACAGCGTGGTGTACCCCACCACTTGATCGGCGCGTGTTACCACAAAACAGAGGGCATGCGGGTGGTCGCAAAACAACGCGTCGCGCAGCTTGGCTTCGGTGACCTCGAGCTTGTGGGCCAGTTTCTCGAATTCGGCAATGCCGGCAATCAATTGAACGAGGGCCGGCAGGTCGGTTTGGCGGGCGGGCCGAATAATCGCGGTGGCGGGGTTGGTGGTGTCGGTCGTATCGGTCGTATCAGAGGGGTTTGTCATGGCAACCGCCCCCCTTACGACGATCGGTTCTGGAAGTTTAGCGACGCCGAGTTGATGCAGTAGCGCTGGCCGGTCGGGGCCGGGCCGTCGGGAAACACATGGCCGAGGTGGGCGCCGCAGTGCGTGCAGACCACTTCCATGCGGTACATCCCATGGCTGCTGTCGGGTACCTCGCCTACGCCGTCGGTGGTGGCCGGTTGCGTAAAACTGGGCCATCCCGACCCGGAATCGTACTTGGTGGTGCTGTCAAACAGCATCTCACCGCAGCAAATGCAGTGGTAGGTGCCGTCGGCTTTGTGGTTGCAGTACTGCCCGGTGTGGGGCGGTTCCGTGCCCTTTTTTCGGGCAATGTCAAACTGCTGGTTGGTTAGTTGCTCGCGCCATTCGGCGTCGCTTTTTTGTAGCTTGGGGGGCGTGCGGTGGGCCATTTCGGACAAAGACTCCTTTTTTGGTTTGTTTCTCTCTGCTCGGCGCTGGGGGCATGGTTGAGGGGGATCTGTTTTAGATCGTTATTTATGGTACGTGCTATCGGGGCGCGTTTCCAGTGGGTCACTCCGCCCCTTAATTTTCTCTTAGGGTTTGTGTGTCATCTAGCTGACAGAGACCGGTCCATTCGACCGGTTACAGTAACAGTATCGAAACACGGCTTAGGGCTCTCTGCCTTCCACACACACACAGAAGCAGTCCGGCCTCCTCCCTTAGAGAACCAAACGAAACGAAACCAAACTGAAATCGTTTATCATTCTCCCCTCCTTTTTTCGTTATTGAATCGTTATTTTTGAATCGTTGAAACACCCCCACCTGGTCTGTCGTGTGATCGGGTCGGCCTCTCTCTGGTCGGTCCGTCTTGCCAGAAAAAGGTTTAACCGAGGATGCTTGTTATGGATCGTCAACTCAAACACGTGGTGGACCTACTCGGCTTTGTGGCCTCGACCTTTACCGTGGCCTTTACCCTGGTGGCCCTGGCCTTGATGGTTCAAGCCCCGGCAACGCCTGAGCTGGGGGTGTTTATCGACTTCCTGTTTCCCCCGGCTTTTGCCGAAGCAACCGAACCGCTGGTGCCAACCACCATGCCGCCTTCCGTGGCCCAGTCCCCCATCCATTGGCAGCCGTTTAGTAACCAGGCTTTTGCCCAGGCCCGTGCCGAAGGCAAGCTGGTGCTGCTGGATCTGGAAGCCGTCTGGTGCCACTGGTGCCATGTGATGGATGAGCAGACCTACAGCCGCCCCGAGGTACAGCAGGCGCTGGCCCGCCACTACGTGGCCCTGAAGGTGGACCAGGATGCCCGCCCCGATTTGGCCAACCGCTACCAGGACTATGGCTGGCCCGCCCTGATTATTTTTAAGCCGGACGGCACCGAGCTTGTGAAACGTGCCGGCTACATTGACGCTGCGTCCTTTACCCGATTGCTTGAGCGGGTGGCCAGTGATCCGGTACCCGAAGCCCCGCAAGACGCGTCGGTGCAACCCGCCAGTGCCAACCTGGCCGGTTCGGCCGACAGCCGCTTGTCGGATGCTGTCCGGCAGGCCCTGCTGCTTGAGCATGACCGCACGTATGATGCCGTTCAGGGCGCCTGGGGGCTTGGGTACCACAAGTTTATGGATGCCGACACCATCCGCTTCAGCCTGCACCAGCTCGATGACTCCAACCCGGCCATTGCCGAGCCCGCCCGTCACCGCATCGAGCAAACCCTGACTGCGCAGTTGCAGTTGCACGACCCCGTTTGGGGCGGCGTGTACCAGTACTCGCATGGGGGTGATTGGCAGCATCCGCACTTCGAAAAAATCATGAAGGTGCAGGCCGACAACATCGCGGTTTACGCCCAGGCCGGCCAGCGCCTGAACCGGGCCGACTGGATTGCTGCGGCCGAACGGGTAGCCGGATACCTGACCACCTTTTTGCGTGATCCGACGACTGGCGGGTTTTACGTCAGCCAGGATGCCGACGTCATTGCGGGGCATCACAGCGATGCGTACTTTGCCCTGGACGATGTCGGCCGTCGGGCCCAGGGGCTGCCCCGTGTGGATCGCCATCAGTATGCCCGCGAAAACGGCTGGGCCATTGAAGCCCTGGTGACCCTGTACGGGGCCACCGGCAAGCAGCAATACCTGCAAACCGCCCTGCAGGCCACCCGGTTTGTCGAAGCCAACCGTGCCCTGGGGGCAGATCAGGTTGGCGGCTTTAGCCACGACGCCTATGCAGGCCAAACGCCCGACACCCTTTACCTGGGTGATACTGTATACCTGGGTGACACTTTATACCTGGGTGATACCCTGGCCATGGGCCAGGCCTACCTCGCCCTGTACCGGGCCACGGGTCAACGGGCCTGGTTGCAAAAAGCCGAGGCCGCTGCCCGCTTTATTGATCAGCAGTTTCGCGTCCCTGTCCCCCCGGTGGGTTCTGTCGTTTCTTCTCCTGTTTCGTCCTCTTCTTCTTCTTCTGTTCACCCTACTTCCCTGTCAGTCGGTTACTTAACCGCTGCGTCTAAGGGGGACGGTTTGTCCGTGATTAAGCCCGTACCCCTTAGGGATGAGAATGTCCGCATGGCCCGATTTGCCAATTTGTTGTTTTATCATTCGGG